>NZ_CP117452.1:3637500-3937500 GCF_030687895.1 Pseudomonas sp. FP198
CGGCATGATCAAGCTGTTCACCGATTTCGCCATGGGCCTGTTCGGTCACAAGCTGGGCGGTCCGGCAAAAGTTGCGGTGGTGTCGTCAGCCTTGATGGGCACCATCACCGGCTCGGGCATTGCCAACGTCGTGACGACCGGACAGTTCACCATTCCATTGATGAAACGCTTTGGCTACAAGGCGGCATTTGCTGGTGGTGTGGAAGCCACGTCCAGCATGGGCAGCCAGATCATGCCGCCGGTGATGGGCGCGGTGGCGTTCATCATGGCCGAGACCATCAACGTGCCGTTCGTGGAAATCGCCAAGGCCGCGCTGATACCCGCGTGCCTGTATTTCGGCTCGGTGTTCTGGATGGTTCACCTGGAAGCCAAGCGTTCGAACCTCAAGGGCCTGCCCAAGGATCAATGCCCGAGTGCCTGGGGCGCGGTCAAGGAAAACTGGTATCTGCTGATTCCACTGGCAGTCCTGGTCTATCTGCTGTTTTCCGGGCGCACTCCGCTGTTCTCCGGCATGGTCGGGCTGGCATTGACGGCTATTGTGATTCTCGGCTCGGCGATCATCCTCAAAGTGTCGAACTACGCCTTGCGCTGCGCATTCTGGATCGCATTGGGGATTCTCTGCGTCGGCTTCTTCCGGCTGGGCATCGGAATCGTGTTCGCAGTGATCGGCGTGCTGGTGGTTGCCTGCTGGTTTATGAAGGGCACGCGGGAAACCCTGGTCATCTGTTTACACGCATTGGTGGATGGCGCACGCCATGCCGTCCCGGTGGGGATCGCCTGCGCCTTGGTGGGCAGCATCATCGCAATCGTTTCGCTGACCGGCGTAGCTTCCACCTTCGCCGGTTACATCCTGGCCATCGGCAAGGACAACCTGCTGCTGTCGCTGATCCTGACCATGCTCACCTGCCTGGTATTGGGCATGGGCATCCCGACCATCCCCAACTACATCATCACCAGCTCGATCGCCGCGCCCGCCCTGTTGGAACTGGGCGTGCCGCTGATCGTGTCGCACATGTTCGTGTTCTATTTCGGCATCCTCGCCGACCTCACCCCGCCGGTGGCCCTGGCCTGTTTCGCCGCCGCGCCCATCGCCAGGGAGAGTGGCCTGAAAATCAGTTTCTGGGCCGTGCGCATCGCCCTCGCCGGCTTCGTCATTCCGTTCATGACGGTCTACAACCCGGCGCTGATGCTCCAGGGCGACAATCTCTGGATGACGGCGTACATGTTGATCAAGACCTTGCTCGCGGTCGGCCTGTGGGGCATGGCGTCCACCGGTTTCCTGCAACAGAAGATGCCGGTCTGGGAACGGCTGATGTGTTTTGCCGCCGGGGCATTGTTGGTGATGGCGCTGCCGTTGACCGATGAAATCGGCTTTGTCCTGGGGGCGCTGTTGATCGGGCAGCATCTGTGGCGCGCACGTCGCAGCGGGCAGGCCTTGGCGTGATCGGCTTGTGCCTGGGCCTGTCCGGAGTAGTCTGGGCGCAGCTTGGACTCAGCGAGTTCACCTTGGCGTGGGATCACACCATCGAGAAGATCCGTTGGGAGGAAGACTATCGTGTCACCGAAACGGGCCTGGTCCTGGGCGAAGCCAGGATCAAGGGCAACGGTGCCGGCATGGAGATTCCGGAAAACGCCCGGCTGGAAAACGGCAGTTGGCACTACTATCGACAACTGCCGCCGCTGCAACCCTTGAAGCTGGGCCGCACGCCCCAGGCCGGCGATTACCAACTGTGTCACGCCGGCCATTGCCAGCCCATGGCGCATTGGCTCGGCACGCCCACCGTGGAACACCCCTCGGTAGAACTGTGGAGCTGCGAACGGCGCTCGATCACTCAGCGCTGATCGACCGCCACGCCGCCTGCGCCAGTAACTCCCGATGGACCTTGGGGCTGGTCGGCACGCGCCCCGCCAGCCAGGCGCGGCAATAACTTTCCGACGCGCCGATGATCAGCGAGAACGTCAACTCGGCTGGATAACGCTTGAGCGCCTCGCCCTGCGCCGCCGCGCTCAGCCACTGCCAGAGTTGGCCGTTGCGCGTGGTATTGCGGTTGGCGAGTTCGTCCTTGAACGGCCCCTTGGTCACGGCAAAACGCGCGTGATACTGGAAACGCGCCCAGTCGGGCTGGCTGTCGACCCAATCGACATAGCTGTAGATCAAGGCTTGCATGCCCTGTTCGGCAGTCGTCGCCTCGGCCAGGTACTGCTCGCGCAAGCGCGCCTGGTCGTCCAGAGCGGTGAAGAACAGCGCCGCCACCAGGCCTTCCTTGTTGCCGAAATGGTGGTAGATCGCGCCGACACTGGTCTGGCATTCGGTGCGGATCATTTCAATGGTGGTCGCCTCGATGCCCTGTTCGTTGAACAGCGCCAGGGCCTTTCTGAAGATATCGCGCTTGAGCTCGGCCCTTCTGCCGGGGAAAGCACGTTCGAGTAATTCCGTTGTTTGCATGCTGGGCATAAACCGGTTCGTTGAAGGATCAGGCAGACGACTGCCCATGACGAAGTGAGCGCAGCTTGACAGATTCGCCGCCAACAGAATACCGTTCCGTCACAGAATAATATTCTGTAACGGAAGATCATTCCGCAAATCCCTTGTCAGCGAGGCTTCACATGAATCAGGTTCTCGGTATGTTCAACAGCGCAGGTCCCGATGCGTTCAGCAAAATGGCCTGCCAGATGGCACCTTACTTCTCCACCATCGATCCGCTGGTCACGGAGCTGCGCCAGGGCGCAGCGACGGTGCAGGTACCGTTTCGCAAGGAAATCACCAATCACCTCGGCACCGTGCATGCCATTGCCATGTGCAACGCCGCCGAGCTGGCCGCCGGGATGATGACCAACGTCTCGATTCCGGACGGCGCCCGGTGGATCCCAAAAGGCATGACCGTGGAATACCTGGCCAAGGCCAAGAGCGACGTGACGGCGGTGGCGAACGGCGATGAGGTGGACTGGCAGACCGAAGGCGACAAGATCGTGCCGGTGGATATTCATGACGTGGATGGCAAGAAGGTGTTCACGGCGCGGATCACCATGAATGTGAAGTTGGCTTGAAAAATCGGGGGCGTCTGGAACGCCCTCTATCCAATAATTGGAAAAATCGTGGCGAGGGGATTTATCCCCTCGCCACAGAGAGAGGTGCTCGGCTAACTGAGAGACGTTGCTGGACTATTTTGATGGTCAGGCAAACGTCGCCCCGCGGGTGTTCACGAATAATGAGTACAACGAGTGGCTGCCGGCCATGAACAACCGGTTGCCCTCCCTGCCGCCGAAACAGATGTTGGGGCAACGTTCCGGCAGGGAGATGTGCCCGATGGCCTTGCCCTCGGGGTTGAACACCCGCACGCCGTCAAGTTTTTCCAGATCGGCCTTGGGGTCGCCGTTGCCGCCCCAGCCGCACCAGAGGTTGCCGCTCTCATCGCACTTGATGCCGTCGATGGCAGCGTAATCCAAGCCTTCGATATGCTTGCGGCGCTCGCCCAAGGTGCCGTCATCCTTGACCGTGATTGCCCAGACCAGGCGGTTGGGCTTGGCCCGGCCTTCGACCACATAGAGAGTTTTTTCATCCGGGGAAAAGCACAAGCCGTTCGGCCCCGCCAGGTCGTCGATGACTCGGCTGAGCTTGCCGGTTTCACCGTCGATGCGGTACACGGCGTGAGGCTGCTCGGGAGTAACTTTATGCCCTTCATAATTGTTGCCGGTCTGGAATGGCGGGTCGGTGAACCAGATCGAGCCATCCCGTTTGCAGACGATGTCGTTGGGCGAATTCAACGGTTTGCCGTCGAAACGATCGGCCAGCACGGTGATCGTGCCGTTGTGTTCGGTGCGGGTGATACGCCGCCCTTCGGTCGACGTGGTCGAGCCTTCACAGACCAGCAAACGTCCCTGGCGATCACGGCACATGCCGTTGGAGAAGTTCGAATTCTCCCGATACACCGACAGCCCACCTGTGACTTCGTCCCAGCGCACGATGCGGTTGTTGGGGATGTCACTGACCAGCAGATACCGACCGTCGCCGATCCACACCGGCCCTTCGGCCCAGCGCAGGCCGCTGGCGAGTTTTTCCACGCTGGCGTTGAAAACACGCAGGTCCATGAAGCTGGGGTCGAGGATATTGACCAGAGGGTCCGGATAACGCTGGCTCAGCGGTTCGGCCTGGGTCAGGCCGGGCAGGTTGCCGAGCGTCGCGGCGGCGGCCGAGACCACCAGGGATTTCTTGAGGAAGGTCCGGCGCGCCTGATCGGCGGTTGCGGGTTGCGAAGCATTCATCGTGCGTCTCCGTTAATTATTATTGGACGGGGACGTTTGTTTTACCTCGTGATAGGACATCGTACAAGCAATATCCTCGCGCCCCTGCTACTTGGGATGGAGTGGGATCCGAACGGTGAACGTGGTGCCTCCGCGCGCCTTCGAGTGGACTTCGATGGTCCCCTGGTGAGCCGCGACGATCGCCGAGGCGATGTAGAGACCGAGTCCCAGGCCGGCCGCGGGGCCGTATTGCATGTCACCGCTGCGCAGTTGCCGGATCAAGGGATTGAAGATGCTGGCGATGGCGTCCTTCTCGATAGGCTTGCCCTGATTGTTGATCGCGATGACGGCTTCATCCCCTTCGCGGCTCAACGATACCGTGATCGGCGCGCCCTCCGCGCCATGTTGCACGGCATTGCCGATCAGGTTGGAAAAAACCTGCTCCATCCGCGCCGGATCGAACAATCCTTCAAGCGGACCGTGGGGCTCGAAGAGGATGCTGCTTTCCGGATGATAGGCCCGTGCCTCTTCCACCATGCCTTCGCACGCCGCGACCAGGTCGCCGTTGAAACGCTGTACCGGTATGCCTGCGCCCAGCTGGGTACGGGTGAAGTCCAGCAGGTCGCCGACAATCTTGTTCGCCCGTTTGACGCTGGTGTAGATGCGCGAGGAAATCTTGGTGGCCTTGGCAGGCAGATCGCCGGCGCGCAGGAGCACTTCGGAACTCAGCAGGATCGCACCCAGCGGGCTGCGCAGATCATGTCCCAGGATCCCGAGGAAGATATTGCGCGCCGCATCGACCGCGCCGGAATAACTGACCACCGATTCCGCCAGGGCCTGGTCGACGGCTTCATTGAAGCGGATCACATCCGACATCGCCTGCGCCTGGTCCAGCTGGGCATGGGGCATCCATAACATCAGCACGCTGGTGCGCAACGCACGGTATTCCGAGACCATCTGCTCCACCGTAAAACCGGAAGACTGGCGAATGACAGCGTGGGTTTCCGCCGCGGTCTCGGCCTCCGCCGCCGGGGCTTCGCCCTGGGATTTGGCGATCTGCTCCTCCTTGGTCTGAGAGGTGCGCAGGTCAATGGCGATGGTGCGCAGCATCTGCTCGGCATGGTCGCGCAGCGCTACCGCATCCATGCCGATGGAAGCCGGGGTGATGGTCCTGGCGAAGTCTTCCCACGCCTGGAGGATCGGTTCGATGTTGTCGACAATGAAATCAGCCAGGCGCATGGGTTGCTCCGCGGGAAACTCGGGATGGGTCGGGTGCCGGAAACAACACAGCGGTCAGCTGTTGTACAGCAAACCGCCGGGGGATGTACGCCAGTCTCCGGATTGGTTGAGCTGGTGGAGCTGACGCCTGCTTTGCAGCCGAGCGGGAGCAAGCTCCCTCGCCACGGGGGGCTGCGAATATCTGGAAGAACGGTTCGATGTGCGGGAGCCGGCGCTTGTCTCCCTCTGCTGGATCCGGTACAAATCTTCCTTTGTTGTACGACAACCTATAACTAAAAATAAACTACCGAAGCCTCGCTGCTGCGGTGGTACACATTTGAGATTCCTGCCATGACCCGCCCCACCATTGCCGCCGATGTTCCCATTCCTTTTTCCCGCCCTGTCGCCGTACTCATCCTGCTCTGCATGGGCTGCGCTTTCGCCGGTAACCATGTCGCCGCGAGGGCCGCGTTCGATGACGGCGCCGGCGTGCTGCTGGCGATCCTGCTGCGCTCGGGCGGGACATTGCTGGTGCTGGCGGCGATGGTGTTGTGGCAACGCCAGAGCCTGCGCCTGCCCGCCGGGGCCTGGCGCTGGCAGTTGGTATTGGGCCTGTTGATCGGCGCCCAGAGTCTGTGCCTCTATTCGGCCGTGGCGCGGGTGCCGGTGGCGCTGGCGCTGTTGGTGGGTAACGTGTTCCCAATCCTGTTGGCGCTGCTGACCTGGGCCCTCGGCGGGCCGCGCCCCACTGCGCGTACGGCGATGTTGATGGGGATGATCCTGGTGGGCCTGGTGTTCGTGCTGGAAGTGCCGGCGCGGTTATCGTCGCAGGCGGACGTCGGCCCGCAATGGCTGTTGGGGGTTGGCCTGGCATTCTGCGCCGCGTGCGTGTTCGCTTGCGCGTTGTGGATCACCGATCACAAGCTGTCCCAGGTGCGCGGCTCGGTGCGCAGCCTGCTGACGATTTTCATTGTATTCAGCAGCGTCAACCTCGCAGGCCTGACCGGCGCCCTGCCCGGCGGCCTCGACCTGCCCGCCAGCAACACCGGCTGGCTCGCGCTCGCCACCCTGGTGGTGCTTTACGGCACCGGGTTCATCGTCTTGTTCATGTGCGTGCCACGCCTGGACATGCCACGCAATGCCCCGGTGATGAACATCGAACCGCTGGCGACCCTGCTGATCGGCTGGCTGGTGCTGGACCAGATGCTCAACCCGGGCCAGGTGCTCGGCGGCGCGATCGTGGTGGCGGGCATTGTGTTGCTGACCTGGCGTAAGGCTGAGCGGGTCAAGGCGCCGGTGGCTGCACGCAATTGAACTGACTGAACGCTTTTCTGTGGCGAGGGAGCTTGCTCCCGCTCGGCTGCGAAGCAGTCGCAAATTTCCTGGGCCTGCTACGCAGGCCAGCGGGAGCAAGCTCCCTCGCCACGAAAGTATTGTGTGATCAGGCGTTTATGTCTGGGTGCGCCGGAAACTAGTTTCAAAAGCCACAGTCCTAGCCCAGCCCTGAACGAAGCGTTTCGGGCTGATTGGCGCCGTCTCCCGGCGCTCCGGCAATTCCCTTCCAGAGCTGTCCATCCATGCGCCACCTTGTTCGCTCTCGCCGTTTCGCTGCGCTGTGCCTCACGATCCTGTTTCCGTTGTTCAACAGCCCGGCTCACGCCCGAGGCGAAGGACAACTGGTGAGTGCCATCAACGACTACCGCAGCCAGCCCCACCGCTGTGAATGGCAAACAGTGCGTGCTGCCCAACCTTTGGTGTTGCGCTCCAGCCTGGCCTTGCCGATCGGCTTCAGCGGTGGCTTGCGCGAAACCCTGAGCAGATCCGGCTATCAGGCCCGGTCAGTGCGCAGCATTCGCCTGACCGATGCGCGGGACGCCGAAGAAGCGTTCGAGAGGCTGGCGGACGAGCATTGCGCAGCGCTGCTGGACGGCCAGTACGCCGACATTGGCGTCAATCGGGTCGGGGATGAATGGCGCGTGGTGCTCGCACAACCCTTGGGCGGAACGCGGATCAGCGACACGCGCGACATCGGCGCACCGGACAAAACGCTGCTGGCCCAGGTCAATGCCGCCAGGGCCAAGCCCCGCATGTGCGGGCGCCAGCGCTTTGCGGCGGCTCGGCCGCTGAGCTGGAACGCCGCGCTGGGAAGCGCCGCCCAGGGCCACAGTCGGTCAATGGCCCGCGGCAACTATTTTGCCCATCGCGACCCGGACGGTCGCTCCACATCCGAGCGGGCCAGGAGCGCCGGTTTTCGCGGACGCAAACTCGGCGAGAACATTGCCGCCGGACAACGTTCGCCAAGCCAGGCCATGCATGACTGGCTCGCCAGCCCCGGGCATTGCGCCAACCTGATGAACCCGATGTTCACCCAGGTCGGTGCGGCGTCCGCCAGCGACGCCCGCAGTGACGCGGGCGTGTACTGGACGATGGTGCTTGGGGCGCCGTGATGTAACGGCTACAGGCGAATCTCGGCGGCCCGTACCACATCAATGCGCGACACCGCGCTGCTCAGCCGCCCCAGTCGCTGGTTGTGATCGGCAATGATCTGCTCGGCCGACAGGCTGCCATTGTCCACCGTCGAATGCGCATCGGCGGCCAACACCACTTCGTACCCCAAGGCATGGGCCTGGCGCACGGTGGCATTGATGCAGTGATCGGTCTGCAGCCCACAGATCACCACGCGATCAATGCTTCTGGCCTGCAACAACGCCAGCAGGTCGGTCTGGTAGAACGCGTCCGCGGTGGTCTTGCGCACGCGCAAGTCATCCGCGGAGGTGAGCAGGCCGTCGGCCAATTGCCAGGCGGCACTGCCATAAGCCAACGAGCCCTCAAGTTCTTCGTGCTGGACCAGGATCACCGGCAAGCCGACAGCCCGAGCCCTGGCGCTGAGGTCGTTAATGGTGCCGAGCAGGCGTGGGCTGTCGAAGCATTCCTCTTCGCCCGTGCACAGCCCGACCTGGACGTCGATAATCAGCAATGCGCTGCTCATGCTTGCCTCTCCAAGCGCTCAGTAGCCCAACGATAACCCGGTGTTGCGGCGCGGATCGTTGGCACCGTAGAAGCGATTCTTGCCCACGGGTTTGCCACCCAGTGAGGGCGCGCCCACCAGGATCGCGGCGATGTGGTTGGGGTCCTGCGGGCCGGCGAACTTGTGGCCCCAGCTTTCCAGCAGCTTGAGCGTATCGGGGCTGGCGGCGAAGGTTTCCAGGTTGGTCTCCTCCGGCATCCACTGCTGGTGGAAGCGCGGTGCGTCCACCGCTTCCTGCAGGTTCATGCCGTAGTCGATCACATTGAGGATGGTCAGCAGGGTCGCGGTAATGATGCGGCTGCCGCCCGGCGTGCCGACGACCATCACGGTCTTGCCGTCCTTGGTGACAATGGTCGGGCTCATGGACGACAGCGGCGCCTTGCCCGGTGCGATGGCGTTGGCCTCACCCTGTACCAGGCCGTACATGTTGGGCACGCCGACCTTGGCGGTGAAATCGTCCATTTCATCGTTGAGGATCACCCCGGTCTTGCTCGCCATCACGCCGGCGCCGAACCAGTCGTTGAGGGTGTAGGTGACAGAGACGGCGTTGCCCCATTGGTCGACGATCGAATAGTGGGTGGTGTTGCTGCCCTCGTGAGGCGCCACGCCGGGTTTGATCTTGTGCGAGTCGCCGGCCTTTTGCGGCTCGATCGCGGCGCGCAGTTTTGCCGCATAGTTCTTGTCCAGCAGATGGTCAATGGGGTTTTGCACAAAGTCCGGGTCGCCCAGGTAGCTGTTGCGATCGACATAGGCGTGACGCATGGCTTCGATCTGGTAATGCATGCCCTGGGCCGAATGGAAGCCCAGGTCCTTCATCGGGTAGCCGTCGAGGATATTCATGATCTGGCACAGCACCACGCCACCGGAACTGGGCGGCGGTGCGGAAATGATGTGGTAGCCGCGGTAGTCGCATTCCACCGGGGCCAGCTCGCGGGTCTTGTACTTGTCCAGGTCGGCCTGGGTGATGATGCCCTTGTTGGCCTGGCTGGAAGTCACCAGGGCGTCGGCCACCCAGCCTTTGTAGAAGCCGTCGGCGCCCTTGGCGGAGATCTCCCGCAGGGTCCTGGCGAGGTCTTTCTGCACCAGTTTCTGGCCGGCCTGCATCGCCTCGCCGTTGTGCAGGAAGATCGCGCCGGAATCGCGCATGTCCTTTTTGAACACGTCCGTGGCGGTCTCCAGCAGGTCGACATCACCTTGCTCGAGGACAAAACCCTCCTCGGCGAACCTGATCGCCGGGGCGATCAGTTCCTCGCGGGGCTTGCTGCCGTATTTCTTCAGCGCCAGTTCCATGCCGGACACCGTGCCGGGCACACCTACCGCCAGGTGGCCGCGGGTACTGAGCTCGGGAATGACGTTGCCGTCCTTGTCCAGGTACATGTCGGCCGTGGCGGCCAATGGCGCTTTTTCGCGGAAATCCAGGAATGTCTTGCGGCCATCCGCCATCTGCAGGGTCATGAAGCCGCCACCGCCAAGGTTGCCCGCCGCCGGGTAGACCACCGCCAGTGCATAGCCCACCGCGACTGCCGCATCCACCGCGTTGCCACCATTCTTGAGTACGTCGACGCCGACGTGGGTCGCCAGGTGCTGGGCGGTGACGACCATGCCGTTCTCGGCGGCAACCGGGGCCTGGGACGCAGCGTGGGCAGTCAGGCAGCAAAGGGAGAGCGAAGTGGCGATGAGGGTCCGGGCCAGGGATTCGAACTTCATGAGTCGGTCTCTTCTTGTTTTAGGGTCGGGATCGCTTCAAGCACTACGCAGTATGGCTCGGTTTACGCAACGTGCCTGTTTCCCGCCGGGCGGCTTACGCCATCGCTCTCGTTGCGATAGGCTCGGGCGCTCGATCATCCCACCGCACAAGGACATCGCCGATGACGTTAAGAATCGAGCGCACGGACGCTCCCACCGATGAACAACGCCAGGCCATCCTCGCGCCGCTACGCGCCTACAACGTCGCCCAGACGGGCGGAAGCGCACCGGAACCGGTCGCCTGGCTGGTGCGCGACGAGCACGGCGAAATCGTCGGCGGACTCTACGGCCGAATATTTTTTCGCTGGCTCTATATCGAACTGCTGGTAGTGCCTGAACAGGCCCGGGGCCAAGGCACGGGTTCGCAACTGATGCAGATGGCCGAACAGCTGGCCAGGGAGAAAGACTGCGTGGGTATCTGGCTCGACACCTTCGATTTCCAGGCGCCGGACTTCTATCGCCGGCATGGCTTTACCGAGTGCGGGCAGATCGACGACTACCCGCCGGGGCATCAGCGTTTCTTTTTCCAGAAACGCCTGCCGAACGCTGACTGACCCCACATCCCTGTGGGACATCCCACACTCTGATCAGATGTTCAGAGGCAAGTCGCCAACGCCGCCAACCGGCGCTTGGCGACAAAATCATCCTGTTTGGCGTAGTAGTTCAACGCCGTGCCGGTGGCACTGGCGTGTATATCGACAAACGATTCGGCCGAGCGGGTGTACACCGTCGAGCCACCCTGCTTGCCAG
The DNA here is from genome assembly GCF_030687895.1 of Pseudomonas sp. FP198. Lineage (NCBI taxonomy): Bacteria > Pseudomonadati > Pseudomonadota > Gammaproteobacteria > Pseudomonadales > Pseudomonadaceae > Pseudomonas > Pseudomonas sp. FP198. The sequence continues at coordinate 3,648,485 of NZ_CP117452.1, forward strand.
GTTGCAGGTAGGCACCGGCATCGACGCCGAACACCGCTTCGTCTTCCCAGGCGAACTTCACGCATTGGGCGACATTCTGCTCCGGCTTGTCCGAGGCCAGGGTCTTGTAGGGGGCTTGGGTCCGGGCCTGTTCCATCGCCGAACCCGCGCAGCCGGCCAGCAGGGTTGCGGCCACGGCCACCATCAGCATTCGCATCGCATTCACTCATCGAGAAAAAAACCGACTTTAGCACCGCGATCCGCGCCTACGTGCGGCTTTACTGAAATTTGCCCGCGACAATGGCTATCGATTCACGCAACCTGTCGGGACATTGACTCAAGGAGCAACCATGGCGGCAACCGGACAGCAGCACGAACGAGCCCTGGAGATCTTTCTCGACGAACGCCCGCAGTTGCGTGTCGAGCTGGACAACCTCAACCCCCTGCTGGCCCAGGCCAAGGGCGAAACCGCTGCGCAGTACCGCGCCGAGCGCTTGCATGAAGCGTTCGAAGCCGAGGCCGAGCGCCTGGGTCTGTTTGCCTGGGAGCTGACGCTGTCGCTGACGGCGGACTCAGCCGAGGATTACCAGGCCCAGCGCATGGAAGTGCACAGGGAAGTCGCGGAGATGGCGGGAATGGAGTGGGCTGAGTACTGCGAGCTGCATGGCCTCGAAAGAAGCTGAGACCTGTGGCGAGGGGATTTATCCCCGCTGGGTCGCGAAGCGGCCCCTTAAAGGCGCAGCCAATCTTCCTGACACACCGCACTGGATGGTTTTAGGGCTGCTTCGCAGCCCAGCGGGGATAAATCCCCTCGCCACATCAGCCTTACCCAGATCCTGCATCGAAGCCCGGTAATCGCCCCACCGCCCATAAAGCTTTATCATGGCCGCAGTTTTACGGATCGGGTCTGTCATGAAGTTCGCCATCGCGCTGTTTTCCGCCGCCCATGCGCCCTCCTCGCGCCGCGCCTTGCTGTTTGCGCAAGCCGCGCTGGCCGGTGGGCATGAGATCGTGCGGCTGTTTTTCTACCAGGACGGCGTCTACAACGCCGATAACAGCATCGTCACGCCTCAGGATGAGCAGGACCTGCCCCGGCAATGGCGAACCTTCGTCAGCGGCCATCAGCTCGACGGCGTCGTCTGCATCGCGGCGGCGTTGCGCCGTGGTGTGCTCAACGCTGAAGAGGCCCAGCGTTATCAGCGTTCGGCAATCAGCGTCGAAGCGCCTTGGGCCCTTTCCGGACTGGGTCAGCTGCACGATGCGATCCAGGACGCCGACCGCTTGATCTGTTTTGGAGGCGCATGATGGCCAAGTCGTTATTGCTCATCAGCCGTCAGTCCCCGTGGTCTGGCCCCGGAGCCCGGGAAGCGTTGGACATCGTGCTGGCCGGCGGCGCGTTCGACCTGCCCATCGGCCTGCTGTTTCTCGATGACGGCGTGTTCCAGCTCAGCGCCGGGCAGGACGCCAAGGCGCTCCAGCAAAAAGACCTGAGCGCCAATTTGCAGGCATTGCCGATGTTCGGCGTCGAAGACCTGTTTGTCTGCGCCGACAGCGCCGCCGAGCGTGGCATCGCCACCGATGCCCTGGCACTGGACGCTTTGAAAGTGCTGGGCGCAGCGGACATCGCCGCGCTCATTGACCGTTACGACCAGGTGATCACCCTCTGATGTCGACTCTGCATGTGTTGTCCCATTCGCCGTTCGGTGATAACCGCCTCGCCAGTTGCCTGCGGATACTGGGGAGCCAGGATGCGCTGCTGCTGTGCGGCGACGCGACTTACGCGCTGCAACCTGGCACCGAACCGTTCGCTGCGCTCCAGGCTGCCGGTCGCAAGGTGTTCGTTCTGGCCGAAGACGCCCAGGGCCGTGCCCTGCACATTCCGGACTGGGCCGAAGCCATCGATTACCCAGCCTTCGTCGAGCTCTCAATCGAGCATGACAAGGTCAACTCCTGGTTATGAACGTGCTGACCGTGGGCGCGCGCAGCATCGCGCTGGACAAGGACGGCTACCTCGCCGATCTCAATGACTGGTCAACGGAAGTGGCCACAGCCCTGGCCGCCGCCGAAGACATCGAGCTGAGCCCCGAGCACTGGGAAATCCTCGAACTGCTCCGGGCCTTCCACGATGAATTCCAGCTGTCCCCCGCCACTCGGCCGCTGATCAAGTACACCGCGCTGAAACTCGGCGCGGACAAGGGCAACAGCCTGCACCTGAACCGATTGTTCAAAGGCACTCCCGCCAAACTCGCCGCCAAGCTGGCGGGCCTGCCCAAACCGACGAACTGCTTATGACCGACTTTCCTTCGCTGACCCTCGAGACCCCGGCCGAACATCCGTTCGCCCAATTTGTGCGCATCCTTGGCAAAGGCAAGCGCGGCGCCCGCAACCTCACCCGTGAAGAAGCCCGCGAGGCCATGGGCATGGTGCTCGATGAGCAGGTCGAAGAGACCCAGCTCGGCGCCTTCCTGATGCTGTTGCGGCACAAGGAAGAAAGCGCCGAGGAAATGGCCGGCTTCGCCGACGCCCTGCGTCAACGCCTGGTGGTTCCGCAACTGGCGGTGGACCTCGACTGGCCGACCTACGCCGGGAAGAAGCGCCACCTGCCGTGGTATCTGCTGGCGGCCAAATGCCTGGGGCAGAACGGTGTGCGGATCTTCATGCACGGCGGCGGCGCCCACACGGCGGGTCGGCTCTACACCGAACAGTTGCTGGGTTTGCTGGATATTCCCTTGTGCCGCGACTGGCAACAGGTCGGCACGGCGCTGGACACCGGCGGCCTGGCTTTCATGCCGCTGGTGGACTGGGCGCCGCAAATGCAACGGATGATCGACCTGCGCAACACCCTCGGCCTGCGCTCGCCAATCCATTCCCTGGCGCGGATCCTCAATCCACTGGGCGCGCGTTGCGGTCTGCAGAGCATCTTCCATCCTGGCTACCAGGCCGTGCATCGCGAGGCCAGCGGGTTGCTGGGCGACACCGCCATCGTGATCAAGGGCGACGGCGGCGAGATCGAAATCAATCCGGACGCCGACAGCCATCTGTACGGCACCACCGGTGGCGCCAGTTGGGACGAGGAATGGCCACGCCTGTCGGAGCAGCGCCACGTCAAGCCGGAGCGCCTCGACCCTGAGCATTTGAAGGCCGTCTGGCGCGGCGACGTCGAGGACAGCTACCCGCAACTGGCGTTGATCGCCACCATGGCTTTGGCCTTGCGCGGCCTGGGGTTGTCCCGCGAAGAAGCGTTCGACAAAGCCCGGCAGTATTGGGACGCGCGGAACAGATCGATTTAGTCGATCATCAGCGCCCAACCTTTGCGCTTTTTGTTCGAACCTATCGGCATAGACTCTTCTCCAACGTTTATCAGGCTGAGGAGATCGAGATGGGTTTGTTGGTCGAGGGCCGCTGGCAGGACCAGTGGTATGAAAGCAAGGACGGCAGTTTCCAGCGTGAACAGGCGCAACGCCGCCACTGGATCACCGCCGACGGCAGCGCCGGCCCTTCCGGCGAGAGCGGCTTCGCCGCCGAAGCCGGGCGTTATCATCTCTATGTGTCCCTCGCCTGCCCTTGGGCGCACCGCACGCTGATCTTGCGCAAGCTCAAGGGCCTGGAAGAGCTGATCGATGTTTCAGTGGTCAGCTACCTGATGCTGGAAAACGGCTGGACCTTCGATCAGGCGCACGGCTCGACGGGCGACAAGCTCGACCACTTCGACTTCCTGCACCAGCGCTACACCGCCGATACACCGGACTACACCGGCCGTGTCACTGTGCCCGCGCTGTGGGATAAACAGCAGCAGCGCATCGTCAACAACGAGTCAGCGGAAATCATCCGCATGTTCAACAGCGCCTTCGATGGCTTGACCGGCAATGACCTGGACCTCTATCCAGAGCACCTGCGCGCCGACATCGACGCGTTGAACGAGCGCATCTATCCGGCGGTGAACAACGGCGTCTACCGCGCCGGCTTCGCCACCACCCAGGCGGCTTACGAAGAGGCCTTTGACCAGCTGTTTGCCGAGCTGGACCGTCTGGACGCCCTGCTGGACACCCGCCGCTACCTGGCTGGCGAGTACCTGACCGAGGCCGACATCCGCTTGTTCACGACGATGATCCGTTTCGACGCGGTGTACTTCGGTCACTTCAAATGCAACCTGCGACGCATCGCCGATTATCCGAACCTGTCGAACTGGCTGCGGGAGATGTATCAGTGGCCGGGCATTGCCGAGACAGTGGATTTCACGCATATCCAGGGGCATTACTACGGCAGCCACAAGACCATCAACCCCAATGGGATCGTGCCCAAGGGGCCGAAGCAGGATTTCATGGTGGCGCATGATCGAGGGAGGTTGAGTGGGAAAGGGATCTGGCGCGGAGCCGGGGATTGATCCTGGATTTTCGCTGTGATTGAGGGCCTCTTCGCGAGCAGGCTCGCTCCCACAGTTGATTGGTGTTGGCCACAATCCGTGGTTACACACATTCCCCTGTGGGAGCGAGCTTGCTCGCGATTGGCAGCGGCGCGGTCTTCAGACCTGCCCCTGAGCCCCTTCAAACCAAGCCAGCTTCTCGCGCAACTGCACCACTTCCCCGACGATCACCAGTGTCGGCGCATGCACCTCATGCTCGGCTACCAGTCGTGGCAAGTCCGCCAGGGTACCGGTAAACACCCGCTGGTTTGCAGTCGTGCCTTGCTGGATCAGTGCCGCCGGCGTGTCCGCCGCTCGACCGTGCTTGATCAATTCGTTGCAAATCACCGGCAGCCCCACCAGGCCCATGTAGAACACCAGCGTCTGCGCCGGCGATACCAAGTCCGCCCAGGGCAGATCGCTGCTGCCGTCCTTGAGATGGCCGGTGATGAAACGCACCGACTGGGCGTAGTCACGATGGGTCAGCGGGATCCCGGCGTAAGCCGCGCAACCACTGGCGGCGGTAATACCCGGGACCACCTGGAACGGGATGCCATGGGCCGCCAGTTCTTCGATTTCTTCGCCGCCACGACCGAAGATGAACGGATCGCCGCCTTTCAACCGCACCACGCGCTTGCCCTGCCGGGCCAGGTCGACCAATTGCTGGTTGATCTGGTCCTGGGGCACCGCGTGTTCGGACCGGCGCTTGCCGACGTAGACCCGCTCGGCGTCGCGCCGGCATAGCTCGAGGATCGCCGGGGCCACCAGACGGTCGTAAAGCACCACGTCCGCCTGCTGCATCAGGCGCAGCGCGCGGAAGGTCAGCAGGTCCGGGTCACCGGGCCCGGCGCCTACCAGGTAGACTTCCCCCGGCGCGTTCGGCGCCTGGCCGTCGATCTTCTCGCGCAGCAGCCGCTCGGCCTCGGCGCCCTGCCCGGCCAGTTGACGGTCGGCGATCGGGCCCTGGAAAACCTCTTCCCAGAATGCCCGCCGTTGCTGCACATCGGGAAACAGTTGCTTGACCTGATTGCGAAAGCGCGCCGCCAGGCCGGCCAGTTGCCCGTAGGTCGATGGAATCCAGGTTTCCAGCTTGGCGCGGATCAGCCGTGCCAGCACCGGCGCGTCGCCGCCGCTGGACACCGCAATAACCAGCGGCGAGCGGTCGACGATGGCCGGGAAGATCACGCTGCACAGCGCGGGCGCGTCCACCACGTTGACCGGCACGCAGCGCTTGTGGGCGTCAGCCGAGACCTGGGCATTGAGCGGCTCGTCGTCGGTGGCGGCGATGACCAGGCCGCAGCCGTCCATATCCGCTTCGACGTAGCCACGCAGCACGCATTCGCCGCCGCTGCCACTGACCAGTTCCCGCAACTGCGGTTCGATGTCGGGTGCGACCACCCGCAGCAGGGCACCGGCATCCGCCAGCAGGCGAGACTTGCGCAAGGCGATCTCGCCGCCGCCGACCACCAGCACGCGGCTGCCGCGCAGGTTGTGGAACAGTGGCAGATAGTCCATTTAGCCGATGACCTCGATGCCGCCCATGTACGGTTTCAGCACTTCAGGCACCCGGATCGAACCGTCGGCCTGCTGGTAGTTTTCCAACACGGCGACCAGCGTACGACCCACCGCCAGGCCAGAGCCGTTGAGGGTATGGACCAGTTCCGGCTTGCCGGTTTCCGGGTTGCGGAACCGCGCCTGCATGCGGCGGGCCTGGAAATCACCGCAGTTGGAGCACGACGAAATCTCGCGGTACTTGTCCTGGCTCGGGATCCAGACTTCCAGATCGTAGGTCTTGACCGCACTGAAGCCCATGTCGCCGGTGCACAGCGCCAGGGTACGATACGGCAGCTCGAGCAATTGCAGGACTTTCTCGGCGTTGGCGGTCAGGCTTTCCAGGGCTTCCATGGATTTCGACGGCTCGACGATCTGCACCATCTCGACCTTGTCGAACTGGTGCTGGCGGATCATGCCGCGAGTGTCACGACCCGACGCGCCGGCTTCACTGCGAAAGCACGGGGTGTGAGCGACAAACTTGATCGGCAGTTGCTTGGCGTCGACGATTTCGCCGGCAACGATGTTGGTCAGCGAGACTTCGGCGGTCGGGATCAGGTACAGATCGGCTTCGCCGTCGCGAGCGATCTTGAACAGGTCTTCCTCGAACTTCGGCAACTGGCCGGTGCCTTGCAGCGCCGGTGCCTGGACCAGGTATGGCGTGTAGGCCTCTTCGTAGCCGTGCTCGGTGACGTGCAGGTTGATCATGAACTGCGCCAGTGCGCGATGCAGACGGGCGATCGGCCCGCGCAGCAGGGCGAAACGCGCGCCCGACAGCTTGGCGGCGGTTTCGAAGTCCAGCCAACCGAATTTCTCGCCCAGGGCGACGTGGTCCTGTACCGGGAAATCGAAGGCTTTCGGCGTGCCCCAGCGACGTACTTCGACGTTGCCGTCTTCGTCTTCACCCACCGGCACCGATTCGTGAGGCAGGTTCGGGATGCCCAGCAGGATCGAATCCAGCTCGCTCTGGATCGCGTCCAGTTCGGTCTTGCCGGCACTCAACTCGCCCGCCATGCGCTCGACATCGGCCATCAGCGGCGCGATGTCTTCGCCGCGCTGCTTGGCCTGACCGATGGACTTGGAGCGCGCGTTACGTTCAGCCTGCAGGGCTTCGGTGCGGGTCTGGACGGTCTTGCGCTGTTCTTCCAGCGCTTCGATGCGCGCGACATCCAGGGCAAAGCCACGGGATGCCAGGCGGTCCGCTACGTCCTGAAGGTTGCTACGTAACAGTTTGGAATCGAGCATGTCGGTCTCTCGTTATCAAAGTTTGGTCAGGGACAGGCCGGCCCAGGTGGCGAGCAGCCCGCCGAACACGCTGATGGCCGCATAGCCCAGGGCCAGCGGCACCTGCCCGCTTTCCAGCAGGCGCACCGTATCCAGTGAAAAGGATGAAAAAGTCGTCAGGCCGCCAAGAAAGCCGACCATCAACCCCGCGCGCACCTCGATGGGCACTTCAGGGCGAATCAGGAACAGGCCGTAAAGAACACCGATCAGCAGACAGCCCACGATATTAACGGCCAGCGTCGCGGTATAGAAGTGCCGCGGCCAATTTGCGCTGATCCAGTTGCCCGTGGCGAAACGCAATAATGTACCGGCAACGCCGCCGGCGGAGACTGCGAGAATCAAGGGGATCACGGTTTTCTCCGCTGCCGTGGACTCAATCGGTCCAATTGCGCCAAGTGGTTGAGCTTCTCGCCGATCTTCAGCTCCAGGCCACGGGGCACCGGCTGATAGAACCGCTGGGGGTCGAGTTCCTCGGGAAAATAGTCTTCGCCGGCGGCGTAAGCGTCAGGCTCGTCATGGGCGTAACGGTATTCCTCGCCGTAGCCCAACTGTTTCATGAGCTTGGTCGGCGCGTTGCGCAGGTGCAACGGCACTTCCAGAGAGCCGTGCTCGGCGGCGCTGCGCATCGCCGCCTTGAAGCCCATATAGACGGCGTTGCTTTTCGGCGCGCAGGCCAGATAGGTAATGGCCTGGGCCACGGCGAGCTCGCCTTCCGGGCTGCCGAGGCGTTCCTGCACGTCCCAGGCCGCCAGGCACAGGCTCAGGGCACGCGGATCGGCATTGCCGATGTCTTCGCTGGCCATGCGTACGACACGGCGTGCGAGGTACAGCGGATCACAACCGCCATCGATCATCCGCGCAAACCAGTACAGCGCGCCGTCCGGGTTGGAGCCGCGTACCGACTTGTGCAGCGCTGAAATCTGGTCGTAGAACGCCTCGCCGCCCTTGTCGAAGCGGCGCCGGGTATCGCCCAGCAGGCTTTGCAGCAGCTCGACACCGATCTCGCTGTCGTCTTCGGCCAGGTCCGAGGCGTTTTCCAGCAGGTTGAGCAGGCGCCGACCATCCCCGTCGGCAGCGCTGAACAGTATCTGGAAACCTTCGTCGCTGAGGCTCAGGTGGCGCTTGCCCAGGCCGCGCTCTTCGGTGAGCGCGCGATGCACCAGCTTGCGCATCGCCGCCTCGTCGAGGCTCTTGAGCACGTAGACCCGCGCGCGGGACAGCAAGGCGTTGTTCAGTTCGAACGAAGGGTTTTCGGTGGTGGCACCGATGAAAATCAGCGTGCCGTCTTCGACATAGGGCAGGAAGGCGTCCTGCTGTGACTTGTTGAAGCGGTGCACTTCATCGACGAACAGGATGGTGCGCTTGCCGTACTGGCCGGCCTGCTGCTTGGCGATTTCCACCGCCTGGCGGATCTCCTTGACCCCGGCCAGCACCGCCGACACCGTTTCGAAATGCGCATCCGAGACTTCCGCGAGCAACCGCGCCAGGGTGGTCTTGCCGACCCCCGGCGGGCCCCAGAAGATCATCGAATGCAGGGTGCCCTGCTCCAGGGCTTCGCGCAGGGGCTTGCCGCGGGCGAGCACATGCTCCTGGCCGACGTACTCATCCAGGTTGGTGGCCCGCAGACGGGCGGCCAATGGCTGGGCAATCGGGGCGCTTCGAAACAGGTCCATCACTGCTTATGCAACCTCCGCTGGGTCCTGTTGCCGATCAGTTGAACAATTGAACACCACAATCCCTTGTGGGAGCGAGCCTGCTCGCGAAGCGGTGTGTCAGCTACGTCATTGTCAACTGATCCGCCGCCTTCGCGAGCAGGCTCGCTCCCACAAGGGTTACAGCGTTATTCCTGGATCACATCCGCACCCTTGGGGATGTCGAACTTGAACTTGGACGCGGCGATCGGCTCGTTGGCCTTGACCCCGGTGAACAGGATGTTGGTGCGCTGGCCGACACTGTCGATCAGTTGCATGTCGTTGACCAGGCCGTTGCGGAACGACAGGCGCAGGCTGTCGAACAGGCTGTCCTTGGTCTTCGGCTTGAGGGTGAAGTCAATCACGCCACCGGCCTCCTTGGAGGTGATGTCGAAGCTCTGGCTGATCTCCGAGATATCGCCGGAGAGCAGCAGCGCCGGCGTCTGGGTCAGGCGCTGGTCGAGGGTCTTGATGGTCACCTGTTCGAGGTCCGGGTCCCACAGGGAGACTTTCTTGCCATCGGACACCATCAGCTGTTCGGCGGGTGCATCGGTGTGCCAGTAGAACAGGCCGGGACGCTGCAGGGCCATGTCGCCAGCGGTTTCCTGCAACTGGGTGCCGCTGCCGTCGAGGGTCAGTTGGGAAAAACGCGCAGTCAGGGTCTGGGAGCCACCCAGCAATTGGGTCAGGCGGGCCACATCTTTCTCGCCGGCATGGGCCGACAACGTGGACAAGGCCAATACGGGCAACAGCAGCATGCGAATCAGGCGCATGGGAGTCCTCATGAATTCGTGGGGGGCGAGCGACGCGTCATCACGCCGCCCGGGTTGTCAGTCGCGCATCGGGCCCGGCGCCAGTACTTCGCGCGAGCCGTTGGTGTTCATGGCCGTCACGACCCCGGCCATTTCCATGGCCTCGATCATGCGTGCGGCGCGGTTGTAGCCGATCTTCAGCTTGCGCTGTACGGCGGAAATCGAGGCACGGCGACTCTCCAGGACGAACTGCACCGCTTCGTCATAAAGCGCATCGGTCTCGGCATCGTCGTCACCGCCGCCACTGCTGCCCTCGAAACCGCTGCCGGCCTCTTCGACACCGTTGAGGATGTCGTCGTTGTATTCAGGCGCGCCGCGCAACTTCCAGGCTTCGACCACGCGATGCACTTCCTCGTCGGAGACGAACGCACCGTGGACACGGATCGGCAGGCTGGTGCCGGGTGGCATGTAGAGCATGTCACCGTGACCGAGCAACTGCTCGGCGCCGCCCTGGTCGATGATGGTCCGCGAGTCGATCTTGCTCGAAACCTGGAACGCCATGCGGGTCGGGATGTTGGCCTTGATCAGACCGGTGATCACGTCCACCGACGGCCGTTGCGTGGCGAGGATCAGGTGAATACCGGCCGCCCGGGCTTTCTGGGCGATACGGGCAATCAGTTCTTCGACCTTCTTGCCGACGATCATCATCATGTCGGCGAATTCGTCCACCACCACCACGATGGTCGGCAGCTTGTGCAACAGCGGTGCTTCGTCGTGGATGCTTTCGCGGTGGTACAGCGGGTCGCTCAACGGTGTGCCGGCTTCCTCGGCCTCCTTGACCTTGGCATTGAAGCCCGACAGGTTGCGCACGCCCATCTTCGCCATCAGCTTGTAGCGGCGCTCCATCTCGGCAACGCTCCAGCGCAGGGCGTTGGCCGCGTCCTTCATGTCGGTGACTACCGGGCACAGCAGGTGCGGGATGCCTTCGTAGATCGACAATTCGAGCATCTTCGGGTCGATCATGATCAGCTTGGCGTCTTCCGGGCCGGACTTGAACAGGATCGACAGGATCATTGCGTTCACCCCCACCGACTTACCCGAACCGGTGGTACCGGCCACCAGCAGGTGAGGCATCTTCGCCAGGTCGGTGATGACCGGCTTGCCGCCGATGTCGTGGCCCAGGGCCAGGGTGACCGGTGACTTGTGGTTGTCGTACTCGGGGGTCGAGAGCACTTCGGAGAAGCGCACGATCTGGCGATCCTCGTTGGGGATCTCGATGCCCACGGTGGTCTTGCCCGGGATCACTTCCACCACCCGCACGCTGGTGACCGCCAGGGAGCGCGCCAGGTCCTTCGCGAGGTTGGCGATACGGCTGACCTTGACGCCGGCGGCCGGCTGGATTTCGTAACGGGTAATGACCGGACCCGGATGGATCGAATCCACCGACACCTCGACACCGAACTCCTTGAGCTTGATCTCCAGCAGGTGACCGACGGCCGCCAGTGACTCGGGGGAATAATTGAGCTGTTTCTTTTCCGCAGGATCGAGGATCGAGATCGGCGGCAAGGTCCCTTCCACCGCGCTGTCGACGAACAGCGGCGCCTGTTTTTCCTTCTGCACGCGCTTGCTCTGCTCCGGCGGCTTGGCCGGGGCCATGGTGATGACCGGCGGCACCTGCTTCTCGCGCTCGGACATGTGCTTGCTCAGGGCCTGCTCGCGCTCGATCAGGCGTTCCTTGACCTTGGCCTGCTCGCGTTTGTCCGGAACGGTGGGCGCCACGACGTCGTGGACCCGATCGTCCACTTCACGCAGTTGCGCCACCAGTTGCTTGCGTTCGTTGCGCGCCGCCCACCAGCGGTTCAGCGCACCCTGGATCAATTCGATGAGGTCGAGCGTGATCTTGCCGGTCACGTCCATGACCTTGAACCAGGACAGGTCGGTGAACACCGTCAGGCCGAAGAGGAATAGGGCGATGAACAGCAGCGTGCTGCCCTGGATATTCAGGGCATTGCGTGCCAGATCACCAAGGCTCTCGCCCAGCGCACCACCCGCCCCGGCCGGCAGGCCGGTGGGTGCGTGGAAATGGATATGCGCCAGCGCGGCGCCCGACAACACCAGGAACACCAGGCCAATCAGGCGCCAGGAGAACAGCCAGCCGCTCCACTGCCAGGGCTCATGGCGCTGGCGGAATATCTGATAGGTCTTGATCGCCAGCAGCAGCGGGAAAATATAGGCGAAATAGCCCAGCACCATGAACAGGATGTCGGCGCTGTAGGAACCGGCCGGCCCGCCGAAATTCTGCACGTCTTCGATCTTGCTGTTGTGGCTCCAGCCCGGATCGTCCTTGCCGTAGGTCAGCAAGGCCATCATCAGGAACAGGCACAAGGCCCCAATGGCGATCAACGCACCTTCCTTGAGCCGGTAGTGCAATTGTTGGCGCCAGAGCGGAACGACTGTCTTGGGTGCTGCGGTGGATTTCTTCAAAACGCTTCTTTTCCTGCGCCAATGGCGCGTCCATCTGTTGAATGACTATAAAAACTGCCCACGGGGAGCAGGTAAAAAAAAGTGAATGTGCTCAACCGGTACTACTTTTACCACTGAGGCATGTTTTACCACTGTGGCATGCGTCCGGAAAACCGCAGGTGTTGCCGAAGATTTGACCTTTTGCCCGTCCTGCGTTCAAAACTCAAGCATTGTACGGGTTTGTCTTGCCCGAGGCATTGTCCGCGCGCCCGGCGACAACCTGGCCAGAAATGGGTCATCGGACGCCAATTTGAGCATGCATTCTCTTTTGTGACAAAGGCTTATGAGGTGTTTTTTATGAGCGAAGCGAAGCATTCACGCCTGATCATTCTCGGTTCCGGCCCTGCAGGGTACAGCGCGGCTGTCTATGCGGCCCGCGCCAACCTCAAACCCGTTGTCATTACCGGCATACAGGCCGGTGGCCAGCTCACCACCACGGTCGAAGTCGATAACTGGCCCGGCGACGTCGAAGGCCTGACCGGTCCGGTACTGATGGAACGCATGCAGCGGCACGCCGAGCGCTTCGACACGCAGATCGTCTACGACCATATCCACACCGCCAAGTTGCAACAGCGGCCGTTCGAACTGGTCGGTGACAGCGGCACCTATACCTGCGATGCATTGATCATCGCCACCGGCGCCTCGGCTCAATACCTGGGCCTGCCTTCGGAGGAAACCTTCGCCGGCAAAGGCGTGTCGGCCTGCGCGACCTGTGACGGCTTCTTTTATCGAAACCAGGTGGTGGCCGTCATCGGCGGCGGTAACACGGCGGTTGAAGAAGCCTTGTACCTGTCGAATATCGCCAAGGAAGTTCACCTGGTCCACCGCCGCGACAAGCTGCGCGCGGAAAAGATATTGCAGGACAAACTCTTCGAAAAGGCCGCCAACGGCAATATGCGCCTGCACTGGAACCAGAACCTGGATGAAGTGCTGGGTGACGCCAGCGGCGTGACCGGCGCGCGCCTGCGGCACAGCGAGACGGGCGAAACCAGCACGTTATCCCTGGCCGGGGTGTTCATCGCCATCGGGCATAAACCCAACACCGATCTGTTCCAGGGCCAGCTGAAGATGCGCGACGGCTACCTGATCGTGCGCGGCGGCAGCGAAGGCAATGCCACCGCCACCGACATCGAAGGCGTCTTCGCCGCCGGCGACGTGGCTGACCACGTCTATCGCCAGGCCATTACGTCCGCCGGCGCCGGTTGCATGGCCGCGCTGGATGCAGAGAAGTATCTCGATGACATCCCGGCCGTTTGACGGTTAACCTCTAGGGCGGGCCTATGACAGGGCCCGCTCCCCTCCCCTTCTGCAAGTCCGGATAACGATGCTGACCTGGTTACAACGCAACACGTTCGATTTTCCACCGCTGGAAAAAGCCATGCGCGACCCAAATGGCTTGCTGGCCGCCGGCGGAGACCTGTGCGCCGATCGGTTGATCCAGGCCTATCGTCACGGCTGCTTTCCATGGTTCTCGGAGGGACAGCCGATCCTGTGGTGGTCACCGGACCCGCGCACCGTGCTGTTTCCCGACGAACTGCATGTTTCCCGCAGCCTGAACAAGCTGTTGCGCAAGCAGCGCTATCAAGTGACGTTCGACCGCGACTTCGCGGCGGTCATCAAGGCCTGCGCCGCCCCCCGCGACTATGCCGACGGCACCTGGATCACCGACGCCATGCAGACCGCTTATCTGGAACTGCACCGGCGTGGCTTCGCCCATTCGGTGGAAGTCTGGGACCAGGACCAACTGGTGGGCGGCTTGTATGGCCTGGCGATGGGGCAGCTGTTTTTCGGCGAGTCGATGTTCAGCCGGGCCGACAATGCGTCGAAATTCGGCTTCGCAACCCTGGTCCAACATCTCAAGGAAGCGGATTTCGTGCTCATTGACTGCCAGATGCCCACCGAGCACCTGCACAGCCTGGGCGCCCGGTCGATTCCCCGCGCAGCGTTTGCCGATTACCTGAAGGCGCACCTGGACCAGCCCAACCAGGCCACCTGGCTTTGCTGAGCGATATTCGCGCGACTGGCTTACACTTGAATTGAAGTTTTATCCCGAGGGTTGATCATGACCGAGTTGGCGCGCTTGAAGTTCTATGCCACTCAACCTCACTCTTGCAGTTATCTGCCGGAGGAGCAGGCCACGACCCTGTTCCTCGACCCGAGCCAGCCCATGGATGTGCATGTCTACGCAGACCTGTCGGAAATGGGCTTTCGGCGCAGTGGCGATCATCTTTACCGGCCCCATTGCCAGCACTGCAATGCGTGCGTTCCGGCGCGCATTCCCGTGGCCCGATTCACGCCCAATCGCCAGCAAAAGCGTATTTTCAAGCGCAACGCCGACTTGCAGGTGCGCCCGGCCAAGCCGCAATTTACCGAAGAATATTTTGACCTGTACCAGCGCTACATCGAGCAACGCCACGCCGATGGCGACATGTACCCGCCCAGCCGGGATCAATTCTCGACGTTCCTGGTGCGCGACCTGCCGTTCTCGCGCTTCTACGAGTTCCGCCTCGATGGCCGACTGGTCGCCATCGCCGTCACCGACCTGCTGCCCAACGGGCTTTCGGCGGTGTACACCTTCTATGAGCCCGACGAAGAAAAACGCAGCCTGGGGCGTTTTGCGATTCTCTGGCAGATCAACGAATGCCGGCGCCTGGGCCTGGATGCGGTGTACCTGGGCTACTGGATCAAGAACTGCAAAAAAATGAACTACAAAACCCAATATCGGCCCATTGAATTGCTGATCAACCAGCGGTGGGTTGTCCTGAACTAAGGGCTCGCTCGCAATTGGCGCCCCGATGCAAGCACCCGACTCATCGAGTATCCCAAGAACCCCTTGGCTTGCCCCCCCTTTTTCGGGCACAATGCACGCCGCTTTTGCCTGGCGCAGTTGCACCGGGCCATTCACTGGATACCGAGGGCTTTACTGCATGTCGAAAGAAGACAGCTTCGAAATGGAAGGCACTGTCGTCGACACCCTGCCCAACACCATGTTTCGTGTGGAGTTGGAAAATGGGCACGTCGTAACCGCGCATATCTCCGGCAAGATGCGCAAGAACTACATTCGTATTCTTACCGGTGACAAAGTGCGCGTCGAGCTGACGCCCTATGACTTGAGCAAAGGGCGCATCACTTACCGCGCTCGCTAACAAGTCAATACAAAACGCCCGGCTCATGTCGGGCGTTTTTGTTTGCCTGGGATTTGATGGCTGCCCCGAAACACTGTGGGAGCGAGCTTGCTCGCGATAGCGGTGGGTCAGTTTGCATCGGTGTCGAATGTGCCGCAGCCATCGCGAGCAAGCTCGCTCCCACATGGGATTGCAGTGTCGCATATAGCAAAAAGGCGCCTTTCGGCGCCTTTTTACTTTGCTGCAGGTAACGATCAGGCCATTTCCGCCGTGGTTTCGAAGTCGAACGTCAGCTCGCCATCCTTGATGTCGATGTGGACCACACCGCCATGCTCGGCCAGTTCGCCAAAGAGGATTTCCTCCGCCAGTGGACGCTTGATCTTGTCCTGGATCAGGCGCGCCATTGGCCGCGCTCCCATCGTCACATCGTAGCCACCTTCGGCCAGCCAGCTGCGGGCTGCATCGGTAACCTCCAACAACACCCGCTTGTCTTCGAGCTGCGCCTGAAGTTCGGTAAGGAACTTGTCCACCACGCTCTTGATGACTTCATGGCTGAGGCGACCAAACTGGATGATAGTGTCCAGGCGGTTACGGAACTCAGGCGTGAAGCTCTTCTTGATCACTTCCATCGCATCGGACGAGTGGTCCTGATGGGTGAAACCGATCGAAGCGCGCGCAGCGGTTTCAGCGCCGGCGTTGGTGGTCATGATGATGATCACGTTGCGGAAATCCGCCTTGCGTCCGTTGTTGTCGGTCAGCGTACCGTGGTCCATGACCTGCAGCAGCAGATTGAAGACTTCCGGATGCGCCTTCTCGATCTCATCGAGCAACAGCACGCAGTGCGGCTGCTTGGTGATCGCCTCGGTCAGCAGGCCGCCCTGGTCGAACCCGACATAACCTGGAGGCGCACCGATCAACCGCGATACGGTGTGACGCTCCATGTACTCGGACATGTCGAAGCGCACCAGCTCGATCCCCAGCGCCTTGGCCAACTGCCGTGCCGCCTCGGTCTTGCCGACACCGGTAGGCCCGGCGAACAGGAACGAACCGACCGGTTTGTCCGGCGACTTGAGACCGGCGCGCGACAGCTTGATGGCGGTCGACAGCGAGTCGATGGCCGCATCCTGGCCGAACACCGTGAGCTTCAGGTCGCGTTCCAGGTTACGCAGCAGTTCCTTGTCGGAACTGGTGACGTGTTTTGGTGGAATCCGCGCGATCTTCGCGACGATGTCCTCGACCTGCGGCACGTCGATGCGCTTGACGCGATTCTCCACCGGTTGCAGGCGCTGGTAGGCACCCGCCTCGTCGATGACATCGATGGCTTTGTCCGGCATGTGCCGATCATTGATGTAGCGCGAGGCCAGCTCGGCGGCGGCGCGCAACGCTTCATCGCTGTATTCGATGCTGTGGTGCAGCTCGAAACGCCCTTTCAGGCCGCGCAGGATGCCGATGGTGTCTTCCACCGACGGCTCCGAGACGTCGACTTTCTGGAAACGCCGGGCCAGGGCACGGTCTTTCTCGAAAATGCCGCGGAATTCCTGGAACGTGGTCGAGCCGATGCAACGGATATCACCCGAAGAGAGCAACGGCTTGAGCAGGTTCGAGGCATCCATGACGCCACCCGACGCAGCACCGGCACCGATGATGGTGTGGATCTCGTCGATGAACAGGATCGCCTGCGGACGTTTCTTCAGCTCGCCGAGCAGCGCCTTGAAGCGTTTCTCGAAGTCGCCGCGGTACTTGGTACCGGCCAGCAAGGCACCCAGGTCGAGGGAATAGACGACGCTGTTGGCCAGCAGGTCCGGCACCTGGTTATCGACGATGCGCTTGGCCAGGCCCTCGGCGATCGCGGTCTTGCCCACGCCCGCCTCGCCTACCAGCAGCGGATTGTTCTTGCGACGCCGGGCCAGGATCTGCGCCACGCGCTCGACTTCCGCCTCGCGCCCGACCAGCGGGTCGATACGGCCCTGGCGCGCCAGTTCGTTCAGGTTGCTGGCATAGGCATCCAGGGGATTGCCTGAAGAAGAAGACTCACCGCCCTCGTCGTCCTGCATGTCCTGCTCACCTTCGGAATGATCGCCATGCCCGGGCACCTTGGAGATGCCATGGGCGATGTAGTTGACCACATCGATACGCGCCACGCTCTGCTGCTTGAGCAGGAAGACCGCCTGGCTTTCCTGCTCGCTGAAGATCGCGACCAGGACATTGGCGCCGGTGACTTCGCGCTTGCCCGAGCTCTGTACGTGAAAGACAGCACGCTGCAATACACGCTGGAAGCCCAGGGTTGGCTGGGTTTCGCGATCCTCGTCATGAACGGGGATCAATGGCGTGGTGGAGTCGATGAACTCCTGCAGATCATGCTTGAGTTTATCGAGGTTTGCGCCGCAGGCACGCAAAACGGTGGCGGCAGCCTCATTATCCAATAGGGCCAGCAGCAGGTGTTCGACGGTCATGAATTCATGACGCTTCGAACGAGCCTCCTTGAAGGCAAGATTGAGGGTGACTTCGAGCTCGCGGTTTAACATAGCTTCACCTCATACCCAAGTGGTCGGCGTTAACCGTCCTTCTCGATTTCACAGAGTAGCGGATGCTGGCTTTCCCGGGCGTACTGGTTGACCTGCATGGCCTTTGTCTCGGCGATGTCGCGGGTAAACACTCCACATACTGCCCGTCCCTCTGTATGGACGGCCAGCATGACCTTGGTCGCCAGCTCGCGATTCAGGTTAAAAAACACCTCGAGCACTTCGACGACGAAATCCATCGGTGTGTAGTCATCGTTGAACAAAACCACCTTGTACATCGGTGGAGCCTGTAAAGCGGGCTTTGATTCCTGAACAGCAATACCCGCTGAATCGTCGTCATGTAGATCCGGGCGATCCTGATTGAATGTTAGTCGAATCTGGCTGATTGCATGCATGGAAAGAAAGGTTCGTTTAGTTGGCGAATACAGTGATGGGGCCGCTTGCAGGCGATTTCAACCGCTACTGCCCGATCACCTTGACTATCGGCAAATCGGTGTTACAACCAATAGAGCCCACCGTGGGTTAAAAAGGTCCGTGAAGTCAATCCGATTTCAATGATCGACGGCGGATGGTCAGGATGATACTCCCATGGCGGGGTGTGTTGCAGAGGGATATTGGTATGCCGGGTACCGGGATGACATTCAAGGGCAAGGTCAAATGGTTCAACAACTCCAAGGGCTTCGGGTTTATCAACCGCGATGGCGATCCGAATAAGGAAGACCTGTTCGCTCACTACTCGGCGATCCTGATGGACGGCTACAAGACCTTGAAGGCCGGGCAAACCGTGTCGTTCAGCATGATCCAGGGTCCCAAGGGCGTACATGCGGTCGCCATCACGCCCGTCGCGCAGGACAACGCCGACGCCACGCCCGAATCCGTCAACGCCCTGGAGCACGTCACCGCCTCCGAAAAAGGCTGACACACCCGCCCCTCCTCAGGCAAAACGCCCGGATCGATCACTCGAGCCGGGCGTTTTCAGTTGCGTAACGATCCGCCTACATGTGCGAAATCAGTGCATCACCAAAGCCGGAAGACGATACCAGCTTGGCTCCGTCCATCAGGCGTTCGAAGTCATAGGTCACGGTCTTGGCCGAGATCGCGCCGTTGGTGCCCTTGATGATCAGGTCGGCCGCTTCGGTCCAGCCCATGTGACGCAGCATCATTTCCGCCGACAGGATCAGCGAACCCGGGTTGACCTGGTCCTTGCCGGCATATTTGGGCGCGGTGCCGTGGGTGGCCTCGAACATCGCCACGGTGTCCGACAGGTTGGCGCCCGGCGCGATACCGATACCGCCCACTTCAGCCGCCAGAGCGTCGGAGAGATAGTCGCCGTTGAGGTTCAGGGTCGCGATCACGTCGTACTCGGCCGGGCGCAGCAGGATCTGCTGAAGCATGGCGTCGGCGATGGCATCCTTGACCACGACATTTTTGCCGGTCCGCGGATTCTTGAACTGCATCCAGGGCCCGCCATCGAGCAGGGTCGCACCGAACTCTTCGGCCGCCACTTCGTAGGCCCATTCCTTGAAGGCACCTTCGGTGAACTTCATGATGTTGCCTTTGTGCACGATGGTCAGCGAATCGCGGTCATTGTCGACAACATATTGCAAGGCTTTGCGCGCCAGACGTTTGGTGCCCTGCTTGGAAACCGGCTTGACGCCGATACCGCAATCCTCGTCGAAGCGGATCTTGGTAACACCCATTTCCTCCTTGAGGAACTTGATGACCTTGGTGGCCTCGGCCGAACCGGCCTTCCACTCGATGCCTGCATAGATGTCTTCGGAGTTCTCGCGGAAGATGGTCATGTCGACATCGCCAGGCTTCTTCACCGGGCTTGGCACACCCTCGAACCAGCGCACCGGGCGCAGGCAGACATACAAGTCCAGCTGCTGGCGCAGCGCGACGTTCAACGAGCGGATACCGCCACCGACCGGGGTGGTCAGCGGGCCCTTGATGGAAACCACGTAGTCCTTGACCGCGTCCAGGGTTTCCTGGGGAAGCCAGGTGTCCTGGTCGTAGACCTGGGTGGCTTTTTCACCGGCATAGACTTCCATCCAGGAAATCTTGCGCTTGCCGCCATAAGCCTTCTCGACCGCGGCGTCGACAACCTTGATCATGACCGGACTGATATCAACGCCAATGCCGTCACCTTCAATGAAAGGGATGATCGGATTGTCGGGAACATTAAGAGAATGGTCTGCATTGACGGTGATTTTGTCACCGACGGCTGGAACCTGAATCTTTTGATACCCCATGCTGAACTCCATTGCTTGGATTGAACATCTGGCTGCGTTCGAGCGTACCCCAGTTGTATCGGCACGCAAACCCTACGTTCGGCCCGTCCTCGGCAAATAAACCGAGTTCGCCGCGTACAAGCCTGAAAACCAAGGGAAAAGCGCCAAACTTGAGCATAGTCCAGCCCCGCGGCATGCGACGTTTAGACCAATGGACGTATACGGAAGTCTATGAACCGTCGGCAGATCGCCAGCTACCTATGTATAATGCCGCCGCTGACCACAGGGTCACGACGGCTGACGGCTCTATCACGAGACTTTCCGCCAATTTGAAAGCCGGACCGTTACCGCGGCCCGACCGCTTGACGCTCGACTGATGCACCCAACATCACCGCGAAGAAACCTCGACATTCGGCTCACGGATGACTTTGAACGAACGCGCTTACCCGGCGCCCCTCGAGTTTCTGCGCATGCTTTAGCAAAGAAGAGAGTTAATCCGAATATGCCCACCCGCTCGAAGATCATCTATACCTTCACCGACGAAGCGCCTGCCCTCGCCACCTATTCGCTGCTGCCGATCGTCGAAGCCTTCACCGCTTCGGCCGATATCGCCGTGGAGACCCGCGATATCTCCCTCGCAGGGCGCATCCTGGCCAGCTTCCCCGAGCAACTGGGTGACAAAGCCGTAGCCGACCACCTCGCCGAACTGGGCGACCTGGCCGTCACGCCTGAAGCCAACATCATCAAGCTGCCGAACATCAGCGCCTCGGTGCCGCAACTGCAGGCCGCGATCAAGGAATTGCAGGCCCAGGGCTACGCACTGCCGGACTACCCGGAAACCGTGACCACCGACGCCGAAAAAGAAACGCGCGCCCGTTACGACAAGGTCAAGGGCAGCGCCGTGAACCCGGTCCTGCGCGAAGGCAACTCCGACCGCCGCGCGCCGCTGTCGGTGAAGAACTACGCTCGCAAGCACCCGCACAAGATGGGCGCCTGGGCTGCCGACTCCAAATCCCACGTGGCCCACATGAGCACCGGCGATTTCTACGGCAGCGAAAAAGCCGCCCTGATCGACGCCGCGGGCAGCGTGAAGATCGAGCTGATCGCCAAGGACGGTACTGCCACTGTCCTGAAAGAAAAAACCACCGTCCAAGCCGGTGAGATCCTCGATTGCGCGGTCATGAGCAAAAATGCCCTGCGCCATTTCATCGCCGCCGAAATCGAAGACGCCAAGCAGAAAGGCGTACTGCTGTCGGTTCACCTCAAAGCGACCATGATGAAGGTCTCCGACCCGATCATGTTCGGTCAGATCGTGGCTGAGTACTATAAGGACGCGCTGGCCAAGCACGCCCAGGTACTGGAGCAGATCGGCTTCAACCTGAACAACGGCATCGGCGACCTGTACGCCCGCATCAAGGCCCTGCCGGCCGAGCAGCAGGCGCAGATCGAAGCCGACATCCAGGCGGTCTATGCCGTTCGTCCGGCACTGGCGATGGTCAACTCCGACAAAGGCATCACCAACCTGCACGTGCCGAGCGACGTCATCGTCGACGCCTCGATGCCAGCCATGATCCGTGACTCCGGCAAGATGTGGGGCACCGACGGCCAGCTGCACGACACCAAGGCCGTGATCCCGGATCGCTGCTACGCGACCATCTACCAGGCCGTGATCGAAGACTGCAAGCAACACGGTGCCTTCGACCCGACCACCATGGGCAGCGTGCCGAACGTTGGCCTGATGGCCAAGAAAGCCGAAGAGTACGGCTCCCACGACAAGACCTTCCAGATCAAGGCTGACGGTGTGGTCCGCGTCTCGGACAGCGACGGTCGTACCCTGCTGGAACAGAACGTCGAGGCTGGCGATATCTTCCGCATGTGCCAGACCAAGGACGCGCCGATCCAGGATTGGGTCAAGCTCGCCGTCAACCGTGCCCGCGCCAGCAGCACCCCGGCGATCTTCTGGCTCGACCCG
This sequence comes from Pseudomonas sp. FP198, assembly GCF_030687895.1. Classification (NCBI taxonomy): domain Bacteria; kingdom Pseudomonadati; phylum Pseudomonadota; class Gammaproteobacteria; order Pseudomonadales; family Pseudomonadaceae; genus Pseudomonas; species Pseudomonas sp. FP198. The sequence continues at coordinate 3,670,517 of NZ_CP117452.1, forward strand.
ATGCGCGCCCACGATGGCGTGATGATCGAGAAGGTCCAGGCTTACCTGAAGGATCACGACACCAGCGGCCTGGACATTCGCATCATGTCGCCTGTCGACGCGATGAAGTTCACCCTGGCGCGCACCCGCGAAGGCAAGGACACCATCTCGGTGACCGGCAACGTACTGCGTGACTACCTGACCGACCTGTTCCCGATCATGGAACTGGGCACCAGCGCCAAGATGCTCTCGATCGTGCCGCTGATGAACGGTGGCGGCCTGTTCGAAACCGGCGCCGGCGGTTCGGCGCCCAAGCACGTTCAGCAACTGCTGGAAGAGAACTTCCTGCGTTGGGATTCCCTGGGCGAGTTCCTGGCTCTGGCCGCATCCCTGGAACACCTGGGCGTGACCTACAACAACCCGAAAGCACTGGTGCTGGCCAAGACTCTCGACCAGGCGACTGGCGAATTCCTGGACCGCAACAAGTCGCCTTCGCGCAAGGTCGGCGGCATCGACAACCGCGGCAGCCACTTCTACCTGACCCTGTTCTGGGCCCAGGCACTGGCCGCCCAGGATGACGACGCAGCCCTCAAGGCGCAGTTCACCACCCTGGCCAAGACCCTGACCGACAACGAAGAAAAAATCGTTGCCGAGCTCAACGCCGTCCAAGGCAAGCCAGTGGACATCGGCGGCTACTACTTCGCCAACCCTGAGCTGACCAGCAAGGCCATGCGCCCGAGCAACACCTTCAACGCGGCGATTGCTGCGCTGGTATAAGGTTGCAAGGAAACACCACAAACCCCGGCCTGGTGCCGGGGTTTGTGTTTCTGGCATTTACACTATCCATCAGACAGCACCCGACCCTGTGGGAGCGAGCTTGCTCGCGATTGCAATTCATCATTCAATTCAAATATTGACTGACCCACCGCTATCGCGAGCAAGCTCGCTCCCACAGTTGGATTGGAGTACAGCCGCCAGAGACAGGTCGGCTGCCAGGCCGCCTTCGCGAGCAGGCTCGCTCCCACAGGAGAAACACGGTCTCACCAAGAACCAGGCCCGCTATCAGGCCGCCTCGCTTTTGATCTTGATCCTGATCTGGGGCGCCCCATTAACCACGATGGCCGAACGCAGGCATTGCGCAGTGGGCATCCCGGCATGGATGCCGGGATAGCCGCGCTGGGCCAGGGACGGCCCTTCGCGGCGGCCCACGGAGCAATGCCGGAGTGAGGGCATGCCGAGCCCAGGCGAGGCACCGAGTGGTGGGGCAAAGCCTTTTTGGTTACTTTTTTGGCGTCTGAAAAAAGTGACCCGCTGTAAGAGCGGAACCATAAGCAGCCGTGACCGCAGCAATGGATATGTACCCAGTCAACAATCCCGCTGCCGCCCAACCCGAAAAACGAAAACAGAGGAGTCTCATGAACTGGCAACCCCACATCACCGTCGCCACCATCGTCGAAGACCAAGGCCGCTTCCTGATGGTCGAAGAATCCAAAGGCGGACGAGCAGTGCTCAACCAGCCCGCCGGCCACCTGGACCCCAACGAAACCCTGATCCAAGCCGCCATACGCGAAACCCTCGAAGAAACCGGCTGGGACGTCGAACCCACCAGCGTCACCGGCATTTACCTCTACACCGCCCCGAGCAACGGCGTGACCTACCAGCGGGTCTGCTTCGCCGCCAAAGCCCTGAAACACCACCCGGATTACCAACTGGACGACGGCATCCTCGGCGCCAAGTGGCTGACCCGCGACGAATTGCTGGCACAGCGCGACCGCTGGCGCAGCGAGCTGGTCATCCGCTGCATCGACGATTACCTGGCCGGCCATCGCCACAGCCTGGAGCTTATCCGCCCTTCTCTTTAGCCTTGCACGCCCGGGCCTGATAGAATCGCGTCCTTTTTCAAGACACTCATTGAATTCCTATGCGTGATCCAGCCTCTTCGAACACCCCCAAGCAACGCGTCATAGTCGGCATGTCCGGCGGCGTGGACTCTTCCGTTTCCGCCCTTCTGCTGATCGAGCAGGGTTACGAGGTGGAAGGCCTGTTCATGAAGAACTGGGAAGAAGACGACGGAACCGAATACTGCACCGCCATGGACGACCTGGCGGACGCCCAGGCCGTCTGCGACCGGATCGGCATCAAGCTGCATACCGCCAACTTCGCCGCGGAATACTGGGACAACGTGTTCGAGCACTTCCTCGCCGAATACAAGGCCGGTCGCACGCCGAACCCGGACATCCTCTGCAACCGCGAAATCAAGTTCAAGGCGTTCCTCGACTACGCCATGATGCTCGGGGCCGACCTGATCGCCACCGGCCACTACGTGCGCCGCCGCGACATCGACGGTCGTACCGAGCTGCTCAAGGGCCTGGACCCGAACAAGGACCAGAGTTATTTCCTGCACGCCGTCGGCGGTGAACAGATCGCCAAGACCCTGTTCCCGGTGGGCGAGCTGGAAAAACCCGAAGTGCGCGCAATTGCCGAGAAACATGACCTGGCCACCGCCAAGAAGAAGGATTCCACCGGGATCTGCTTCATTGGCGAACGACGCTTCAGCGATTTCCTCAAGCAATACCTGCCGGCCCAGCCGGGCGAGATCAAGACTACCGAAGGCGAAGTCATCGGCCGCCACCATGGCCTGATGTACCACACCATCGGCCAGCGCCAGGGCCTGGGCATCGGCGGCTTGAAAGACGCCGGTGAAGAGCCGTGGTACGTGCTGGTCAAGGACCTGGAGCACAACGAGCTGATCGTTGGCCAGGGCAACGACCATCCATGGCTGTTTTCCCGCGCCCTGCTCGCCTCCGATATCTATTGGGTCAACCCGGTCGACCTCAGCGAACCGCGCCGCCTGACGGCCAAGGTTCGCTACCGCCAGAGCGACCAGCCCTGCACTCTGGAAAAAACCGCCAGCGGCTATCGCGCCACGTTCGATGATCCGCAGCGCGCGGTCACGCCCGGCCAGTCCGTGGTGTTCTACGACGGTGAAATCTGCCTCGGCGGCGGCGTGATAGAAGTCGCCGAGCCATGGAGCAGCCAGGCATGACGCCGATCCAGGAACAACTGACGGCACTCGGCGGGGTGTTTCTCGCCGCGGTGCTGGTGGACCGGATCGCCAAGACCGGCCAGGCCACCGAAGCCGGCCTGGGCTGTATGCTCGGCAGCCTGCTGGTACGCGACCCCAAGGACACCCTGGAAGTCTATGGTGGCGATGACCTGAACCTGCGCGAAGGCTACCGTGCGCTGATCGGCGCCCTGGAGCGCGACCCCAGCGCCCTGCAACGCGAGCCGCTGCGCTACGCCCTGTCGATGCTGGGCCTGGAGCGCCAGTTGGCCAAGCGCGACGATCTGCTGGAGACCATCGGCAAACGCCTGCCCCAGATCCAGTCCCAGGTCGAACACTTCGGCCCGTCCCACGAGAACGTGATCGCCGCTTGCGGTGCGCTGTACCAAGACACCTTGAGCACTCTGCGCCAGCGCATCCAGGTGCATGGCGACATGCGCAACCTGCAGCAGCCTAGTAACGCTTCGAAGATCCGCGCCCTGTTGCTGGCCGGGATTCGCTCGGCGCGGCTGTGGCGGCAACTGGGTGGGCATCGCTGGCAGCTGGTGATCAGCCGGCGCAAATTGCTCAAAGAGCTTTACCCGTTGATGCGCAACGAATAAGTCGCCTTTGTGGCGAGGGAGCTTGCTCCCGCTGGGCTGCAACGCAGCCCCTGAGCCCGGCGGGTCTAGCGCGCTGCTTGGATTCAGGGCTGCTTCGCGGCCCAGCGGGAGCAAGCTCCCTCGCCACGGGCAATAAACAGTTTTATCTCGATACGCGTAACACGTCGGTCAGTTGGCAACGGACCGGCGCTGGATTTCATGTATGATACGCGCCCCATTTCGTTGCCCGACTGTCCGAGAACACCCCATGCAGCTCTCTTCGCTCACTGCGGTTTCCCCTGTAGACGGCCGCTACGCCGGCAAAACCCAGGCCCTGCGCCCTATTTTCAGCGAGTACGGCCTGATCCGTGCCCGCGTTCTGGTTGAAGTGCGCTGGCTCCAGCGCCTGGCCGCTCATCCTGGCATTGGCGAAGTACCGGCCTTTTCCGCCGAAGCCAACGCGGTACTGAACGCCCTGGCCGACGATTTCGCGCTGGAGCACGCCGAGCGCGTCAAAGAGATCGAGCGCACCACCAACCACGACGTCAAGGCGATCGAATACCTGCTCAAGGAGCAGGCGGCCAAGCTGCCGGAACTGGCCAACGTCAGCGAATTCATTCACTTTGCCTGCACCAGCGAGGACATCAACAACCTGTCCCACGCCCTGATGCTGCGCGAAGGCCGTGACGACGTGATGCTGCCCCTGATGCGCCAGACCGCCCAGGCCATCCGCGAACTGGCGATCCGCTTCGCCGACGTGCCGATGCTGTCGCGTACCCACGGTCAACCGGCTTCGCCGACCACCCTGGGCAAGGAACTGGCAAACGTGGTGTATCGCCTGGAGCGCCAGATCGCCCAGGTGGCCGCCGTGCCACTGCTGGGCAAGATCAACGGCGCCGTGGGCAACTACAACGCCCACCTGTCGGCCTACCCGGACATCGACTGGGAAGCCAATGCCCGTGCCTTCATCGAAGACGAGCTGGGCCTGAGCTTCAACCCGTACACCACCCAGATCGAACCGCACGACTACATCGCCGAGCTGTTCGACGCGATCGCGCGCTTCAACACCATCCTGATCGACTTCGACCGTGACATCTGGGGCTACATCTCCCTGGGTTACTTCAAGCAGCGCACCATCGCCGGCGAAATCGGTTCCTCGACCATGCCGCACAAGGTCAACCCGATCGACTTCGAAAACTCCGAAGGCAACCTGGGCATCGCCAACGCGCTGTTCCAGCACTTGGCGAGCAAGCTGCCGATTTCCCGCTGGCAGCGCGACCTGACCGACTCCACCGTGCTGCGCAACCTGGGCGTAGGTTTTGCCCACAGCGTCATCGCCTACGAGGCCAGCCTCAAGGGCATCAGCAAGCTGGAACTGAACGAGCAGAAAATCGCCGCCGACCTGGATGCCTGCTGGGAAGTCCTGGCCGAGCCGATCCAGACCGTGATGCGTCGCTATAACATCGAAAACCCCTATGAAAAGCTGAAGGAACTGACCCGTGGCAAGGGCATCAGCCCGGACGCGTTGCAGACTTTCATCGATGGCCTGGACATGCCTGCCGAGGCCAAGGCAGAGCTGAAGAAGCTGACCCCGGCCAGCTACATCGGCAACGCGGCGGCACAAGCCAAGCGCATCTGACACATCGCTTCACCTTTGAGACGCCCGGCCGCGCCGGGCGTTTTTATTCGCGTCTGAAAAGTATATTTTTTCAATAGGTTACACATGAATTCTGACATTCCACTGCAACTCCTGGGCGGTATCACGGCACGGGAGTTCCTGCGCGACTACTGGCAGAAGAAACCCCTGCTGATCCGCCAGGCCATTCCTGACTTCGAAAGCCCGATCGACGCCGACGAACTGGCCGGCCTTGCGCTTGAGGAAGAGATCGAGTCACGCCTGGTGATCGAACACGGCGAGCGCCCCTGGGAATTGCGTCGCGGTCCGTTCGCCGAAGACGAATTCAGCAAACTGCCGGAGCGCGAGTGGACCCTGCTGGTGCAGGCGGTCGATCAATTCGTGCCGGAAGTCAGCGAGCTGCTGGAGCATTTCCGCTTTTTGCCGAGCTGGCGCATCGACGATGTGATGATCAGCTTCGCTGCCCCAGGTGGCGGCGTCGGCCCGCATTTCGACAACTACGATGTGTTCCTGCTGCAGGGCCACGGCAAGCGCAACTGGAAAATCGGCCAGATGTGCAACTCCGAAAGCCCGCTGCTGCCCCATGCAGACCTGCGCATCCTCGCCGATTTCGAGGCGACCGAGGAATGGGTCCTGGAACCTGGCGACATGCTCTACCTGCCGCCGCGCCTGGCCCACTGCGGCGTCGCCGTGGATGACTGCATGACCTATTCGGTGGGTTTCCGCGCACCGAGCGCCGCCGAGGTGCTGACCCATTTCACCGACTTCCTCAGCCAGTTCCTGCCGGACGAAGAGCGCTACACCGACGCCGATGCGCGGCCTGTCGCCGATCCGCATCAGATCCAGCATGACGCCCTGGACCGCCTCAAGGGCCTGCTGGCCGAGCACATGAGCGACGAGCGCCTGCTGCTGACCTGGTTCGGCCAGTTCATGACCGAGCCGCGCTATCCGGAACTGGTCGTCGGCCCGGAGCTGGAAGAAGACGATCTGCTGGCCGGCCTGGAACAGGGCGCGGTGATCATTCGCAACCCAAGCGCTCGCCTGGCCTGGTCGGAAGTCGATGACGACCTGCTGCTGTTCGCCAGCGGCCAGAGCCGTTATTTGCCGGGCAAATTGCGCGACCTGCTGAAGATGATCTGTGCCGCCGACGCGCTGCACATCGAAAACCTCGGCCCCTGGCTGGCCGACGAGGACGGTCGCGGCCTCATTCATGAGTTGGTCAAGCAAGGTAGCCTGGGGTTCGCCGATGAATAAAATTCACGTTCGTGTCGCAGACTGGCAAAAGGATAACGCCGAGATCCGGCGCATTCGTGAAGCGGTATTCATTGCCGAGCAATCCGTGCCGCCGGAGCTGGAGTGGGATTCGGACGATCAGGATGCCGTGCATTTCCTGGCCTTCGAAGGCGACTTCCCCATCGGCACCGCGCGCTTGTTGACTGAAGGCCATATCGGCCGCGTCTCGGTCCTCAAGGATTGGCGCGGCCTGAAGGTCGGCGATGCGCTGATGCATGCAGCAATCGCCGAGGCCGAGAAGCGCGGGCTCAAGCAGCAGATGCTCAGCGCCCAGGTGCACGCCACGCCGTTCTACGAGCGACTGGGTTTCGCGGTGGTCAGCGAGGAGTTTCTCGAAGCCGGGATTCCTCACGTGGACATGGTCCGTCATTCGGCCTGAAGACCGTGGTGCGGCCATCGCGAGCAAGCTCGCTCCCACAGGGGCCAGCGGCGAACCTATGATTTGCGTACACTCGCGACTCATGTGGGAGCGAGCTTGCTCGCGATGAGGCCCTGAAGCCATCCCTAAGCGCCCCGCCATCCACCGATGCCGGGGCGTTTTGCCGTCTACCATTCAACTTGCCCCACCCGGGGCCGACAAACTGGCAATATCCAGCTTTTGTCTCGCGGAGAAATGGACATGTCCCTACGTACCCTGCTGACCACCCTGCTGCTCGGTTGCAGCCTGTCAGTCATGGCGGCTACCGAAATCGTGCCGCTGAACTACCGCACCAGCGCGGACTTGCTGCCGGTGGCGCAGAACTTCATCGGCAAGGATGGCCAGGTCAGCGCTTACGGCAACCAGCTGATCGTCAACGCCGAACCCGGCAAGATCGAAGAACTTCGACAATTCCTGGCGCAGCTCGACGTGGCTCCCAAGCGCCTGCTGATCACGGTCGACACCAATGAAAACAACCTGCAAGGCGACCAGGGTTACTCGATCAACGGCGCCGCACCCAGCCAGACCCGCATCATCAACCGCAGCACCGCCAGCCGTGACGGCGGCGTGCAGCAGATCCAGGCCAGCGAGGGCCAGCCGGCGCTGATCCAGGTGGGCCAGAGCGTGCCCTTCACCAGTAACCAGACCGATGGCTACGGGCGCATGCAAAGCCAGACCGAATACCGCAACGTCACCCAAGGGTTTTACGTAACGGCCAGCGTCACCGGCGAGACCGTTCATCTGAGCATCAGCACCAACCGTGACCGCATGAGCCAGGAACGTCCCGATGTAGTGAACGTGCAAAGCACCGACACAACCGTCAGCGGGCGCCTGGGCGAGTGGATCACCCTGGCCGGGGTGAATCGGCAGAATCAGGCCGATAAACAAGGCCTGACCCGCAGCTACTCGACCCAAGGCCGGGATGACGTGATTTTGCGGGTCAAGGTCGATACGCTGAACTGAAGCACCAGAAACTGACTGATAAGTCGTATTAGACCAAAGATGTAGTGCCTGGAAAAAAGCACTACAAAACGTTTGACGAGCCAAAAAACCGAAGGCATGATGGCCTCGCTCCCGCTAATCAGGGGCCCTGGCAAGGGCCTTCGGGTCGAAGCTCGCAACTACCCTGCGAGCCGATTCGTGTCTGTACCGCCCACAAGGTGTGTTTGACGAGGTTGCGACTGGAACGAAGTTGTCCCGAGGGACGGAAGCGTAACTAGGTAACCCGGCATCACTCTGAGTTCGTATGAAGGCCCACGACGCCCGAATGCGCCCGCAGCACGCCCCTACCTGCTCACTTTCCCCTCGAGCCCATCGTTCATCCCGTCGCCTCCCCGCCTGAACCGACTTGTACGCCAGCCTCCTGGTCAGCGAGCAGCCCTTCACACCAATGACTGGTGCGATTGACGAGCTGGAACCTTCCAGCCCGGAACGACCATCCATACAAGACGCGACGAGGTTTATTTCCATGGCACTGACACGCGAACAGCAAATTGCAGCCCTTGAAAAAGACTGGGCTGAAAACCCGCGCTGGAAAGGCGTGAAGCGCAATTATTCGGCTGCTGACGTCGTCCGTCTGCGTGGCTCGGTGCAACCTGAGCACACCTTCGCGAAAATGGGCGCCGAGAAGCTGTGGAACCTGGTCACCCAGGGCGCCAAGCCAGCCTTCCGTCCCGAGAAAGACTTCGTCAACTGCATGGGCGCCCTGACCGGCGGCCAGGCTGTGCAGCAGGTCAAGGCCGGTATCCAGGCCATCTACCTGTCGGGTTGGCAAGTGGCTGCGGACAACAACTCCGCCGAGTCCATGTACCCCGACCAGTCGCTGTACCCGGTGGATTCGGTTCCAACCGTGGTCAAGCGCATCAACAACTCGTTCCGTCGCGCCGACCAGATCCAGTGGAAAGCCGGCAAGAACCCGGGCGACGAAGGCTACATCGACTACTTCGCGCCAATCGTGGCTGACGCCGAAGCCGGTTTCGGCGGCGTACTGAACGCCTACGAACTGATGAAGAGCATGATCGAGGCAGGCGCCGCCGGCGTGCACTTCGAAGATCAGCTGGCCTCGGTTAAAAAATGCGGCCACATGGGCGGCAAGGTACTGGTTCCCACCCAGGAAGCCGTACAGAAGCTCACCGCTGCGCGCCTGGCCGCCGACGTTGCCGGCGTACCGACCATCATCCTGGCCCGTACCGACGCCAACGCCGCTGACCTGCTGACCTCCGACTGCGATCCGTACGACCAGCCGTTCGTCACCGGCACCCGTACCCAGGAAGGCTTCTACAAGGTGCGCGCCGGTCTCGACCAGGCCATCGCCCGCGGCCTGGCCTACGCCCCGTACGCCGACCTGATCTGGTGCGAAACCGCCAAGCCGGACCTGGACGAGGCTCGTCGCTTCGCCGAAGCGATCAAGAAGGAATACCCGGACCAACTGCTGTCGTACAACTGCTCGCCTTCCTTCAACTGGAAGAAAAACCTGGACGACGCGACCATCGCCAAGTTCCAGCGCGAACTGTCCGCCATGGGCTACAAGCACCAGTTCATCACCCTGGCCGGCATCCACAACATGTGGCACAGCATGTTCAACCTGGCGCACGACTACGCCCGCAACGACATGACCGCCTACGTGAAGCTGCAAGAGCAGGAGTTCGCTGACGCCGCCAAAGGCTACACCTTCGTGGCCCACCAGCAGGAAGTCGGCACCGGCTACTTCGACGACATGACCACCGTGATCCAGGGCGGTACCTCATCGGTGACCGCACTGACCGGCTCGACCGAAGAAGAACAGTTCCACTGATTGCACGTGTAAACGGCCCTTGCGGACCGAATAAAAGCTAACCGCAAGGCCGACGATTTGAAGCCCCGACTGGTTCGGGGCTTTTTTTTGCCTATGCTTCGCAAACTGCCCCTACCCTTTGTGGGAGCGAGCTTGCTCGCGATAGCGTCAGACCAGTTGAAATGCAGATGACTGACACACCGCTATCGCGAGCAAGCTCGCTCCCACAGGAAAATGAGTGGATACGCAGAAAAATTGATCGAACGCAGTATCGGGCAGTCTGAAAAAGAGTAAAACGGCCGGCGCTGACAACTGCGGTCACCGCTATATAAGACATGTTCTCAGTTGTTGTATCGAGCTGATGCGGCGATTGAAGGCCAAACAATAATAATTATCATTTAAAGGTCGTTTCCATTGTTACATTCAAAACGAAATTCCCTTGTGGATTCGACAGCCAATCCCCACGGGGCCGGGCTCGCGAGGGAGTGGAGGCGCGCTATGTCCTTATTCCAATAAATAATTTCGCTATAGGAATTTTACTTGCCCGGTGTTTAGCCATAAAATCACCGCGATTGATTGCTGCGACATATCGTCACTGCGTTATTTCTTTTCAAGCTCAGAGACCTTTGCTCTCTGTTAAGGATTTCCAGCATGCCCGAAGCGACAGGACTCATGGCCCACAACTGGGGCTTTGCCATTTTCCTTCTGGGTGTTGTCGGCCTGTGTGCCTTCATGCTCGGCGTGTCGAGCCTGCTCGGGTCAAAAGCCTGGGGCCGCAGCAAGAATGAACCGTTCGAGTCCGGCATGCTGCCTACCGGTGGCGCCCGCTTGCGGCTCTCAGCCAAATTCTATCTGGTCGCGATGCTCTTCGTGATCTTCGATATCGAAGCCCTTTTTCTCTTTGCATGGTCTGTGTCCGTCCGCGAAAGCGGCTGGACCGGATTCGTCGAAGCTCTCGTTTTCATAGCAATTCTGTTGGCAGGTCTTGTCTACCTTTACCGGGTGGGGGCTCTTGATTGGGCTCCGGAAGCTCGGCGCAAGCGGCAGGCGAAGCTGAAACAATGAGGCTTTGGCAATGCAATACAATCTCACCAGGATCGACCCCGATGCTCCTAACGAGCAGTATCCGATCGGCAAGCGGGAAACCGTTTCCGATCCGTTAGAGGATCAAGTTCACAAGAACATCTTCATGGGCAAGCTCGAAGACGTGCTGAACAGCACGGTCAACTGGGGTCGCAAGAACTCCCTGTGGCCGTACAACTTCGGCCTTTCGTGCTGCTACGTGGAAATGACCACCGCCTTCACGGCGCCCCACGACATCGCGCGCTTTGGCGCCGAGGTAATCCGGGCATCGCCGCGCCAGGCGGACTTCATGGTTATCGCCGGTACGCCGTTCCTGAAAATGGCTCCCATCATCCAGCGCCTGTACGAACAGATGCTGGAACCCAAGTGGGTCATTTCCATGGGCGCGTGTGCCAATTCCGGCGGCATGTACGACATTTATTCCGTGGTCCAGGGAGTCGACAAGTTCCTCCCGGTGGATGTCTACGTGCCCGGCTGCCCGCCCCGCCCCGAAGCGTTCCTGCAAGGCCTGATGCTGCTGCAGGAATCCATCGGCCAGGAGCGTCGCCCACTGTCCTGGGTCGTCGGTGATCAAGGCGTCTATCGCGCCGACATGCCGTCGCAAAAGGAACAGCGCCGCGAACAGCGAATCGCAGTCACCAACCTGCGCAGCCCCGACGAAGTCTGATCCAGCTCTAGTTCTGTAGAAGAAACGAGAACCTGGCTTCATTCTTTACGTTGACCGAAAGCGATAAATAACCATGACTACAGGCAGTGCTCTGTACATCCCGCCTTACAAGGCAGACGACCAGGATGTGGTCGTCGAACTGAACAACCGCTTTGGCGCCGAGGCGTTCACCGCCCAGGCCACCCGCACCGGCATGCCGGTGCTTTGGGTTGCCCGCGCCAGGCTCGTCGAAGTCCTGACTTTCCTGCGCAACCTGCCCAAGCCGTACGTCATGCTTTATGACCTGCACGGCGTGGACGAGCGCCTGCGCACCAAGCGCCAGGGGCTGCCGGGCGCCGACTTCACCGTGTTCTACCACCTGCTGTCGATCGAGCGTAATAGTGACGTAATGATCAAGGTCGCCTTGTCCGAGAGCGACCTCAGCGTGCCGACCGTGACCGGCATCTGGCCGAACGCCAACTGGTACGAGCGTGAAGTCTGGGACATGTTCGGCATCGACTTCCCCGGCCACCCGCACCTGACCCGGATCATGATGCCGCCGACCTGGGAAGGTCACCCGTTGCGCAAGGACTTCCCGGCCCGCGCCACCGAGTTCGACCCGTACAGCCTGACCCTGGCCAAGCAGCAGCTCGAGGAAGAATCCGCGCGCTTCAAGCCGGAAGACTGGGGCATGAAGCGTTCCGGCGCCAACGAGGACTACATGTTCCTCAACCTGGGCCCGAACCACCCTTCGGCCCACGGTGCGTTCCGTATCATCCTGCAATTGGACGGTGAAGAGATCGTCGATTGCGTCCCGGACATCGGCTACCACCACCGTGGCGCCGAGAAGATGGGCGAGCGTCAGTCCTGGCACAGCTATATTCCGTACACCGACCGCATCGATTACCTCGGCGGCGTGATGAACAACCTGCCGTACGTCCTGTCGGTGGAAAAACTGGCGGGCATCACGGTGCCGGACCGGGTCAACGTGATCCGCATCATGATGGCCGAGTTCTTCCGGATCACCAGCCACCTGCTGTTCCTGGGGACCTATATCCAGGACGTGGGCGCCATGACACCGGTGTTCTTCACCTTCACCGACCGCCAGAAAGCCTACACCGTGATCGAAGCCATCACCGGTTTCCGCCTGCACCCGGCGTGGTACCGCATCGGTGGCGTTGCCCACGACCTGCCGCGCGGCTGGGAAAAGCTGGTCAAGGATTTCGTCGAGTGGATGCCCAAGCGCCTGGACGAATACACCAAGGCTGCGTTGCAGAACAGCATCCTCAAGGGGCGTACCGTCGGCGTCGCCGCGTACAACACCAAGGAAGCGCTGGAATGGGGCGTCACCGGCCCGAGCCTGCGCGCCACCGGCCTTGATTTCGACCTGCGCAAGGCGCGCCCGTACTCCGGCTACGAGAACTTCGAGTTCGAAGTCCCGCTGGCGTCCAGTGGCGATGCCTATGACCGCTGCCTGGTTCGCGTCGAGGAAATGCGCCAGAGCGTCAAGATCATCGAGCAGTGCATGCGCAACATGCCGGAAGGCCCGTACAAGGCGGACCACCCGCTGACCACGCCGCCGCCAAAAGAGCGCACGCTGCAACACATCGAGACCCTGATCACGCACTTCCTGCAGGTTTCGTGGGGCCCGGTCATGCCGGCCAACGAATCCTTCCAGATGATCGAAGCGACCAAGGGCATCAACAGTTATTACCTGACGAGCGATGGCGGCACCATGAGCTACCGCACCCGGATTCGCACCCCAAGCTACCCGCACCTGCAGCAGATCCCTTCGGTGATCAAAGGCAGCATGGTCGCGGACTTGATCGCGTACCTGGGTAGTATCGATTTCGTTATGGCCGACGTGGACCGCTAAGCATGAACAGCACGCTTATCCAGACAGACCGTTTCGCCCTGAGCGAAACCGAGCGCTCGGCCATCGAGCACGAGCTGCATCACTACGAAGACCCGCGCGCGGCGTCGATCGAAGCCCTGAAGATCGTCCAGAAGGAACGTGGCTGGGTGCCGGATGGCGCGCTCTACGCCATCGGCGAGATCCTCGGCATTCCGGCCAGCGACGTCGAAGGCGTCGCCACGTTCTACAGCCAGATTTTCCGCCAGCCGGTAGGCCGCCACATCATTCGCGTCTGCGACAGCATGGTCTGCTACATCGGCGGCCACGAGTCGGTGGTCAGCGAAATCCAGGGCAAGCTGGGCATCGGCCTGGGCCAGACCACCGCCGACGGCCGCTTCACCCTGCTGCCGGTGTGCTGCCTGGGCAATTGCGACAAGGCACCGGCGCTGATGATCGACGACGACACCTTTGGTGACGTCAAGCCGGATGGCGTCGCCAAACTGCTGGAGGGCTACGTATGACCCTGACTTCCTTCGGGCCCGCCAACCGCATCCAGCGTTCGGCCGAAACCCATCCCTTGACCTGGCGCCTGCGTGACGACGGCGAGGCGGTATGGCTGGACGAATACCAGGCGAAGAACGGCTATGCCGCGGCGCGCAAGGCGTTCGCCGACATGGCTGCCGACGACATCGTCCAGACCGTGAAAGACTCCGGCCTCAAGGGTCGTGGCGGCGCGGGTTTCCCCACGGGCGTGAAGTGGGGCCTGATGCCCAAGGACGAGTCCATCAACATCCGCTACCTGCTGTGCAACGCGGACGAGATGGAACCCAACACCTGGAAAGACCGCATGCTGATGGAGCAACTGCCCCATCTGCTGATCGAAGGCATGCTGATCAGTGCACGCGCGCTGAAAACCTACCGTGGCTATATTTTCCTGCGCGGCGAATACACCACCGCCGCCAGGCACCTGAACCGTGCCGTGGAAGAAGCCAAGGCCGCCGGCCTGCTGGGCAAGAACATCCTCGGCTCGGGTTTTGATTTCGAGCTGTTCGTCCACACCGGCGCCGGGCGCTACATCTGCGGTGAAGAAACCGCGTTGATCAACTCCCTCGAAGGCCGCCGCGCCAACCCGCGCTCCAAGCCGCCCTTCCCCGCCGCTGTCGGCGTCTGGGGCAAGCCGACCTGCGTGAACAACGTCGAGACCCTGTGCAACGTGCCGGCAATCATCGCCGACGGCGTGGACTGGTACAAATCCCTGGCCCGTGACGGCAGCGAAGACATGGGCACCAAGCTCATGGGCTTCTCCGGCAAGGTCAAGAACCCTGGCCTGTGGGAATTGCCATTCGGCGTCACCGCGCGCGAGCTGTTCGAGGACTACGCCGGCGGCATGCGCGACGGCTACAAGCTCAAGTGCTGGCAGCCCGGCGGCGCCGGTACCGGTTTCCTGTTGCCGGAACACCTGGACGCACAGATGTATGCCGGCGGCATCGCCAAGGTCGGCACCCGGATGGGTACCGGCCTGGCGATGGCGGTGGACGACAGCGTCAACATGGTTTCCCTGCTGCGTAACATGGAACAGTTTTTCTCGCGCGAGTCCTGCGGTTTCTGCACCCCTTGCCGCGATGGCCTGCCATGGAGCGTCAAGCTGCTGATGGCCCTCGAGAACGGCCAGGGCCAGGCCGGCGACATCGAGACCCTGCTGGGTCTGGTCGGTTTCCTCGGCCCAGGCAAGACCTTCTGTGCTCACGCACCGGGTGCCGTGGAGCCGCTGGGCAGCGCAATCAAATACTTCCGCCCTGAATTCGAGGCCGGCATCGCGCCCACCCGCGCGGGCGATCTCAATCAGGTGGTCTCGCCGACCATGGTCGGCGCGTAACGACGCTTAACAAGGCGAAGGGTCCGTGCCCTTCGCCTTTCGTTCGATGACGCCTTTTCACCGAGGCTGTTTGGATTCGGACGAATAACAAGATTCCATTAGCCACGCCCGCTGACACCGGGCCAACGAAGAACTTTGAACCATGGCCACTATCCACGTAGACGGCAAAGAGCTCGAAGTCGATGGCGCAGACAACCTGTTACAGGCATGTCTGTCGCTGGGCCTCGACATTCCTTATTTCTGCTGGCACCCCGCCCTTGGCAGCGTTGGCGCCTGTCGCCAGTGCGCGGTCAAGCAGTACACCGACGAGAACGACAAGCGTGGTCGGATCGTCATGTCCTGCATGACCCCCGCCACCGACGGCAGCTGGATCTCCATCGACGACGAAGAAGCGAAAGTGTTTCGCGCCAGCGTCGTCGAATGGCTGATGACCAACCACCCTCACGACTGCCCGGTCTGTGAGGAAGGCGGCCACTGCCACCTGCAAGACATGACCGTGATGACCGGCCACAACGAGCGCCGTTATCGCTTTACCAAGCGCACCCACCAGAACCAGGACCTCGGCCCGTTCATTTCCCACGAGATGAACCGCTGCATCGCCTGCTACCGCTGCGTGCGTTTCTACAAGGACTACGCCGGCGGCACCGACCTGGGCGTGTTCGGCGCCCACGACAACGTGTACTTCGGTCGCGTTGAAGACGGCACCCTGGAAAGCGAGTTCTCCGGCAACCTCACCGAGGTCTGCCCGACCGGTGTGTTCACCGACAAGACGCACTCCGAGCGCTACAACCGCAAGTGGGACATGCAGTTCTCACCGAGCATCTGCCATGGCTGCTCGAGCGGCTGCAACATCAGCCCGGGCGAACGCTACGGCGAACTGCGCCGCATCGAAAACCGCTACAACGGTTCGGTGAACCAGTATTTCCTCTGCGACCGTGGCCGTTTTGGCTATGGCTACGTCAATCGCAAGGACCGCCCGCGCCAGCCGCTGCTCGCCAATGGCGCCAAGCTGAGCCTGGACGAAGCCCTGGACAAGGCCGCCGAACTGCTGCGCGGTCGCAACATTGTCGGCATCGGTTCGCCACGGGCGAGCCTGGAAAGCAACTACGCCCTGCGTGAGCTGGTCGGCGCCGAGCACTTCTACAGCGGCATCGAAGCCGGCGAGCTGGAACGTATTCGCCTGGTGCTGCAAGTGCTCAAGGACAGCCCGCTGCCCGTGCCGACGATGCGCGACATCGAAGATCACGACGCGGTGTTCGTCCTCGGCGAAGACCTGACCCAGACCGCCGCCCGCATGGCCCTGGCCCTGCGTCAGTCGGTAAAAGGCAAGGCCGAGGACATGGCCGACGCCATGCGCGTCCAGCCGTGGCTCGACGCAGCGGTGAAGAACATCGGCCAGCACGCGCTGAACCCGCTGTTCATCGCCAGCCTCGCTGAAACCAAGCTCGACGACGTCGCCGAAGAATGCGTCCACGCCGCTCCGGACGACCTCGCGCGCATCGGTTTTGCCGTCGCCCACGCCCTGGACGCCAGCGCCCCGGCCGTCGACGGCCTGGACAGCGAAGCCGCCGGCCTGGCCCAGCGCATCGCCGACGCCCTGCTGGCGGCCAAGCGTCCACTGATCATCGCTGGCACCTCGCTGGGTTCCAAGGCGCTGATCGAAGCCGCCGCCAACATCGCCAAGGCCCTGAAGCTGCGCGAGAAGAACGGTTCCATCAGCCTGGTCGTGCCGGAAGCCAACAGCCTCGGCCTGGCCATGCTCGGTGGCGAATCGGTCGATGCCGCCCTGCAAGCAGTGATCGACGGCAGCGCCGACGCCATCGTGGTGCTGGAGAACGACCTGTTCACCCGCACCGACAACGCCAAGGTCGATGCTGCGCTGAACGCCGCCAAGGTGGTGATCGTCGCCGACCATCAGAAGACCGCCACCACCGACCGCGCCGACCTGGTGCTGCCGGCGGCGAGCTTCGCCGAAGGCGACGGTACGTTGGTCAGCCAGGAAGGTCGCGCCCAGCGCTTCTTCCAGGTCTTTGATCCGCAATACCTGGACGCCAGCATCCTGGTCCACGAAGGCTGGCGCTGGCTGCACGCCTTGCGCGCGACCCTGCTGAACCAGCCGATCGACTGGACCCAGCTGGACCACGTCACCGCCGCCGTCGCTTCGAGCAGCCCGCAACTGGCCCGCATCGTCGACGCCGCGCCGTCCGCCGCGTTCCGCATCAAGGGCCTGAAGCTGGCGCGCGAACCGCTGCGCTACTCCGGTCGCACCGCGATGCGCGCCAATATCAGCGTGCACGAACCGCGTATGCCGCAGGACAATGACACCGCGTTCGCCTTCTCCATGGAAGGTTACTCGGGCTCCGCCGAACCGCGCTCCCAAGTGCCGTTCGCCTGGTCGCCGGGCTGGAACTCGCCGCAAGCCTGGAACAAGTTCCAGGACGAAGTCGGCGGTCACCTGCGCGCCGGTGATCCGGGCACCCGCCTGATCGAAAGCCAGGGCGATGGCCTCGGCTGGTTCGCCAGCGTGCCACGCGCCTTCAACCCGGCACCGGGCACCTGGCAGGTCGTGCCGTTCCATCACCTGTTCGGCAGTGAAGAGAACTCTTCCAAGGCCGAGCCGGTGCAGGAGCGCATCCCGGCGGCCTACGTGTCGCTGGCCAAGTCCGAAGCCGATCGCCTGGGCGTCAACGATGGCGCCTTGCTGAGCCTGAACGTTGCGGGCCGGACCTTGCGTCTGCCGCTGCGCATCAATGAAGAACTGGGCGCCGGCCTGGTGGCCCTGCCGGCTGGCCTGGCGGGCATTCCACCGGCGATTTTCGGCAAGACTGTCGACGGTCTGCAGGAGGCGGCGCAATGAGCTGGTTCACCCCTGAAGTGATCGCGGTGATCCTGACGGTCCTCAAGGCCATCGTGATCCTGCTGGCCGTGGTGGTCTGCGGCGCGTTGCTGAGCTTCGTCGAACGTCGCCTGCTGGGCTGGTGGCAGGACCGCTACGGTCCGAACCGCGTCGGCCCGTTCGGCATGTTCCAGATCGCCGCCGACATGATCAAGATGTTCTTCAAGGAAGACTGGACGCCACCGTTTGCCGACAAGGTGATCTTCACCCTGGCACCGGTCGTGGCCATGAGCGCCTTGCTGATCGCCTTCGCGGTCATCCCGATCACCCCGACCTGGGGCGTGGCGGACCTGAACATCGGCCTGCTGTTCTTCTTCGCCATGGCCGGTCTTTCGGTGTACGCGGTGCTGTTCGCCGGTTGGTCGAGCAACAACAAGTTCGCCCTGCTCGGCAGCCTGCGGGCCTCGGCCCAGACCGTGTCCTATGAAGTGTTCATGGGCCTGTCGCTGATGGGTATCGTGATCCAGGCCGGCTCGTTCAACATGCGCGACATCGTCGAGTACCAGGCCCAGAACCTGTGGTTCATCATTCCGCAGTTCTTCGGTTTCTGTACGTTTTTCATCGCCGGCGTCGCCGTGACTCACCGTCACCCCTTCGACCAGCCGGAAGCGGAACAGGAACTGGCCGACGGTTACCACATTGAATATGCCGGCATGAAATGGGGCATGTTCTTCGTTGGCGAGTACATCGGCATCATCCTGATCTCGGCGCTGCTGGTAACGCTGTTCTTTGGCGGCTGGCACGGTCCGTTCGGCATCCTGCCGCAACTGTCCTTCGTCTGGTTCGCCCTGAAGACCGCGTTCTTCATCATGCTGTTCGTCCTGCTGCGCGCCTCGATCCCGCGCCCACGCTACGACCAGGTGATGGACTTCAGCTGGAAGTTCTGCCTGCCGCTGACCCTGATCAACATGCTGGTGACCGCTGCGATCGTTTTGATGAACGCGCCCGCGGCCGCGGTTCAGTGAGGATTTGACCCATGTTCAAATATATTGGCGACATCGTTAAGGGTACCGGTACCCAACTGCGAAGCCTGGTCATGATCTTCGGCCATGGCTTTCGCAAGCGCGACACCCTGCAATACCCGGAAGAAGCGGTCTACCTGGCGCCGCGTTATCGCGGCCGCATCGTCCTGACCCGCGACCCTGACGGCGAGGAACGCTGCGTGGCCTGCAACCTGTGCGCCGTGGCGTGCCCGGTAGGTTGCATCTCGCTGCAGAAAGCCGAGACCGAAGACGGTCGCTGGTACCCGGACTTCTTCCGTATCAACTTCTCGCGCTGCATTTTCTGCGGGTTGTGCGAGGAAGCGTGCCCGACCACCGCGATCCAGCTCACGCCGGATTTCGAAATGGCCGATTTCAAGCGTCAGGACCTGGTGTACGAGAAAGAAGACTTGCTGATTTCCGGTCCCGGTAAAAACCCTGATTACAACTTCTATCGTGTTGCAGGTATGGCCATTGCCGGTAAGCCGAAAGGCGCCGCGCAGAACGAAGCCGAACCGATCAACGTGAAGAGCTTGCTGCCTTAAGGAAGAAAGATGGAATTCGCTTTCTATTTCGCATCGGGTATCGCGGTGGTGTCCACGCTTCGTGTGGTCACCAACACCAACCCCGTGCACGCCCTGCTCTACCTGATCATTTCGCTGATCGCCGTGGCCATGACCTTTTTCGCTCTCGGAGCACCGTTCGCCGGTGCCCTGGAAGTGATCGCCTACGCCGGCGCCATCATGGTGCTGTTCGTATTCGTGGTGATGATGCTCAACCTGGGTCCGGCGGCCGTCCAGCAGGAACGCTCCTGGCTCAAGCCGGGCATCTGGGCCGGGCCGGTGATTCTCTCCGCGCTGCTGCTGGGTGAACTGCTGTATGTGCTGTTCGCCCACCAGAGCGGCCAGGCCATCGGCCACACCACCGTAGGCGCCAAGGCCGTGGGCATCAGCCTGTTCGGTCCGTACCTGCTGGTGGTCGAACTCGCCTCGATGCTGCTGCTTGCCGCAGTCGTCACGGCGTTCCATTTGGGCCGTAACGAGGCGAAGGAGTAATCACATGCCTGCTATCCCTCTCGAGCATGGTCTGGCGGTTGCCGGCATCCTGTTCTGTCTCGGTCTGGTCGGCCTGATGGTCCGCCGCAACATTCTGTTCGTGCTGATGAGCCTGGAGGTCATGATGAATGCCTCCGCCCTGGCCTTCATCGTCGCGGGCGCGCGCTGGGCGCAACCGGATGGACAGATCATGTTCATCCTGGTGATCAGCCTGGCAGCCGCCGAGGCCAGTATCGGCCTGGCGATCCTGTTGCAGCTGTACCGCCGCTTCCACACTCTCGATATTGACGCTGCCAGCGAGATGCGCGGATGAACCTTCTCTTCCTGACTTTCGTATTTCCCCTCATCGGTTTCCTGCTGCTGTCGTTCTCCCGTGGACGCTGGTCGGAAAACCTTTCGGCGCTGGTTGGCGTGGGCTCGATCGGCCTGTCCGCCCTCGTCACCGCCTACGTGATCTGGCAATTCAACGTCGCCCCACCGGAAGGTGGCGCCTACGTGCAGGTGCTGTGGCAGTGGATGGCGGTGGAAGGCTTCACGCCGAACTTCGCCCTCTACCTGGACGGCCTGTCGGTGACCATGCTTGGCGTGGTGGTCGGCGTGGGTTTCCTGATCCACCTGTTCGCGTCCTGGTACATGCGCGGTGAAGCCGGTTACTCGCGCTTCTTCGCCTACACCAACCTGTTCATCGCCAGCATGCTGTTCCTGGTGCTCGGCGATAACCTGTTGTTCCTGTACTTCGGCTGGGAAGGCGTGGGCCTGTGCTCGTACCTGTTGATCGGTTTCTACTACAGCAACCGCAACAACGGTAACGCCGCGCTCAAGGCGTTCATCGTGACCCGCATCGGCGACGTGTTCATGGCCATCGGCCTGTTCATCCTGTTCCAGCAACTGGGCACGCTGAATATCCAGGAGCTGCTGGTTCGTGCGCCGGAGCACTTCAAGGCCGGTGACTTCTGGATCGTCCTCGCGACCCTGATGCTGCTGGGCGGTGCTGTCGGTAAATCCGCGCAACTGCCGCTGCAGACCTGGTTGGCGGACGCGATGGCCGGCCCGACCCCGGTTTCGGCACTGATCCACGCCGCGACCATGGTCACCGCGGGCGTCTACCTGATCGCCCGTACCCATGGCCTGTTCGCCCTGGCGCCGGACATCCTGCACCTGGTCGGCCTCGTTGGCGGCGTGACCCTGGTGCTGGCCGGTTTTGCCGCGCTGGTGCAGACCGACATCAAGCGTATCCTCGCCTACTCGACCATGAGCCAGATTGGCTACATGTTCCTGGCCCTGGGCGTCGGCGCCTGGGAAGGCGCGATCTTCCACCTGATGACCCACGCCTTCTTCAAGGCCCTGCTGTTCCTTGCTTCCGGTGCGGTGATCGTTGCCTGCCACCACGAGCAGAACATCTTCAAGATGGGTGGCCTGTGGAAAAAACTGCCGCTGGCCTACGCCAGCTTCATCGTTGGCGGCGCGGCCCTGGCGGCCCTGCCACTGGTCACCGCCGGTTTCTACTCCAAGGACGAGATCCTCTGGGAAGCGTTCGCCAGCGGTAACCAGGGCCTGCTTTACGCCGGCCTGGTGGGTGCGTTCATGACCTCGCTGTACACCTTCCGCCTGATCTTCATCGCGTTCCACGGTGAAGCCAAGACCGAAGCCCACGCCGGCCACGGCATCGCCCACTGGCTGCCGCTGTCGGTGCTGATCGTGCTGTCGACCTTCGTCGGCGCAATGATCACCCCACCGCTGGCCGATGTGCTGCCGCAAAGCGTCGGCCATGCCGGCGGCGAAGCCAAGCACAGCCTGGAAATCGCCTCGGGCGCCATCGCCCTGGCGGGGATCCTGCTGGCCGCCCTGCTGTTCCTCGGCAAGCGCCGCTTCGTCACGGCCATCGCCAACAGCGGCATCGGGCGTTTCCTCTCGGCCTGGTGGTTCGCCGCCTGGGGCTTCGACTGGATCTACGACAAACTGTTCGTCAAGCCATACCTTGCGATCAGCCACATTCTGCGCAAAGACCCGCTCGACCAGACCATTGGCCTGATCCCGCGCATGGCCAAGGGCGGCCACACCGCCCTGAGCCGTACCGAGACCGGTCAACTGCGTTGGTATGCGGCTTCCATGGCGGCTGGCGCCGTGCTGGTTATCGGCGCCATCGTGCTGGTAGCGGTCTGATATGAACCTTGCGAACTTGCGAAAGGAAACGAGCCCGTCATGATTCTGCCCTGGCTAATCCTGATCCCCTTCATCGGCGGCCTGCTGTGCTGGATGGCGGAGCGTTCCAGCTCTACCCTCCCGCGCTGGATTGCGCTGCTGACCATGTCCCTGGAACTCGCGCTCGGCCTCTGGCTGTGGGCGACCGGCGACTATTCATTTGCACCGGCGCCTGGCGCCGATCCGACCTGGGCGCTTGAGTTCAAGCACACCTGGATCGAGCGCTTCGGCATCAGCGTGCACCTGGCCCTTGATGGCCTGTCGCTGCTGATGATCCTGCTGACCGGCCTGCTGGGTATTCTCTCGGTACTCTGCTCCTGGAAAGAGATCCAGCGTCACGTCGGTTTCTTCCACCTGAACCTGATGTGGATCCTGGGCGGTGTCGTCGGCGTGTTCCTGGCGCTGGACCTGTTCATGTTCTTCTTCTTCTGGGAAATGATGCTGGTGCCGATGTACTTCCTCATCGCGCTCTGGGGTCACAGTTCTTCGGACGGCAAGAAAACCCGGATCTACGCGGCGACCAAGTTCTTCATCTTCACCCAGGCTTCCGGCCTGATCATGCTGGTGGCGATCCTTGGCCTGGTGCTGGTGAACTTCAACAATACTGGCGTGATTACCTTCAACTACGCCGACCTGTTGAAAGTGCAGATGTCGCGCACCACCGAGTACGTGCTGATGCTGGGCTTCTTCATCGCCTTTGCGGTGAAGCTGCCGGTAGTGCCGTTCCACTCCTGGCTGCCGGACGCCCACGCCCAGGCACCGACCGCCGGTTCCGTGGACCTGGCCGGTATCCTGTTGAAAACGGCGGCGTACGGCCTGCTGCGTTTCGCCCTGCCGCTGTTCCCGAATGCCTCGGCGGAGTTCGCGCCGATTGCCATGACGCTGGGCCTGATCGGGATTTTCTACGGTGCGTTCCTGGCGTTTGCCCAGACCGACATCAAGCGCCTGATCGCCTTCTCCAGCGTCTCGCACATGGGCTTCGTGCTGATCGGGATCTACTCCGGCAGCCAGCTGGCCCTGCAAGGCGCGGTGATCCAGATGCTCGCCCACGGCCTGTCGGCCGCGGCGCTGTTTATCCTCAGCGGCCAGTTGTACGAGCGCCTGCACACCCGGGACATGCGAGAAATGGGCGGCATCTGGTCGCGCATCGCCTACCTGCCGGCCATCAGCCTGTTCTTCGCGGCCGCTTCCCTGGGCCTGCCAGGCACCGGCAACTTCGTCGGCGAGTTCCTGATCCTGATCGGCTCGTTCGTCAGCGCACCGTGGATCACCGCGATCGCCACGTCCGGCCTGGTGTTCGGTTCGGTCTACTCGCTGATCATGATCCACCGCGCCTACTTCGGTCCGGCCAAGTCGGACGAAGTGCTGCGTGGCATGGACGGTCGCGAACTGATCATGGTGCTCGGCCTTGCGGTGCTGCTGGTTTACCTCGGCGTCTACCCGCAACCGTTCCTCGACACCTCTGCCGCCACGATGCATGGCGTGCAGCAGTGGCTCGGCACCGCCTTCTCTCAACTCGCTTCGGCCCGGTAAGAGCGCTATGGAATTCACGATTCAACACTTTATCGCGCTTGCGCCGCTGTTGATCACCAGCGCCACGATCATCGTGGTGATGCTGGCGATCGCCTGGCGGCGCAATCACTCGCAGACCTTCCTGCTGTCGGTGGCGGGGCTGAACCTGGCCTTGCTGTCGATCCTGCCGGCCCTGAAAGTCGCGCCACTGGCGGTCACGCCACTGATCCAGATCGACAGCTTCGCCTGCCTGTACATGGCGCTGATCCTGGTCGCCACCCTCGCCTGCGTCACCCTCGCCCACGCCTACCTGGGTGATGGCGGTTCGGGTTACCCGGGCAACCGCGAAGAACTGTACCTGCTGATCCTGATGGCCGCCGCCGGTGGCCTGGTCCTGGTCAGCGCGCAGCACCTGGCCAGCCTGTTCATTGGCCTGGAACTGCTGTCGGTGCCGGTCTACGGCCTGGTGGCCTATGCCTTCTTCAACAAGCGTTCGCTGGAAGCCGGCATCAAGTACATGGTGCTGTCGGCGGCCGGTTCCGCGTTCCTGCTGTTCGGCATGGCCCTGCTCTACGCCGAAGCCGGCACCCTGAGCTTCGTCGGCATCGGCCAGGCCCTGGCGGCCACCGGCCTGCCTAGCCCGATCGCGCAACTGGGCCTGGGCATGATGCTGATCGGCCTGGCGTTCAAGCTGTCGCTGGTGCCCTTCCACCTCTGGACCCCGGACGTCTACGAAGGCGCCCCGGCGCCGGTGGCGGCGTTCCTGGCGACCGCTTCGAAAGTGGCGGTGTTCGCGGTGATGGTCCGGCTGTTCCAGATCTCGCCAGTGGCCAGCAGCGGTGTCCTGAGCAACGTGCTGACGATCATCGCCATCGCGTCGATCCTGTTTGGTAACCTGCTGGCGCTGACCCAGAGCAACCTCAAGCGTTTGCTCGGTTACTCGTCCATCGCCCACTTCGGCTACCTGCTGATCGCCCTGATCGCCAGCAAAGGCCTGGCCGTGGAAGCCATCGGCGTGTACCTGGTGACCTACGTGATCACCAGCCTCGGTGCCTTCGGCGTGATCACCCTGATGTCCTCGCCGTACAACGGCCGCGACGCCGACGCCCTGTACGAATACCGCGGCCTGTTCTGGCGGCGTCCGTACCTGACTGCCGTGCTGACCGTGATGATGCTGTCCCTGGCCGGCATCCCGCTGACCGCCGGCTTCATCGGCAAGTTCTACATCATCGCCACCGGCGTCGAGGCCCACCAATGGTGGCTGGTCGGCTCCCTGGTGCTGGGCAGTGCCATCGGCGTGTTCTACTACCTGCGCGTGATGGTCACCCTGTACCTGATGGAACCGAACCTGCGTCGTCACGATGCCGAGTTGCACTGGGAACAGAAGGCAGGCGGCGTGATGCTGTTGGCCATCGCCGTCCTGGCGTTCTTCCTCGGCGTGTACCCGCAGCCGTTGTTGACGCTGGTCCAGCAGGCGGGCCTGGCCGGCTGATCGCCTGAGCGTCATCGCTGACAAAAATGCCCGTATCGTGAGATGCGGGCTTTTTTTTTGAGCTGGATTTGACCCGTGGCGAGGGAGCTTGCTCCCACTGGGTTGCGCAGCAGCCCCATCGCTTCACCGCGTCAGGTCAGGCAAATTTTACGACTGCTGCGCAGCCGAGCGGGAGCAAGCTCCCTCGCCACGGGTCGGTGTTTTTCTGGGCCACACAACGTACCCCGCAGCGCAAAGTGCAAGGCATTTTCAGCGGGCCTCATGCAGCCTGCACGATGGTGAAAAGTCTCGATAATTTAAGTCATTGATTCAAAAGAGTTTTATCAAGCGGCTCGGCTGGCACGGTGGATGCACCTGTCCTGTTAGGTGGCGTCGGCGCTCGAAGCCGGCCCGCATCCGTGAATGACCGAGGAGCAACACATGAACGCCATCGACCTGTTGAAAGCCGACCATGAACGCGTGAAGGGCATCCTGTCCCAGTTGAGCGAATCGACCGACCGCGCCATCAAGAAACGCACCGAACTGTTGGCCAAGCTGGAAATGGAAGTGTCCATCCATACCCGCCTGGAAGAAGAAATCCTTTATCCGGCCTTCAAGCAGGAAGGCGGCAAGGACGAAGCCGAGATGTACTACGAAGCCAAGGAAGAGCACCGCACCGTCGATTCCCTGGTGCTGCCCGACCTGAAAAACACCGACCCTTCCCAGCCTGAGTTCGCCGGTCGCGTGAAAGTGGTCAAGGAGTTGCTGGAACATCACATCGAGGAAGAAGAGGAAGAAATGTTTCCTAAAGCCGAAGAAATCCTCGGCAAGGCCAAGCTCGAAGAACTGGGCAATCAGATGGAAGCCGTGAAGGCCCAGTACAAAAAAGAGTTCACCGCCAACCTGGCTGCCTGATCAAGGCGCCTTGAAATTCAGCCGTCCCAGGGACGGCTGAATGCGTTTTGCGCCACCTACTGCATGTGTTCACGCAAGAATTCCACCAACGCCTGCACCGGTCGCGAGCTTTGTCGATGTTGTGGATAGACCGCCGACAGCGTCAGGGGCTCGGTCTCGAATCCCTCCAACACCTTGATCAGCCGCCCATCCCTCAACGCCTCACCGAGGATGAAGGTCGGCAGGTAAGTAATCCCCATGCCGGCAATCGCCGCATCCCTGAGCAAGTCGCCGTTATTGGCACGCATGCGTCCCACCACTTCCAGCGCCAACGGCTTGCCCTTTCCGGCGAATCGCCACTGCACCTGACGGCTATGGCCGTACGGCAAACAGTCGTGGCTGCGCAGGTCTTCCGGTCGCGTCGGCGTGCCTCGCTGCGCCAGGTACGCGGCGCTGGCGCAATACACTCGCTCGATACTCGCGATGCGCCGCGCGATCAGGGTCGAATCTTCCAGCACACCGATCCTCAGCGCGAGGTCGTAACCCTCCCCCAGCAGGTCCACCGAGCGATCACTCAGGTCGACCTCCACGGTGACATCCGGGTAGCGCTGCAAGAACAACGGCAGCAGGCTGCCCAGGTGCGCCACGGCGAAGGACAACGGAGCGCTGAGGCGGATGGTTCCGCGCGGCTCGCTGGTCTGGCCGCTGATGCCCTGCTCCACCTGCTCGACTTCGCTGAGCAGACGCAACGCCGCCTCATGATAGCGCTGGCCCAACGGAGTGACGTCCAGGCGGCGCGTTGAGCGATTGAGCAACCGAACCCCAAGCCGCTGCTCCAGCTCCATCAACTTGCGACTGACGAACTGCTTGGACAACCCAAGCTTGTCCGCCGCGGCGGTGAAACTGCCCGACTCCATGACCTGGGCAAAGATGCGCATTTCTTCGAAGGGGTTCATTGTCATTCCGTGGGTGGGGCTTTATTTAGACATCCAAGCCGAATACAAACCTGTGGCGAGGGGATTTATCCCCGCTGGGCTGCGCAGCAGCCCCAATAGTCAAATATATGAGCATTCTGACACACCCAGTCAGCCTGTTTTGGGGCCGCTGCGCAGCCCAACGGGGATAAATCCCCTCGCCACAATGGTCATTTGCCAGATAAAAAGATGCCCGCACATTGGCGGGCATCCGTGCAGCAATAAAGCAGCTTACTTGGCAGTCAGCGCCGAGTAGCTGTTCATCAGGTTGCGGTAGTTGGGAATGCGCTGGGACAGCAGGTTGCCCAGGCCTTCGATATCGTTGCGCCAGTCGCGGTGCAGCTCACAGGCCACCGAGAACCAGTTCATCATTTGCGCGCCGGCGGCGGTCATGCGTACCCAGGCGGCTTGTTGCACGGTTTCGTTGAACGTACCCGAGGCGTCGGTCACGACAAACACGTCGAAACCTTCAGCCAGGGCCGACAGGGTCGGGAACGCCACGCAGACATCGGTCACTACGCCGGCGATGATCAATTGCTTGCGGCCGGTGGCCTTGATTGCCTTGACGAAGTCTTCGTTGTCCCAGGCATTGATCTGGCCAGGGCGTGGAATGTACGGCGCGTCCGGGAACATTTCCTTGAGCTCCGGCACGATCGGGCCATTGGGGCCCTGTTCGAAACTGGTGGTCAGGATGGTCGGCAGGCCAAAGAACTTGGCCAGGTCAGCCAGGGCCAGCACGTTGTTCTTGAACTCGTTGGGCGAGAAATCCTGGACCAGGGAAATCAGGCCAGTCTGGTGATCGACCAGCAGGACGACCGCGTCGTCTTTGTTCAGGCGGTTGTAGGCGGGAACGTTGCTCATGGGATGACTCCTTTGGATGGATATTACGAAACCTTGTGGGAGCGAGCCTGCTCGCGATGACGGTGTGTCAGCTTGCGGCGATGTCGGATGTGCCGACGCCTTCGCGAGCAGGCTCGCTCCCACAGGGAAATATGCTTGTCAGTTAAAAGGCAAAACACGAACAGCCAAACGCGCCCCAGAACCCCTGGAAGTCGCTGACCGGCACGTTCGACAGACGCGCCCGTTCATGGCTGTGGGAATGCACCTTGCACGGCCCGCTGCACTGGTGGACTTGCGCCTGCAATGGCGAAGCCGGGCGCCAGTGGCCGGGAACCTTGACCACCGGCGACCAGTCCGGCAGCACCGGGACGCTGGCCGGGCCGAGTTTTTCGAAGTCGCCGGCGGCGTAGACGACCTTGCCGTCCACCACGGTCAGCACCGATTCGATCCACTTGA
This sequence comes from Pseudomonas sp. FP198, assembly GCF_030687895.1. Taxonomy (NCBI): domain Bacteria; kingdom Pseudomonadati; phylum Pseudomonadota; class Gammaproteobacteria; order Pseudomonadales; family Pseudomonadaceae; genus Pseudomonas; species Pseudomonas sp. FP198. The sequence goes on from NZ_CP117452.1 coordinate 3,699,001, forward strand.
TGGCTTCTTCCTCGACGCTGAAGAAATCCGCGCTCAGGGCTGCCAGGTCCGCCAGTTGGCCAACCTTGATCTGGCCCTTCTTGCCTTGCTCCGAGGAAAACCAGGCGCTGCCATGGGTGAACAGCTCCAACGCGGTCAGCCGCGGCAGGCCTTCTTCGTGCAGCGAGAGGCCGCCGACGGTGCGGCCGCTGACCATCCAGTACAGCGAAGTCCACGGGTTGTAGCTGGAGACGCGGGTGGCGTCGGTGCCGGCGCCCACCGGTACGCCTTCGGCCAGCATGCGCTTGATCGGCGGCGTGGCTTCGGCGGCCTTGGCGCCGTAGCGGTCGACGAAGTACTCGCCCTGGAAGGCCATGCGGTCCTGGATCGCGATGCCACCACCCAGCGCGCGGACCCGCTCGATGTTTTTCGGCGTGATGGTCTCGGCGTGGTCGAAGAACCACGGCAGGCCGTTGAACGGAATGTCGCGGTTGACCTTCTCGAACACGTCGAGCATGCGGCTGATGGATTCGTCGTAGGTGGCATGCAGGCGGAACGGCCAGCGCTGCTCGACCAGATGACGCACCACCGGCTCCAGGTCCTGCTCCATGCCCGGCGGCAGGTCCGGACGCGGTTCGAGGAAGTCTTCGAAATCCGCCGCCGAGAACACCAGCATTTCACCGGCACCGTTGTGCCGCAGGAAGTCGTCGCCCTGGTGCAGCTTGACGCTGCCGGTCCAGTTCTTGAAGTCGGTGAGCTCTTCCTTGGGTTTCTGGGTGAACAGGTTGTAGGCGATGCGCACCGTCAACTGCTGCTCGCGAGCCAACTGCTCGATGACTTCGTAGTCGTCCGGGTAGTTCTGATAGCCGCCGCCGGCGTCGATCGCGCTGGTCAGGCCCAGGCGATTGAGTTCGCGCATGAACTGGCGGGTGGAGTTGACCTGGTATTCCAGCGGCAGCTTCGGCCCTTTCGCCAGCGTCGAGTAGAGGATCATCGCGTTGGGCCGCGCCACCAGCATGCCGGTGGGCTCGCCCCTGCTGTCACGCACGATCTCGCCGCCCGGCGGGTTCGGGGTGTCGCGGGTGTAGCCGGCTACCCGCAGCGCGGCGCGGTTGAGCAAGGCGCGGTCATACAGGTGCAACACGAACACCGGGGTGTCGGGCGCGGCCTGGTTCAGTTCTTCCAGGGTCGGCAGGCGTTTTTCGGCGAACTGGAATTCGTTCCAGCCCCCCACAACCCGTACCCATTGCGGGGTCGGGGTGCGATCGGCCTGGTCCTTGAGCATGCGCAAGGCGTCGGCCAAAGACGGCACGCCTTCCCAACGCAGTTCCAGGTTGTAGTTCAGGCCACCGCGGATCAGGTGCAGGTGCGAGTCGTTGAGGCCGGGAATGACGGTGCGGCCCTTGAGGTCGATGACCTGGGTGCCACTGCCACGCAAGGCCATGGCCTCGGCATCGGTGCCCACGGCGACGAAACGGCCCTGGCTGATGGCAACCGCGCTGGCGCGAGGTTTTTCACGGTCGACGGTATGGAACTGGCCATTGAACAGAATCAGATCGGCGTTCATTGGATGTCCTTCTGGATGGGAAGATGAAAGAGACAGGCGTGGCCAGAAAGCCGCCGCCGCGCTGAGCAGGGATCCGGCGGCCAGCAACTGGCGGCGCAGCGGATCGGTCGGGTCGTCTTTATTGGCCATCGCCGGGCTCCAGGTGTTGGTGGGCCTTGGACGCTTCCAGCCACGGCGCGAACAGACGCGTCGCCAGCGGCATGCACACGTACACCACCGAGAGCACGATGGTCACGGTGATCAGGAACGTGGCAACCACGTAGTTGGACAGAAACGCGTTGAGTTGCAGCAGCGGGCCCCAGAGCAACGGCACCAGCAAGGTGTGCGGCAGGATGACCAGCAAGGTCACCACCGATTGCTTCCAGCGCGGTGGCGGCGTCGCGGCATCGGCCAGCGGGGCGAACCAGAATTCCTTGTGCGGGGCGACTTCTGTCTGGTCGCCGTCCGCCAGCAATGGCGCAGCCTCTTCCACCAGTTCGCGGCGCTCGGGCGAGTCCAGCCAGCGCTGCATGGCCTCGGTGGAGCAAAACCGCAGCACGCAGGTGAACAGCGACAACCCGCCCTGCTTGCCTCGGACTACGTCCACGCCCAGATGCCCCGGCCATTGGCCGGCTAAGCTGACGATGCGCCGCAACCAGGCTTCATAGGCGCCGTCCTGCCCGGCCCTGACCCGGTGCTTGACTACCAGGGTGACGATTTCATCGAAGCCGGGGATCGCCGGGATCGCCGTTGATTCAAGGGTTTGGGATTCAGGCATGACGCAGCACTCCAGCAAAACGCGCGCTGATCGCCAGGCCTCCCGGGCCGGCAATGAACACGCTGGTAAATATGATCAGCAGCAACCAGCCGAACTGGCCTTCTTCCAGGCTCCATTGCGGGTGCACCACGAGCAGCGCAACGGCCAGCAGGAAGAGGATGGGCAGGCACGCCAGGCGCACCAGCACGCCGGCCATGATCAGCAACGGGCAAAGCACCTCGGCGAAAATCGCCAGGATCAGCGTGGGCGCCGCGCCGAGGTGGAACGGGTCTTCGATGCGGGTCAGCTCGGCGCTGTAGTTCAGCAGCTTCGGCAAACCATGGACCCACAGCAAAAACAGCGCGCCGCTCAGGCGCAGGAACAGCAGGCCGAGGTTCTGCATGCGGCGTTCGTCAGTGGCGTTCATCGGTGAGCTCCGGCCGGGTCCGTCGAGGCGGCTGCCGGCAACGGTTGGGACATGTGGGTGGCGATGCGCGAGCGCAACCAGCGCTCGGCGGGGTCGTTGTCGTGGACGCCGCTCCAGACCATCGACAACTCGGCGGCATTGATCTCGAACGGTGGGTCTTCGGCGCGCAACGCGCAGCCCTCCACCAGCGCGCAGGCGGCATAGTCCGGCACTGTGGCGATCAGCTCGGTGCCCGCCAGCAAGGCGCGCAGGCCGCTGAATTGCGGCACTGCCAAGACCACTTTGCGGGCCCGGCCGATGCGCGCCAGGTCCAGGTCGATGTTGCCGCTCAGGTCGCCCGAGAACGACACCATGGCGTGGGGTCGCGAGCAGTAGTCGTCCAGGGTCAGCGGCCCCGGGCGCTTGTCGCCACGCAGGACCTTGCAGGGAATGTCCCGCAGTTTCTTGCGCTTGGCATTGGCCGGCAGATCGGTGGTGTAGCTGACGCCGACGCTGATTTCGCCGCTGGCGAGCAACGACGACATCAGCAGGAAATTGGCCCGGCGCACCACCACGATGATGCCCGGCGCTTCTTCGCGCAATTGACTGAGCAGCGGTGGAAACAGGCCGAATTCGGCATCGTCGGACAGACCGATGCGGAACACGTCGCAACTGGTGGACGGATCGAACGCCTTGGCCCGGCTGACCGCGCCGGAAATGGTGTCCATGGCCGGCTGCAATTCCTGCAGGATCGCCAGGGCCCGAGGCGTCGGTTCCATGCCCCGGCCGTGACGGATCAGCAGCGGATCATCGAACAGATCCCGCAGTCGCCCGAGCGCCGCGCTCACCGCCGGCTGGCCCATGAACAGCTTTTCGGCGACACGGGTCAGGTTCTTCTCGAACATCAGCGCCTCGAAGATCACCAGCAGGTTCATGTCGAGGCGGCGTAGATCGTTGCGGTTCATGGGTGTTGTTCCTGTTCAATACCGATCCTGTGGGAGCAGGCTCGCTCCCACAGGTCTTGTCGTGCTTGCATCAACCCTGGATGAACGCCAGCAGGTCGGCGTTCAGCCGGTCCTTGTGGGTGTCGGTCAGGCCGTGGGGAGCGCCCGGATAGACCAGCAGCTGGGAGTTCTTGAGCAGCTTGGCGGCCGCGATGCCGGCGGTTTCGATCGGCACTACCTGGTCGTCATCGCCATGCACTACCAGGGTCGGCACATCGATGTTGCGCAGGTCTTCGGAAAGATCGGTCTCCGAGAAGGCCTTGATGCAGTCGTAGGCGTTCTTGTGGCCGGCGAGCATGCCCTGCATCCAGAACCAGTCGATCATGCCCTGGGACACCTTGGCACCCGGACGGTTGGCGCCGAAAAATGCGCTGGCCACATCCTTGTATAGCTGAGAACGGTCGGCCAGGGAGGCCTGGCGGAAGCCGTCGAATACCTCGATGGGCAGGCCGCCGGGGTTGGCCGCGGTCCTGAGCATCAGCGGCGTGACCGCCGAGATCAGGCCGAGCTTGGCGACGCGGGCGGCGCCATGCCGACCGATGTAGCGCGCCACTTCGCCGCCGCCGGTGGAGAAACCGAGCAACACCGCGTCCTTGAGGTCCAGGCGCTCGATCAGCTCGGCCAGGTCATCGGCGTAGGTGTCCATGTCGTTGCCGTCCCAAGGCTGGCTGGAACGCCCGTGACCACGACGGTCGTGAGCAATCACCCGATAGCCGTTGGACGCCAGGAACATCATCTGCGCCTCCCAACTGTCCGAATTCAACGGCCAGCCGTGGCTGAAGACCACCGGTTGGCCACTGCCCCAATCCTTGTAGTAGATCTCGGTGCCGTCGCGGGTGATGAAAGTGCTCATGACGTGATTCCTTGAGGTCGGTGGATCGCTTTATGGTCCGGCCAAGGGGGGAATGTGCGTGAGTTAAACGTTGTTAATTTTTTTGGGACGGCGGTGTTAAACCTCAGAGGGAACTGCTTTTGTGGCGAGGGGGTTTATCCCCGCTGGGCCGCGAAGCGGCCCCCCAAAGCGCAATCCCCAAATATATCTGGCACTCCGAGATGACAGTCTTGGGACTGCTTCGCAGTCCAGCGGGGATAAATCCCCTCGCCACAGGGGTTGTGTCTGCCGCTCGCTCTGCGCGGAGCCTCACACCGTTGCGCTTGACGCAAAACCTGAGGAATATGCTCGGGTACAGCGGGAACGGAACAATGAGCAGACCATGAGCCAATACCTCAGCCTGCCCGTCGAACAGACGGTGCATTTCGGCCCTTACCGGGTCCATCCGCGCCAGCGCCTGGTGCTCGAGGGTGGACAACCGTTGCGCCTGGGGCGGCGGGCGGTGGAAATCCTGCTGGTGCTGCTCGAACACGCCGGCCAAGTGGTGAGCAAGCAGCAACTGATCGCCCGGGTCTGGCCGAAAAGCGTGGTCGAGGACACCAACCTGCGGGTTCACGTGGCGGCGTTGCGCAAGGCCTTGGGCGATGGCCAGGCCGGCCAGCGTTATATCGTCACGGTGGCGCAGCGCGGCTACAGTTTTGTCGCGCCGGTGACATTCGAAGCGCCCGAGGAACTGGCGCGCATCCCCCACCCCTCCCTGGCGCGCAACCTGCCGCCGCGCCGTACCCGCATGATCGGCCGCCAGGGCCTGGTGGAGAGCCTGGTGGCGCAGCTCCCGCGCAAACGCTTCATCAGCCTGGTCGGCAGCGGCGGCATCGGCAAGACCACCGTTGCCTTGCGGGTTGCCGAACGGCTGCTTGGCCAGTACCGCGACGGCACCTGCCTGCTGGACCTGGCCTCGCTCAACGACGCGGCCATGATCGCCCCCAACCTCTGCGCGCTGCTGGAGCTGACACTGCATGACGGCGAACCGCTCGACGCGATCGTTCGGCAACTCAAGGACCGCCATCTGCTGCTGGTCATCGACACCTGTGAACACCTGATCGATGCCGTTGCGCTGCTCTGCGAAACCTTGCTGCGCGGCGCGCCTCACCTGCACATCCTGGCCACCAGCCGCGAAGGCCTGCGCGCCGAAGGCGAACACGTGCAGCGCCTCGATTCGCTGGCGTTTCCGCCAAGGGGCATGGTCATCGAAGGTTATCCGGCCCTGGAATTCCCGGCGCTGCAACTGTTCGCCGAACGCGCGATGGCCAGCCAGGACGATTTCGAGCTGACGGACCACGAGGTTCCGCTGATCGTCGATATCTGCCAGCGGCTCGACGGCATTCCCCTGGCGATCGAACTGGCCGCCGCCCAGCTCGGGCGCTTTGGGCTGGAGGCGCTGTGCCGGCAACTGCAGGACAGCGTCGCCCTGCTCGACCATGACAGCCATGCCAGCGCACCGCGCCAGCAGACCCTGCGCGCCACGGTGGACTGGAGCTTCGCGCTGCTCACGCCGTGCGAACAAACCTGCCTGCGGCGCCTCGCGGTGTTCATGGGCAGTTTCAACCTGGCGTCGGCAGCGGCAGTCATCATCGGCCAGCATGTCGCGCCGGAACAGGTGCTGGTCTCGATCAGCCAGTTGGTGGCGAAATCGTTGCTCAATGTCGAGATCGGCGATGATGAGGTGCGTTATCGGTTGCTGGACACCACGCGCAGCTACGCCCTGGAAAAACTGCTGGAGGCCGGGGAACTGGCCGCCACCCGGGAGCGCCACGCCGAGCGCTGCCTGACGCTCATGGAACAGGCTGAAAAGGATTGGGAAAACACTTCCACGCGAGCGTGGATCGCACGGTACGCGGCCTATCGGGACGACATCCGCGCGGCGCTCGACCGTGGGCTGGGCCCGCAGGGTTCGCACGCCGTGGCGATCCGCCTGGCCGCGCGCACCCTGCCGCTCTGGCAAGAGCTGTCGCTGCTCAAGGAACACGGGCTGTATGTCAGCAAGGCGCGGGCGCTGCTAAGGGCCAGCCCCTCGCCGTGCCCGAGATTGACCCTCGCCCTGGAACTGGCCCACGGCAGTTTCAACTACCACACCGAGGGTGGTACGCCGGCCACCGTCGAGGCGTTCGTCACCGCCCGCCACCTGGCCCGGCAGTGCCAGGACCGGGCGGGCGAATTGCGCGCATTGTCGGGCCACATGACGGTCAATCTCAGCGCCGGCCGCTATCAGCAGGCGCTGAAGCAAAGCCTGGATTTCGATCGCCTGGGCCTGCCGGGCGACCCGGTCCTGTCCTTGAGTACCCAGCGCCTGCGGGTGCTCGCGCTGCATTTCACCGGCGACCAGGACGGCGCGCGACGTGACGCCGAGCAGGTCATCCAGCGCCTGGCCCAGAATGGTCACCTGAGCCGCTTCAGCCATGGTTTCGGCGTGCAATACGAGCAGAGCGTGGCCGCGCTGACGATCCTGTCGCGCATCCTCTGGCTGCAAGGCTTCGCCGAAAAAGCCCGGCGCACGGCCAACCTCGCGCTACAGATTGCCCTGCAGATCAACCACGGCCTTTCGATCTGCTACACCCTGGCGATCGCCGGTTGCGTGATCGCCCATTACACCGGCGATCAGCCGACCGCCCGGGAACGGCTGGACATGTTGAAGCAGCAGGCCAAACGCCATTCGGTCATGCTCTTTCATGATTGGGCTGGCCATTACGAGCGCGCCTTCGACGGCGCCAGCCCGCAGTCGCACTTGGGCGCTTGCGGCCTGATCGAGGATACCGTCGTCACTCTGCGCGGCGCTGCCGTCAGCCCGCAGCAGATCGAGCGCGCCCATAGCGGCGCGGCAGGCTGGTGCTCGGCGGAAATCCTGCGCGTCGCTGCCGAAGCGTTGCTGGCCGAGGGAAAAGCAGGCGCAGAAAGCCGTGCCGAAGAGTACTTGCACGCCGCGCTGGCGGTAGCCCGGAGCCAAGGCGCACTGGCCTGGCAGTTACGCAGTGCCATGTCCCTGGCCCGGCTGTGGCGACGGCGCGGCCAGGATGCGGCAGCGCAGGATGTGCTCGCTTCGGTCTATCGGCGCTTCAGCGAAGGATTCGACACACCCGACCTAAAGGAAGCTGGCGCGCTGCTCCAGACGTTGACTCGCCAGCTCGGGTCTTGAACGCCGCGCCAGCCAGGCCTCCTGCAACACGTAGCGCCGATGGAGCGACTGCCACTGGCCAGCGCGGCGCAACTTTTCCAAGGCATAGGCACGCGTGGTATTGAGCAGGTGATAGCGATTGCCTTCGGCACCTTGTTCGACCATCACCAGCGACTGCTTGACCAGCCGTGACAGCAGCCAGGGCAATCGCCCCACCCCGACGTCAGTGCAACTGACCACAGCCAGCGCAGCCTTCAACGTGAACGGCTCCTCGAACACCGCCAGCCGCTGGAACACCGTCCGTTCGTCGCTGCCCAAGCGCTCGAAACTCCAATCCAGCGCCGCGTCGAGGCTGCGGTGGCGCGCCACGGCTGTACGGCGGCCGTGGCTCAACAGTGACAGACCGTAGTCCAACTGTTCCAGGACCCCCGCCACGCCCAGCACATCAACCTGGGCCGCCGCCAGCTCCAGCGCCAACGGCAACCCGTCCAGGCGCTGGCAAATCTGTGCCAGGAGCGCCAGGTCGCGTTCACCCGGCTTGAAGCCCTGCTGTCGGGCAGCGACCCGATCGACCAGCAAGCGCACCGCCGGGCTCGCCAGTATCAGGTGACCGGGCTCGCTGGCCGTCGCCACGGCCAGACCGGCCAATTGCACGACATGTTCATCTGCAAGCTCCAAGGCTTCGCGACTGCTCAACAACAGCGATACGCCAGGGGCCGCTGAGCGCAGCGTCAAGGCCAGTTCCCGGCAAGCATCAATCAGGTGTTCGGCGCCGTCGAGCACCAGCAACATCCGGCACGATTGCAGGCACTGCTCCAGCGAGCCGCCCGTCAGGCCAAAGGTTCGCATGATCCGCGGGCAGACCTCGGCCGGGTCGCTGATCGCCGCCAGGTCAATAAACCAGGCGCCGTCGGCAAAGTGCTCAAGCAACAGTTCCGCCGCCCGCGACACCACCGTGGTCTTGCCGATACCGCCCGGGCCGACGACGGAGGTCAGGGGCTGGCGAGGAACCTCGACCAACAGCCGTCCCAGCAGCTTGTCGCGACCGATCACCGGGCTCAGGCGCGCAGGCAGATTGTGCCGCTCGGAGCGCCTGGCGCCGTATGATTCAGCACTCGGCTGCGGGGTCAGGGGCACGGCGAAGCAGTAGCCCTGGCGCGGATGATTGAGAATGTACCGATTGCCATCCTGTCCGGCACCGAACGCCCGCCGTAAGGCGGCGATGTGCACCCGCAGGTTGATGTCTTCCACCACGCTGTCGGGCCAGACCTGGGCAATCAGGGTTTGCTTGCTGACGAAGGCGCCCGCATGGGCAACCAGTATGTGCAGGATGTCCAGAGCGCGACCGCCCAGGGCCAGGGGCTCGCCATCGCGGGTGATCAGCCGCTGTTGGCGGTGAAAGACAAACGGACCGAAGCGCACCGTTGTTTCGGTGCTCGCCGCTGTTGCGGCGCAAGGTTTGGTGAAGCTGTTCATGAGCGATCCAGCGACAGAAAACCGGTCCGGGCGTGGCGCTGCGGATCGCCGCACACACCTGCCCTGGCTCCTGCGCATCCTTTGCAGAGGGTTCGCCGTTATCTTGGCAGCCACAGGGCAGAGAACAATGCTGGCACAGGGCGCATCACGGACATCACGGTGCCCTGGACGGACACCGAAGGCTCAACTGAACTGCTGGCGGTACTGGACCGGTGTCAGGCCGAGTTTTTCGCTGAACAACTGGCGCATATGTCGGACGCTGCCAAAGCCACTGCGAAAAGCCACGGTCTTGAGCGGCAAGTCGGTGGACTCCAGCAACTGCCGCGCCCGATCGATGCGCGCACCTTGCAGGAACTCCATCGGGGTCATTTTGACTTCGCGCAGGAAAACCCGGGCGAAATGCCTTGAGCTCATGGCGGCCAGATCGGCCATGCGCTCGATGGAAAACGGCTCTTCCAAGTGTTCCATCACATAATGCTGCACCCGGGTAACCGCCGATTCCTGTGCCGCCACCGCCGCCACCAGCGGGCTGAACTGCGCTTGCCCGCCCTGGCGCTGCATGACCACCAGCAAGACCTTGGCCACATCCAGCGCGACTTTGCGACCATGGTCCTGGGCGACGATGGACAGGGCCATGTCGATACCGGCGGTGACACCGCCGGAGGTGATCAACCGTCGGTCATGCAAGATGATCTTGTCGGTCTCGACCAACGCCTTGGGGAACCGCTGGATCAAGCGTTCGGTGTAATGCCAATGGGTGGTGACCCGATAGCCGTCGAGCAAGCCCGCCTCTCCCAGGATGAAGGCTCCCGTGCAGATCGACCCGTAGCGCGTGGCCCGCTGCGCCGACGCCCGCAACCAGGTGTGCAAACCCGGATGCCGATCGTTATAGGCACCAGGCCCGCCCGGTACCAGCAGTACGTCGTAGGCCGCCCAAGCCTGGTCGATATGGATGTCGGCCTGGACAGTCACGCCGTTGGAGGCTCGCAACGCCCCACGCTCGGTGCCCAGGGTCAGCAACTGATAGTGCTGGTCCGGTGCGAGAAAACGATTGGCGATGGAAAACACTTCGAGCGGCCCGGCCATGTCGAGCAGCAGGAAATCGGGGAACAGCACCATTGCAACGGTTTTCATGGGGAGGACGCCAAAACAAGGGGAACATGCTACCGGTTGGCGACCGAGGACCTTGTGGGAGCGAGCTTGCTCGCGATAGCGTCCGTCCAGCCGGCATCTATGTAACTGGGGCACCGCTATCGCGAGCAAGCTCGCTCCCACAGGGACCAGCGGTCACCGGTGGGCATTATGACGAAGCGCAGCGCTCCCGGCGAGATTGCCCACTCAGAACGGACAGTATTTCCAGATTCAGCCGCTTATTGAATGTGCCGATAACCATTAACCTTCTTCTGTACCCGGCGAACGGCCAAGGCCACCGCCCACTGAACCAGGAGAATCATCATGCTGACCCTTCGCAAAGCTTCTGATCGCGGCATCGCTCGTCACGGCTGGCTGACGTCGTTCCACACCTTTTCCTTCGCCAACTACCGCGACCTCAACCAACAGGGTTTTTCCGACCTGCTGGTGATCAACGACGATCGGGTTGCCGCCGCCAAAGGTTTCGGCCAGCACCCGCACCGGGACATGGAGATTTTCTCCTACGTGCTCGAAGGCGCGCTGGAACACAAGGACACCCTGGGCACGGGCTCGGTGATTCGTCCGGGTGATGTGCAGTTGATGAGCGCCGGCAGTGGCGTGGCCCACAGCGAGTTCAATCACAGCGCGGACGAGCCGGTGCACTTCCTGCAGATCTGGATCGTGCCCAATGTCGTAGGCGCCACGCCGCGCTACCAGCAGGAGCACTTCAGCACCGAACAGAAACGCGGTCGCCTGCAACTGATCATCTCCCCGGACGGCGCCGAGGGGTCGTTGCACGTACGCCAGGACGCACGGGTATATGCCGGGCTGTTCGATGGCGAAGAACGCGCCACGCTGACCTTGGCCGCTGATCGTTATGCCTATGTGCATGTGGCCCGGGGCAGCGTCGAGCTCAACGGCGTGGCGTTGCAGGAAGGCGACGGTGTGCGGGTACGCAACGAACAGGCATTGACGCTGGGCAACGGCCAGGATGCCGAGGTGCTGGTGTTTGACCTGCGGCCGCAGGAACTGCCGCAAATGCCATAACATCGGCAGCTGTGAGATTAATTTGTGGGAGCGAGCTTGCTCGCGATCGCGGTGGGTCGAGCAACATTAATGTTGGATTGACCACCGCCATCGCGAGCAAGCTCGCTCCCACAGTTGTTTTATGTCGTACTCAGATGTGGGGCCGCTGAAGATCTACTCGTTCTCCTTGGAAAACGCCGCGACGATCTCATCGATCACCGCCCGCACCCGCGCCGTGTGGCGCAGATCCGCGTGAGTCACCAGCCACACCTCATACGGCAGCGGCCGCGTGCGCTGCGGCCAAAGCCGCACCAGCCCGTCGCGCTCGCCCATGTACACCGGAATTTCTCCCACCCCGATACCCGCCCCGATCGACCTGCGTACCAGCAGGCTTGAGCTCAGGCTGGCGACAATCCGTCCTCGGCCGACCGGCTCGGCCACCAGGGTGAAATCCTTTTGACCCTGCAAATACGGTTGATAGACCACCAGGTCATGCCCTTCGAAAGCACTGCCCGGCGCAGGCTCCCCGTGGGCGTCGACGTAATCCTGCGAGGCGAACAGCCCCACCGGCCAGCGCGCGATCCGCCGGGCGATGAGATCAGGGTTGTCGGGCCGGGTATTGCGCACGGCAATGTCCGCTTCACGCTTGACCAGGCTGATGATCTGCGTGGAGGCGTCCAGTTGTACGCGGACGTCGGGATGCCGCGCATGCAGGCGAGCGATGGCTGGGATGAGGAAATCGATCGCCAACGAATCGGTGGTGGCGACGCGTACGTTGCCGATCAGCCGATCGTCCAGGCCCTGGATGCGACGCTCAAGCTCCAGGGCCGACTGCTCCATTTTTTCCACGGCCTTGAGCGCCGCTTCGCCCACCGCCGTCAGCGCATAACCGTCGGAGGTGCGCAGGAACAACGCGGCGTTCAAGGATTTTTCCAACGCGACGATCCGCCGCCCCACGGTCGCCTGATCCACGCCCAGTACCCGCGCCGCTCCACGCAGGGTCGACTCCCGACATACCGCGAGAAACACCCGCGCGTCATCCCAATTCATCCGCCCCTCTCCTGCTGCAAATCTGCATCACTGCGCCGCGAAATCGCTGCATAAACGCTCCAACGATAGCCGATATGCTGGACGCCATAAACCTTTCCGAGGAGCGTTCCCATGCACACCCAATCCACGGCGCTGGACTCACCCCCGACAGGCATCTGGTTGCCGATCTTCGCCGGCCTCTGCGCCAGCCTCGTCAGCATCGGCCTCGCGCGCTTCGCCTACACGCCGTTGATTCCATCGCTGATCGAAGCGCATTGGTTCAGCGCCAACGACGTGGTTTACCTGGGAGCGGCGAACCTGGTGGGCTACCTGATCGGCGCCCTGCTCGGCCGGCCCATGGCTCGGCGCCTGGGCAACAAGCAGGCGCTGCGCCTGATGATGCTGGCCGTGACGGCGGCATTTTTTGCCTGCGCCTTCCCGGTGTCGGTGATCTGGTATTTCGCTTGGCGGCTGCTGTCGGGCATCGCCGGCGGCGCGATCATGGTGCTGGTGGCGGCGACCGTACTGCCGCATGTGCCCGCCGCGCGCAGAGGCTTGGCCAGTGGGGCGATTTTCCTTGGCATCGGGCTGGGTATCGCCGGCTCCGGAACGCTTGTGCCGCCGCTGTTGAGCCACGGTCTGCAAGCGACCTGGCTGGGGCTCGGCGTGTTGTCACTGGTGCTGACCGGGCTGAGCTGGTTCGGTTGGCCGGAAGATTCTGCCCAGGCGACAAGCGTCGCGAAACACGCCACACCGGCCGAACCCACGCCCCGCGCCGTGTATCAGCTGTTTGCCGAATACGCCTTCATGGCGGCAGGGTTGGTCCCGGCAATGGTGTTCCTGGTGGACTACGTAGCGCGTGGCCTCAAGGCCGGCGCCCATGTCGGTGCGCTGGTCTGGGTGATGTACGGCCTCGGCGCGATTATCGGCCCGGTAAGCTACGGCTTTCTCGCCGACCATCTGGGCGCGCGCAAAAGCATACGACTGGTGCTGGCCGTCCAGGCCGTTGCCCTTGGCCTGCTGGCGATTTCACAGAGCTTCCTGGCGCTGGCGGTACTGGCCGTGCTGATCGGCTCGTTCCCGCCGGGCATCGTGCCGTTGGCCCTGGCCCGGGTGCACGAACTGGTGCCGGACCATCATCGCCAGCAAGTCGCCTGGAGCCGCGCCACCGTTTCGTTCGCCACCTTCCAGGCGCTGGCCGGGTTCGGCTATTCGGCGCTGTTCAATGCCAGTGGTGGACAGCACGCGGTGCTGTTCCTGGTTTCTGCGGGGGCGATTGTGGTGGCGCTGCTGCTCGATTTCATGCCCAAGCGGTTCGCAAGGAGCAGAGGTGGGCGCGGCTAAGCCTTACTTGCGCCCAAACGTCGAACGATAGCTACCCGGCGGCACCCCGAAAAAATCGCGGAAACGTCGCTGGAAATGCGGGGAGCTGACGAAGCCGGTGGCCACGGCGATTTCGGTGACCGAGCGGTTGGTCTGCTGGATGAGCTGGCGTGCGCGTGTCAGGCGCAGTTCCAGGTAATAACGCGTCGGGGTCGCACCGAGGAACCGGCAGAACCGCCGTTCCAGCTGGCGCTTGGAGACCTTGACGCAGGCCGCCAGCTCATCGATCGTCAAGGGCTCCTCGACGTTCTGCCACATCAGTTCCAACGCCAGCTTGAGGCTTTCCGGCAGCGTCGGATCGGTCTCGACGAAGATCGGCGGCAGGTCCGTAGCGTCGTCCCCGGACTCATCGCAGCGAAGGATCTCTTCAATCGCCCCCACCAGCGCCTCCCCGCCCGTGCGGCGGATCAGCTGGAGCATCATGCGCAGCGAGCTGTTGGCGCCCGCGCAGCTGACTCGCTCGCGGTCCACGACATAGGCGCGGCTGGTGACTTTCACATGGGGGAACATCTCGGCCATCGTCGCCCGACTTTCTGGATGGACCGCGCATTCGAAACCATCGAGCAGGTTTGCCTCTGCCACAAAAAACACGCCGTTCCACAACCCTCCCACGATGGCCCCGGACGTTGCCTGGGCGCGCAGCTTGCGCCGCAACAACGGCGTGCCCTGCAACTTCACGCGAAAGCCTCCGGCGACGATCAGCACGTCGAGGTTATCGGGCAATTGCGCCAGCTCGATATCGGTGGAAATCACGATGCCCAGGTCACTCGTCACCTGCCCGCCCGAAGCGCCCGCCGTCAGCACTTCATAAAGCGGCATGTCGCTCATCAGGTTGGCGGTGACCAGTGCGTCCACCGCGCCGGTAAAGGACATCATGGAAAAGTTGTCCATCAGCACAAACGCGACGCGCACCGGCGCCTGTCCCACAGGCGCAGCCCCTTGGGGACGATAGGCCATGTTCTTGTTCTTGAGTACGCTTTCGAATGCGCTGGGCATGGGGCCTCGTGAGACAGGAAGGCGATCTGGACCGGACCCGGGCGGATTGCCCGAGCCAAGCCATCTTCCCGACTAACCGCAAAGGCAACCATCGCCTGCGCGACATCACTGTCAGCGTTAGCGACGTCTGACCAGTGGCGACCTCAAGGGAATACGACATTGGTCGATAGCCTGAGAGTAGGCATGGGCGCTTTTCCCCCAAGAGTTCGCAACGCTCACCGCTACTGTTTCCGCCCTTTCCAACACCGATAAATACCCGCGGGAGAAGTCATGAATATCAAACAGAAGCTGACATGGGCGTTCGCGACCATTGCCTGCCTCCCGGTTATCCTGGTGGCGGTGCTCGTTGTATTGAACCTGCGCGATGCGGCACAAGCCAACTTCCTGGACAGCAGCAGCCGCGAGATCCGCCAGATCGACAACGGCATGAAGCAGTTCTTCGACGGCATCATGCAGAACGTCGAATTCTTCGCCAAGGACCCGCGGATCGTCGCGGCCAAGGACCTGAAGAACTACTCGGGCGCTGACGCCGCGCAAATCCCCCTTACCGAGAACAACAAACAGCTGCTGGCGATTTTTGACCAGTTCGCCAAGAGCCATCCAACCACCGCCTACCTGTCCCTGGGACTGGCGGACGGCGGCTACGCCAGTTGGCCGGATGATCCGAAGATTTCCAACTACGACCCGCGCGTACGCCCCTGGTACAAGGCGGCCATTGCGGCGCCTGGCACCACCGTGAAAACCGATGCCTATTACTGGGCACCGGACGACGTGTCGTTGATCGGCATCGTGCACACCGTCGCCGATGCCAGCGGCAAGCTGGTCGGCGTGGTCGGCCTCGATGTGTCGCTCAAGCAGCTGACCGAACTGGTCAAGAACATCAAGCTGGGCGACAGCGGCTACCTGATGCTGGTGGAGGCCAGCGGCAACGTGCTGGTCGACCCCGCCGAGGCCAAGCACAACTTCAAGCCGCTGGCTGACCTCGGCCCCAACTACGCCGCGCTGGCCAAGAGCAGCGATGGCGCCACCGAGATCGAGATCGATGGCGTGCCCTACATGGCTAACATCGTCACGTCCAAAAGCCTGGGCTGGCGCTTCATCGGCCTGATCAAGCGCGACGAGGTGATGGCCGAGGCTTCGAGCCTGACCTGGTTGATCGCGGCCATCGCCGCCGCGCTGGCCGTGGTCTTCGCCATCGTCGGCGCCAGCTTCGCCAGCGTGATCGTGCGGCCGATCCGCGGTGTTGCCAATGGCCTGCAGGAAATCGCCGAAGGTGAAGGTGACCTCACCCGTAAACTGTCGGTGCAGGGCAAGGACGAAACGGCCACCCTGGCGGGCTGGTTCAACCAGTTCCTGGGCATGATCGCGCAACTGATGCAGCGCATCGGCAGCGCCTCTTCCGACCTGCAGACTGCCGCGGCCGATACCAGCAACGTGGCCCAGAACATGAACGATGCCGCCGGGCGCCAGCGCCAGGCCGTGGAGCTGGTGAGCACCGCGTTCAACGAAATGGTCGCCACCGCCAACGAAGTGGCCCGCTCGTGCAGCCAGGCCGCCGTCAGCGCGGACGAAGGCTATCGCGACGTGCACGACGGCCAGCATCACATTGGCGAAGCCACGGGCAGCGTGATGAAACTGAGCGAGGACCTGCAAAAGTCGACCCAGACCATGCAAGCGCTGGAGCAGGACAGCAAGAACATCAACACCATCCTCGACACTATTCGCTCAATTGCCGAACAGACCAACCTCCTGGCGCTCAACGCCGCCATCGAAGCCGCGCGCGCCGGTGATCAGGGCCGTGGCTTTGCCGTGGTGGCCGACGAGGTGCGCGCCCTGGCCCGGCGTACCGCCGATTCCACCGGCGAGATCGACAGCCTGCTCGGCAACCTCGCGCGGCGCACCCAGGAAGTGACGCAACAGATGCAGAACAGCCTGCAAGGGTCGCACACCAGCGTCGAGCGCATCCAGCAAGCCCGCGACAGCTTCGACAAGATCCGCACCTCGGTGGACTCGATCCGCGACCAGAACACCCAGATCGCCACGGCGGCAGAGGAACAGCATCAGGTGGCCGAAGACATCAACCGGCACATCGCGCAGATTCATGCCGATGCGCAACTGGTCGAGGAATTCGCCCATACGGCGCAAACCGGTTCGGGGCGGCTGACCGATATTTCCGGGCAGCTCAAGGGCTTGGTGGGACGCTTCAGGTTCTAAATCTTACCTCCACTGAAGACCAAAAAATGTGGGAGCGAGCCTGCTCGCGAATGCAGTGTCACAGTCAGTAAGGATGTTGACTGTGCCGGCCTCTTCGCGAGCAAGCTCGCTCCCACAGGGGTTCTGCGGTTACCTGAGTTTTGTGTCCGCTGAAGATCAAATGTGGGAGCGAGCCTGCTCGCGATGGCGGTGTCACAGCCGCTGGGTAGCTGCCCGGTGGCTACCCTTTCGCCTTAATCGCATACATCCCACCCGCAATCACCAGACATGCTCCCACCACCGTCCAGGTGTCGGGCAGTTCACCGAATACCAGCAGCCCAATCAGTGTGGCGAACACCAGCAAGGTGTAGTTGAACGGCTGGAGTGTGGCCGCCGTTGCGTACTTCAGCGCCTGAAGTAACAGCAGCTGGGCCACGACGCCGGTAACTGAAAGCACCGCGATCAGCCCCCATTGCGCCGGGCTCGGTGTTACCCAACCTGGAAGACCCGAAAAGGTGATCGCTATCGCGCCGAAAAACCCCATGTAAAGCATGTTCGTAGCGAACGAGTCCTTCCGACTGATTCGACGGGTCAGCACGCTGAAAATGGCGAAACCCAGGGCAGACAACAGCGGGATAAGCGCCGCGAGTTGAAAGACACCGGTGCCGGGGCGAAGGATAATCAGCGTACCGGTGAAGCCGATGGCGGCGGCAATCCATCGACGCACACCAATGAACTCACCGAGAAACGCCCCCGCCAACGCCAGTGTCATCAAGGGGAACACCGTATACAGGGCGTGCATCTCAGCGAGCCCCAGATAGCGCAGCCCGAGTCCAAACAAGGCACTTTCACCCACTCCGATCAATGCACGGATGACCTGCTGGTAAGGATGGTGGCTTCGCCAGGCAGCCCGCAAGCTGTCCTGATAAATGCAAAAGCCGACAGCGAAACCCAGGAAGACCCAATAGCGCACCATGACCAGCTGCGCGATCGGGAGATCTTTGACCAGCACTTTGGTGACCCCATCCTGCGCGGCAAAGATCAGCATCGATAGAAGGCACAGGACGATACCTGACCGCGATCGCGGGGCGTCATGATCATGCACCGCGCGCATCAGCCTCGGCCGGCGTTATCGGGGCGGTGTCCTTGGATAGATTGCTATCTGCGCGCCGCCTCGCGATGCTGTGGCGCAACCGATCACGCTCCAGCGCTTCAACGGCCACGAGTGCTTCGACACCGGCCCCGGCTTCGACTTTCTCAATGAAGTTCAAAATGGCCTTTTTCATGAACCAGTGCGAGGTCCGGTCCAGCCTGGCCGATGCCGACTTCAGCCTGGCGCGCGTTTCCTCATCCAATTTGATACCCAGTGTCGTGACTGTCATCACTCAGCCCCTGAATAGAAACAAGCCCTCGCCCTACGTACACATGCGAGAGGACTCAGCAGGCGGTGCCCTTGACGCTAGACCAAGGGCACCGGACTGCAACAACTATCGGATAACAACGTCCATTACTGGGCTGGCGCAGCGGAAGCAGTCTGGCTGCCAAACATCGCTTCGAAGCGCGGCTTGTTCGCCGCGTAGTACTCGGCAACCACCTTGTCCGCCGTGCTTTCGCGGGCATCCGCCATCAACTTCTCAAGGTCCGCTTTCGGGATCTTGAAGTTGGCGAAGAAGCGCGCCACGTCAGGATGCTCGGCGCTGAAACCTTTGCGGGCAATCGCGTGGATCTGCTCGGCGCCACCGAATATCTGCTTCGGATCATCCAGATAACGCAGCGGCCATTTGGCAAACATCCAGTGAGGACTCCAGGCGTTGACCAACGCCCACTTGTCTCGTTTGATGTTGCGATCCAGTTCACTGAGCATGCCGGACTCTGAAGACGCAACCATCTTGTAGCCGTCGAGCTTGTATTCCTTGATGGCTTTTTCCGTCAGCTTGTACTGACCATTGCCCACTTCCGAGGTGAGAATCTTGCCGCCGAGCTTCTCCCGCACTTCGGGTTTGTTGAGGTCTTCGACACTGGCAATCTCACTGGTAGGAATCGAGGTGGGCACCGCCATGCCGATCCGGCCTTCATACAGTACGCCGAGGTCTTCGAGCTTGTCCTTGTACTTGTCATAGAAGGACTTGTGGGTGCTCGGCAGCCAGACCATCGGAATCAAATCGATATTGCCGTTGGCCAGTGCCTGGAACTGGATGCCGATGTCGGCCAGCACCAACTTGACCGGTTGCTTGAGATGATCCTGCAACGCGGTGTTCGCCAGCTTCACGGCGATTTCCGTGTCCGACCAGTTCACCCAGCCGATACGGATGGGCGCCGGTTCCTCGGCTTGAGCGATCAGGCTGCCGCAGGCCAAAGCAAGGCCGGCAAACCAGCCGATAAAAGTTTTACGGGGTAACGTCATCATGTGCATCTCCGCAGACTGTATTAATAGTTATTGGCAGGGCAGCAGAAGCATTCATTTTCCATCACGACCGCGGGCGGCCATGGGTAAGTTCTAATTATGAAATCACGGCTATCGAGTGTGGCTTACCCTCCTCCGCCCGTTGGCGGGCTGACTCTTTCAAGGTTGTCGATAAACCCGTGGCGAGGGAGCTTGCTCCCGCTGGGTCGCGCAGCGGCCCCAGGTTTTGCGGCTGCTGCGCAGCCGAGCGGGAGCAAGCTCCCTCGCCACGGGTTCGTCGTTTTACGTCGTGAATTCACAATGCCCTTTCGAGTGCCGGCAACGCCTCGAACAGATCCGCCACCAACAGGTAATCCGCCACCTGGGCAATCGGTGCCTCGGCGTCCTGGTTGATCGCGACGATGACCTTTGAACCGCTCATGCCCGCCAGATGTTGTATGGCGCCACTGATGCCTGCGGCAATGTAAAGCTTTGGCGCGACGATCTTGCCCGTCTGCCCGACCTGCAAATCGTTGGGTGCGAACCCCGAATCAACAGCAGCGCGGGAGGCCCCCACGGCACCGCCGAGCTTGTCGGCCACCCGCTCGATCAGGGCGAAGTTCTCTTTGCTCTGCATCCCGCGGCCACCGGAAACGACGACGCGGGCGCTCGACAGATCGGGCCGTTCGTTGGCCGTCAGTTGTTCGCTCACCAAACGTACGTTGCTGGCGCTTTGTCCGCCGTCCACTGCAACCACTTCGCAGGGTTTGTCATGGGATAACGCTTGGGCGAATGCCGAAGCGCGCACCGTGAGCAACTTGATCGGATCCAGCGACTGCACCGTGGCGATGGCATTGCCGGCATAAACAGGCCGCTGGAAAGTGTCCGCCGAGACGATGTGGGTAACGTCCGAAAGCATGCCCACATCCAGGCTCGCCGCGACCCGTGGCAGCAGATTGCGGCCCATGCTGCTGGCATCGGCAACGACGTGTGTATACCCCTCGGCCACCAGCGAAGTGATCAGCGGCTGGACGTTTTCAGCCAGGGCATTTTCGAACACCGCCGCTTGTGCGAGCAGCACCCGGTCCAGGCCCTGGGCCAGCGCTGCCTGTTGCGCCACGGCCGAGGCGTCCGTCCCGCCCATCACCAGCAGATCCGTTTCAGCACCCAACGCCACGGCGGCGCTCACGGCGCTCCGGGTGCCTGCCGTCAGTTGACCGGCACTGTGCTCGGCGATCACCAATGTGCGCATCAAATCACCCCCGCAACGGTTTTCAGTTTATCCACCAACTCGACCACCGAAGCGACCGTGATCCCTGCTTTGCGTACAGGTGGAGCGACAACACCCAGCAATCGAGCGTGTTGCTTCACGCTCGCACCCAAGCTCTCGGCGGCAATGGTTTCCAAGGGCTTTTTCTTGGCTTTCATGATGTTCGGCAACGAGGCGTAGCGCGGTTGATTCAGGCGCAGATCGCAGGTCACCACGGCCGGCGTCGAGAGCGCGACCACCTGGCTGCCCCCATCGACCTCACGCTCGACGAGCCATTGCCCGTCGACATGATTGACTGCCGAGGCGTAAGTGGCCTGACCGCTGCCGATCAACTGCGCGACCATTTGCCCGACCTGGTTGTTTTCCTGGTCGATCGCCTGCTTGCCGAACAGGATCAGTTGCGGTTGTTCCTGATCAATCACTTTGCTCAGGTACTTGGCGACGTTGAGCGGCTCGAGAGTCGCGCTGGTCTCGACCAGAAGCGCCCGGTCCGCGCCAAGTGCCAACGCCGTGCGCAGCTGTTCCTGGGCGGCCGAAGTGCCCACCGAGACCACCACCACTTCGGTTGCCAGCCCTTTCTCCTTAAGGCGAATCGCCTCTTCCACCGCGATCTCGCAGAACGGATTCAAGGCCATTTTCACGCCGTTGAGCTCAACGTCCGAACCGTCAGCCTTCACCCGGACTTTCACATTCGGGTCGATGGCGCGCTTTACCGCAACGAGCACTTTCATGGTCTTTGCACAGCCCCCTCGCACTTGGATCGATGCCGGATGAATGGCGCGCCCGCGCCGGATCACCCCTGTTTCGACTGGATGGTAATCCTGGTTTTTCCCCCGCGCAAGAAAAATGTACACC
Organism: Pseudomonas sp. FP198; assembly: GCF_030687895.1. Lineage (NCBI taxonomy): Bacteria > Pseudomonadati > Pseudomonadota > Gammaproteobacteria > Pseudomonadales > Pseudomonadaceae > Pseudomonas > Pseudomonas sp. FP198. The sequence goes on from NZ_CP117452.1 coordinate 3,720,439, forward strand.
TATGTCTCAATCGTTGACACACATGAACATTGCACATACCGTTATGTCAAAACCAAGCCTGATGTTCTGTTCCCGGAGCAACACCATGTCCAGCGATCCTCTGCTGCAGCCCTACAAGATCAAGCATCTGACCCTCAAGAATCGGATCATGACCACCTCCCACGAGCCCGCGTATCCCGTGGATGGCATGCCGAAGGATTTGTACCGCGCCTATCACGTCGAACGGGCGAAGGCCGGCGTTGCGTTGACCATGACCGCGGGCTCCGCTGCGGTTTCACGGGACAGCCCGCCGGTGTTCAACAACGTGCTGGCGTACAAGGACGAGGTGGTCAAATGGATGAAGGACCTGACCGACGAATGCCACGAACACGGTGCTGCGGTGATGATTCAACTGACCCACCTGGGGCGGCGCACGCGCTGGGACAAGGCGGATTGGCTGCCGGTCGTCTCGCCGTCCCATCGCCGCGAAGCGTCCCACCGGGCCTTCCCGAAAAAACTGGAAGACTGGGACATCGACCGGATCATCAAGGACTACGTGGACGCCGCCGAACGCATGAAGGCCGCCGGTCTCGACGGTTTGGAACTGCAGGCCTACGGGCATCTCATGGATCAATTCTGGTCGCCACTGACCAACGATCTCGACGGCCCCTACGGTGGTTCGCTGGAAAACCGCATGCGCTTCACTTTCGATGTGTTGCGCGGCATCCGCCAGCGTTGCGGTGAGGACTTCCTGCTGGGGGTGCGCTATACCGGCGACGAAGACCTGCCGGGCGGCTTCGGCGCCAGCGATGGCCTGCAGATTTCCCACATGCTCAAGGACAGCGGGCTGGTGGATTTCCTCAACGTCGTACGCGGGCACATCGATACCGATGCCGGCCTCACCGACGTGATCCCGATCCAGGGCATGCGCAACTCACCGCACCTGGATTTTGCTGGCGAGATCCGCTCCGCCACCGGTTTCCCGACTTTTCATGCGGCGAAGATCCCGGACGTCGCCACGGCGCGACACGCCATCGCCTCGGGCAAGGTCGACATGATCGGCATGACCCGCGCGCACATGACCGACCCGCATATCGTGCGCAAGATCATCGAAAAACGTGAAGAAGAGATCCGCCCCTGCGTTGGCGCCAACTATTGCCTGGACCGCATCTATCAGGGCGGCGCCGCGTATTGCATCCACAACGCCGCCACCGGGCGCGAAACCACCATGCCCCACGAAATCCCCAAGGCGCCGCTCAAGCGCAAGGTGGTGGTGATCGGCACCGGCCCGGCGGGCCTGGAGGCGGCACGGGTGGCCGGCGAGCGCGGCCATGACGTCACCGTGTTCGAAGTGGCCGACCAGCCAGGCGGGCAGATCCGCTTGACCGCGCAGAGCGAGCGCCGCCGCGAGATGATCAGCATCATCGACTGGCGCATGGCGCAATGTGAACGCCTCGGCGTGAAGTTCCAGTTCAACACCTGGGCCGAGGCCGATACGGTGATGGCCGAGGAACCGGACGTGGTGATCGTCGCCACGGGCGGTCTGCCCCACACCGAGGTGCTCAAGCAAGGCAATGAGCTGGTGGTGTCGACCTGGGACATCATTTCCGGCGATATCAAGCCCGGCCAGAACGTGCTGATCTTCGACGATGCCGGCGACCACGCGGCGCTACAGGCGGCCGAGATCATCGCCAGCAGCGGCGCGAAACTGGAAATCGTCACGCCCGACCGGTCGTTCGCACCGGAGGTGATGGCGATGAACCTGGTGCCTTACATGCGCAGCCTGCAAGACCTGAACGTCACCTTCACCGTCACCTATCGGGTCGACTCCGTGGAAAAACGCGACGGTCAACTGGTTGCGCACTTCGGCAGCGACTACGGCCAGGTGCACAAGCAGCGGGTGGTCGACCAGGTGGTGGTCAACCACGGCACCCTGCCCCTGGACGATTTGTACTTTGAGTTGCGGCCGCATTCGAGCAACAACGGCGCGGTCGAGCAGCACAACCTGATCGCCGGGAAAACCCAGAATATCGTGACCAACCCCACAGGCCGCTTCCAGCTGTTCCGGATCGGCGACGCGGTGTCGGCGCGCAATACCCATGCGGCCATCTACGATGCGCTGCGGTTGGTCAAGGACATCTGAAGCGCGACCGGATCAGGATCCGGCTCTGCATTTGACAAGAAAATCGGTAAGCCCGTGGCGAGGGAGCTTGCTCCCGCTGGGCTGCGCAGCAGACCCGCTTTCGAATTCCCCCAACTGAAAGGAAACCAAGATGTCCGTTTTCACCCATGTCAGCGTCGGCACCAACAACCTGGCGAAAGCCCGTGCGTTTTATGACGCCACTTTGAAAGAGATCGGCCTCAAGCGCGTCGCCGACCTTGATGATGCCGGTTCCATCTGGGGCGCCGACAAACCTTCGTTTTTTGTCCTCAACCCGGCCAACGGCAATCCGGCATCCATCGGCAACGGCGTCACCGTAAGCTTCGAGGCGCCGAACCGGGCGGCGGTCCGCGCTTTCCACTCCACCGCCCTGGCAAATGGCGGCGTTTGTGAAGGCCTGCCGGGCTCCCGTGGCTGGGCAGAGAATGCCTACGCGGCTTATGCCCGGGACCTGGATGGGAACAAGCTGGCGGTGTATTGCTTCAAGGCTGAGTAAGGCGCTGGGCTAACGTAGGCAAGCATGGCGAATGTGTTGGCCTGCTCGCGAAGGCGGTGGTTCAGTGACGAGGATGTTGGACTGGCTGACGCTTTCGCGAGCAGGCTCGCTCCCACAAGGGATTGTGGGTTGCACATGCCCTGTGTCTGTCAAAGATTAGAATGTGGGAGCGAGCTTGCTCGCGATAGCGGTGGTTCAGTGACAAGGATGTTGAACTGGCTGACGCTTTCGCGAGCAAGCTCGCTCCCACAAGGGATTGTGGGTTGCACATGCCCTGTGCCTGTCGAAGATTAGAATGTGGGAGCGAGCCTGCTCGCGAAGGCGGTGGTTCAGTGACAGGGATGTTGGACTGACGGACGCTTTCGCGAGCAGGCTCGCTCCCACAAGGGATTGTGGGTTGCACATGCCCTGTGTCTGTCAAAGATTAGAATGTGGGAGCGAGCTTGCTCGCGATGGCGGTGATTGAGTGACAGGGATGTTGGACTGGCTGACGCTTTCGCGAGCAGGCACGCTCCCACAGGCCTGATCAGTGAATCAGGCTTGAAGGCCCTGGCGGGCGACCGCGGCGCCGGCTTGCAATGCCTTCCCCACCTGCTCCTCGAAATGCCCTTCGGTCATCGCTTGCAGGGCGGCGGCGGTCACGCCGCGGTAGGCGACCAGGGCGTCGATCATCTGCCGGGCGTCATGGCTGGCCAGCAACTGGCTGCTGTGGACCACGACATTCTTCGCCGCAAGCTGCGCAATCTCGGCGGGTATGCCGGCCTCCATCGCCTGATTGGCCAGAGCTGTCATGAGCAAGGCTGGAAAGGCCGGGCCGGTGCCGGAAAGCGCGGAAAGGTAATCAATGAAGTCTTCCTGCTGAACCTCGGCAGCCGTGCCCACGCATTCGAACAAGCGCTGAACCAGGCCTTTAGTCGCCGCATCCACCACACCCGCGCAATACCAAGGCGTAAACGACTGCCCGATCTCCACCGCCGCATTGGGCATCGCCCGCAGCACCGTCGAAGCCGAGGTCCGGGCGGCAATGGCCTGCGCGGTGATCCCGGCCATCAATGAAATGACTGTCTTGCCAGAAGCGTTGAGGCTCAGGCCGGCGAACTGCTCGGGGCGCACCGCGATGATGATCACGTCGCTGCGGTCCACCAGCGCCTGGTTATCCGTGACCAGACAAACGCCTTGTTGCGCCAAAGGATGGACACCCGAGCGATTGGAGATAACCAGGTGACCCGCCGGCAACAGCGCCTGCGCCAACACAGCCTTGGCAATCGCCCCGCCCAGCCAGCCCGTTCCGCCAATGATGCCCAGCGTCGGCGCGTTCATTTCCCGGCCGTCTCTTCAAAGGTTTCCGTCAACGGCACAAAGATCCCCGGCTCTTTTTCGGCATAGCCGAATTTGCCGTAGAAACGATCCAGCTCGCGCTGCTTGGGTACTTTGCCGGTGAAAATGCTCACGTAATGCGGGATGCGCTGGAAACGCACGGTGATCAACTCGCTGGTGTTCATGGTGATGTAGCCGATCTGGGTCAGGTAGATCGTCCGGGCCCGTGCGTCGGCACCCTGGCTGTCATAACCAAAGCGCTTGAACATGCTCGCCAGGGCGCCCATTCGCTGCTCGTCGACGATGGCGACTTCCTGCGCCACTTCAGCGGACTGGAGCGCCCAGCTGCGCACGGCGAATTCGAATTGCGAATCGAACAATTGAGGGTTGAGCCAGCATTCGAAGACATTCAGGATCGCCTCGGAAATGCTCTCGGCGTAGCTCTCGCTTTGCCGGATCAAGCCACCGGTGTTGGTCTCGCGCCAGCGCGACAGCAAAGCCGCCAACAACTGCTCACGATCCTCGAAGAACCAATAGAAGCTGGTGCGTGACAATCCCAAACGCTTGGCCAGCGGCATGACCCTGACCGCATCGATACCGGACTCCTTCAAGGCCTCGTAGGCCGCTTCCAGCCAGCCTTCGGGCGACCCTCGCCAGCCGGCGTCCTGGGCCTTGCCGCGCGCCTTCCCTACCTGGGGCATCTTGCATCCACCTTGTTGAACGTACGTAACGCGAATGTACTCGGATGCCCGCCGAATGTACACCTGAGTACAGTTGCTCAACGCAGCGCGCTGGTGCGCTCGAAGCCAGCGCAGGATTGATGATCAAAACTCATGAGCCACTGACTTTAAATGGTTTGTCAGCACCGCACGCCCGGATGAGTATCTGCTCCAGGCAAACCAGAACAAAAACGAGCCGCCTTATGTGGACTGCACAAGAAAAACTCCCGCTGGGTGAGCACATCGCCCGATACGTCGAATGGCTGACCCAACATGGCGCCGATGTCTTCGACGCCATTTCGCTGTCGCTTTCCGAGGTCATCTCGGTCTTTACCAGCGCCCTGCTCTGGTTCAACCCGCTGGCCCTGATCGGACTGCTGGCCCTCTTCGCTTATTACATTCAACGCAAGGTAAGCCTGACGCTTTTCGTCGCCCTGTCGTTCCTGTTGATCTTCAACCTGGGCTACTGGCAGGAAACCATGGAAACCCTGGCCCAGGTGACATTCGCCACGCTGGTGTGCGTCATCATCGGCGTGCCGCTGGGCATCGTCGCGGCGCATCGTCCCTGGTTCTACGCAACCCTGCGACCGGTGCTCGACCTGATGCAGACCGTCCCGACTTTCGTCTACCTGATCCCGACCTTGACGCTGTTCGGCCTCGGCGTGGTTCCGGGATTGATTTCCACGGTGGTCTTCGCCATTGCCGCGCCAATCCGCCTGACCTACCTGGGCGTGCGCGATGTGCCTCAAGAACTGATGGACGCCGGCAAAGCCTTCGGCTGCTCACGTCGCCAGCTGCTGGCACGCATCGAGCTGCCCCATGCGATGCCGAGCATCGCCGCCGGGATTACCCAGTGCATCATGCTGTCGCTGTCGATGGTGGTCATCGCCGCGCTGGTCGGCGCGGATGGCCTGGGCAAGCCTGTCGTCAACGCCTTGAATACCGCCGATATCGCCATGGGCTTCGAAGCAGGCCTGGCGATCGTGTTGTTGGCGATCATCCTCGACCGCATCTGCAAGCAGCGCGAAACCGTGAAAAGAGGTGACGCATGAGCATCATTCGTTTTGAAGACGTCGACGTCATCTTCGCCAACCGCCCGAAGCCGGCGCTGGAGCTGCTCGACCAGGGTTTTTCGCGCCCGGAGATTCTGCAGCAAACCGGCCTGATCGTCGGCGTGGAGAAGGCCAATCTAGACATCAACAAAGGTGAAATCTGCGTGCTGATGGGCCTGTCCGGCTCCGGCAAATCGAGCCTGTTGCGCTGCGTCAATGGCTTGAACACGGTGAGTCGCGGCAAGTTGTTCGTCGAGCACGAGGGCCGACAGATCGACATCGCCGCCTGCACGCCGGCCGAGCTGAAAATGATGCGCACCCGACGCATCGCCATGGTCTTCCAGAAATTCGCCCTGATGCCCTGGCTGACCGTGCGCGAGAACATCGGTTTCGGCCTCGAAATGCAAGGCCGTCCCGAGAAGGAGCGGCGCAAGCTGGTCGACGAAAAGCTCGAACTGGTGGGCTTGACCCAATGGCGCAACAAGAAGCCCGACGAGTTGTCCGGCGGCATGCAGCAGCGGGTCGGCCTGGCCCGCGCCCTGGCGATGGACGCCGATATCCTGCTGATGGACGAACCCTTCTCGGCCCTCGACCCGCTGATCCGCCAAGGCCTGCAGGACGAACTGCTCGATCTGCAGCGCAAGTTGCACAAGACCATCGTCTTCGTCAGTCATGACCTGGACGAAGCCCTCAAGCTGGGAACACGGATCGCCATCATGAAAGACGGCAAGATCATCCAGTACAGCAGACCCGAGGAGATCGTGCTGAAGCCGGCCGACGACTACGTGCGCAACTTCGTCGCCCACACCAACCCATTGAATGTGCTCTGCGCGGGAAGCCTGATGACCCCGTTGGACCAGTGCATATCCGCCCAGGGCGAATATTGCCTGGATACGGTGCAGAACCTCTGGGCTGCGCTGAACGCATCGAAAGAACTGGCCAGCGTGCGCCGCGGCGCTGCGGCCCAAGCGCTGCAACACTGGAACCGCAACGAGGCCAGCGCGCCCTTGCGCCGCCTGGTCACCTCGGTGCCGGCGGATACCGGCATGCGCGAGGCGCTGCGTATCCGCTACGAAACAGGACATCCATTGATCGTGCTCGATAAAGACCAGACCGTCGTCGGTGTACTGGGCGATACGGAACTGTACCGCGCACTGCTCGGGCATGACCTGTCGCGCCCGGTTTTGTCCGAGCCATTGTCAGAGCCTGCGGTGGCCTGAACAGACGAAACCCGTTTTCCCTGCAGCACTGCTTGTCCGCCAACCACCGATCATTTGCCTTGAGTGAGATCGACGATGAACCCAACCCTGAAAACCCATCGTGAACTGCTGGCCGACCGCACCCCGGGCCATGGCATGCCTGGCGGTCTGTTCGGCCGCGAGGATGTTTTTGCAACCGACGTCGATGTGTTTTTTACCAGACACTGGATTCTGGTGGGGGTCACCAGCGACGTTGCCGAACCCGGCGATGTCTCGACGATCGATATCGGCAAATCCTCGATCATCCTGGTCCGCGACGATGACGAGCATGTGCAGGCGTTCCGCAATGTCTGCCGTCACCGTGGGGCGCGCTTGAAACAGGCCGGCAAATCGACGGTGGGCATGCTGGTCTGCCCCTATCACCAATGGACGTACGACCTGGACGGCAGCCTGAAACATGCCGCGCACATGGGCAAGGATTTCGACCCGGGGTGCAAGAGCCTGATCCCGGTCCACACCCGCGTGGTGGGTGCCCACGTATTCGTCTGCCTGAGTGACGAGCCGCCGGAAGACATCCTGTACCTCGACCAGGTCATGACCCCGCGTTTCGCTCAGTACGATCTCAGCCATTCGAAGATCGCCTACGAGTCGGAAATCATCGAGAACGGCAACTGGAAACTGGTGATCGAGAACAATCGCGAGTGTTATCACTGCGCCGCCACTCACCCCGAATTGACCGCGTCGTTCCTGCCGGAGGACTTCGGCTTCTGCACCGACGGACTGGGCGAGGACTCGCTCCTGGCACTCAAGGAATATCACCAGCGCAACGCCGATACCAGGCAAGACTGGGAAAACCAAGGCTACCTCTGTGAGGCCGTCGAGCACCTGGGCGAGGACGCGGTGACTCAGTTCCGCACCCAGCGCCTGGCCATCGCCGGCAACGGCGAATCCCAGACCCTCGATACCCGCGTCGCCTGCACGCGCTTGTTTGGCGACCTCACCCGGCGCGACCTGGGCGACATACACTTGTGGACCCACAACTCATGGACCCACATCATGAGCGACCACGCGGTGGTCTCCTACATCATCCCGCTGGCGCCCGATAAAACCCTGGTGCGGACCAAATGGCTGGTGCACGCCGATGCCATCGAGGGCGTGGACTACCAGGTGGACAGACTGATCGAGGTCTGGGCTGCAACCAATCTTCAAGACGCCAACCTGGTCGGCATCACCCACAGCGGCACCCAGGACCCGGCCTATTCGCCCGGACCGTTCTCGGCGTTTACCGAAACCTATGTCGACCAGTTTTCTCGCTGGTACGCGGCGCGTCTGGCCGCCCATGGCGTGTGAGGGATGGACATGACGACCTACGAAAAGCTGACGCGCCTCCAACGTTTTACCGACCCGACGACCTGGGCCGCCTATGGCTCGCAATGGCACAGCGGCGAGCAGAAAACCTTGTCATGTTGCGCCGTGCGCCAGGAAACCCATGACGTGAAGACGTTCGTCTTCCAGTGCGCGGACTTCACTGCGTTGAGCTTCGAACCGGGGCAATTCATCACGCTGTCGCCGGTCATCGGTGGGCAAACCATCGCGCGCTGCTACACGCTGTCGTCCTCCCCCACGCGCCCGTTCACCTTTTCGATTACGGTCAAGCGCGTGCCGGGTGGCGTGGTCTCGAACTGGCTGCATGACCATCTCGAACCGGGAGACAACCTCAGGGCATCCGGCCCGGCGGGCAGTTTCACACCGGTGGGCCATCCGGCGACAAAACTGCTGTACCTGTCGGCCGGTTCCGGCGTGACGCCCTTGATGTCGATGACCCGCGCCGCCTGCGACATGGCGGCCAATCTCGACATCGTGTTCCTGCACAGCGCCCGCACGCCGGCGGACATCATTTTCCATGACGAACTGACGCGAATGCAGGCCGATATGCCCGGCCTGCGGGTCATCGGTATTTGCGAAGGGCTTGGCGCTGCCAGCCAGTGGCAGCAGCCGATCGGTCGGCTCGATCTGCCTCTGTTGAGCCAGCAAGTGCCGGACTACCACGAGCGGGAAATCTTCACCTGTGGGCCCCAAGGCTACATGGAAGCGGTCAAGGCGCTGCTCAGGGAAGCGGCGTTCGATTTTCGCCACTATCATCAGGAAAGCTTCGATATCGCGGTGCTGAATGAGGAACCGCTGATCGAGCAGGCCCCTTCACCCGACCCGCAACAGATGTTCACCGTCACCCTGTCGCGTTCGGGCAAGACCTTCAGCATGTCCGGCAACCAGACCGTGCTGAGCGCGGCGAAAAAAGCCGGGGCGATCGTGCCCTCCTCGTGCAGCCAGGGCATCTGTGGCACCTGCAAGACCGCCCTGCTGGAAGGCACGGTGGACATGAACCACAACGGCGGCATCCGCCAACGGGAGATCGACAAAGGCCTGCGCTTGCTCTGCTGCAGCAAGCCGACCTCCAATCTGGTCATCGATCTCTAGCCGTCACGCCTGATCTGCTAGTCACTGCGCGCAGGCTTCTGCACAATCACCCTGCGCCTGACCCCAAACAAGACAGTGACCCAGGCCGATGAAACTGCAACCGTTGCCGCCGCTCAACAGCCTGGTGGCGTTCGAGGCCGCTGCTCGCCACCGGAGTTTCACCGTGGCGGCTCGTGAACTGAACGTCACCCAGGGCGCCATCAGCCGCCAGATACGCCTGCTCGAAGATTATCTGGGCACGGCGCTGTTCATCCGCACGACCCGTGAAATCAACCTCACTGCGACAGGCAGCCAGTACCACGAAAGCATTCGCGATACGTTGCAGCAGATCGCCCGCGCCACGGCTGGCGTTCGGCATTGGCAAGGCGCGCAGCAAGTCACCGTGGTCACCAGTACGGCGATGGCATCCCTGTGGCTGCTCCCGCTTGTTTCGGAGTTTCAGCGCCAGCACGAAGAGATCGACCTGCGCATCATCGCCACCGACCAGGTCGAGGACTTTTCCCGGCTCGATTGCGATCTGGCGCTGTATTACTGCAGCACACCGCCCAACAACATGAAGGTCACCGCGCTGTTCAGCGAAGAGATTTTCCCGGTATGCAGCCCCGCGTACCTGGCGCAGCATCCCGAGGCCGGCAGGCTCGAACAGCTCGGCGCCTGCACCTGGTTATGGCTGGAGGACCAGCATCGGGACTGGATCGGCTGGAAAGAATGGTTCCGACGCCTAGGCCACCAGGCGCCAGAGCCTCGTCGGCGGATCAACATCAACAGCTACTCGATGCTGATCCAGTCGGCGCTGGCCGGGCAAGGTGTGGCCCTGGCCTGGTCGAGGTTACTCGGCGACCACTTGCAGACCGGCCACCTTGTTCGCCCGACCTCCAGCCTCTTGCGCACCGATGCGCAGTTTTGCCTGCTGGAACCCTTGGGGCGGGTGCCGAACCGGCAAAGTGTCAATCGCTTCCGCGAATGGCTGATGACTTATCTTGCGCAGACGGAGGGTGCCTGAGCAGTGGCGCGTCGAACCCAGGGCCGTTTATCAAACAGCTTAAAAAACCGCCACCGCGGCCGATAACCCTCACAAGAGCCCAGTGACTGGGTGGCTGGATTGCGGCGGGAACCGGTGATGACAGACATATATCTGCTGATAGCGAGCGGCACGGACCAGAGCGATGCGTACGTCCTCGGTTGGTTCGATGACAGGAACAAAGCCAGGGAAGTGGCCGAGCAGAAAGAATGGGAGGCTTATCGCGCCAGCCTGAAGGCGGAAAACCGTTGGTCAAGCCATAAACCGCTGGCGCCGGACAAGACCGAGTATCGGCGGTACTGGATCAAGACCGTTTCGAAGTTCGAATACGTTTCCGTCCCGAGGTCCCTGGCGGTTCACTGAAAGCCTGCGGCCGATCATTCGAAAATTTAACGAACCGCGCGCGCTCGCCAGGGGTCTAGAACACTAAGCCCATCTGAAGAGAGCGTCCTCATGTTGAAATTTCTTGGTGGTACCGTCGGGATCATTTTCCTGATCGGCCTGATCGTGGTCATTGCCCTGTTCAAGTTCATTTTCTGATCCGGACAGCGGTAGCACGTGCTGCGCTACCGCTGATTTTTCATGGCTCCGATGCTGGCAGGGACGCCAGGATCTGTGCACGGCAGACCTCAAGTATCTCGCCAGCCAGCGGAGCATCGTCCGGGCACGCGCGCGAGAGCATGATCGCGCCGATAGCCTGGGCGAGCAGGCCAAGCATCTTCGCCCGGCCCCTCTCCTCTTGTGTCTCAAGCTTTTTTTCAAGCGAAGCCAGGGTGCTTTCGACGCCGCTGGCGAAAGTCGCTTTCAACTCGTCCGACTGACGCGCCGCATCGCCGCACAAAGCTGCCATCGTGCAACCGTGACCCCGCGCATCGCGGTGTTCCCTGGATAGATACATCGCAAAAAATCCGCCTACATCCAACTCGCCGGTACTGGCCAGCGACTGCGAAAGGCTGTTCGCGGAAGCCTCAGCCATCAGGTCGGCCTTCGACCCGAAGTGTTTGTAGAAGCCGCCATGGGTAAAACCCGCAGCGGCCATCAGGTCCGCCACGCCTATTCCGTCAAAACCGCGCTCGCGAAACAACACCGACGCCGTCTCGACGATGTGCTCGCGGTTTGCCTGTGCCTGGGCCTTGGTCACTCTCATTTGCGTATGCCTCGTGGCCGCTCGAATCAAGCCCTCATCATACATAGATGCCGAGCATAATCAAATTCGTTGACAGTTTAGATTTCGATCATCATCCTAGAAACAAGCGGTACGAAACTGACTACCCGACGGTTGCCGAGCCCAGCCCCGTAGTTGAAGTGACCGCACATTCCAACCCTCTCAAGAGACCGACACCATGACCACTCGCAAAACCGTCCTCATCACTGGCGCCTCCACCGGCATCGGCGCGGTCTATGCCAAGCGCTTCGCCCAACGCGGCCACGATCTGGTGCTGGTCGCCCGCGACAACGCGCGGCTGGAAGCGCTGGCAAGCGAACTGCGCAATGAACACAACGTCAGCGTCGATGTGCTCCAGGCCGACCTCACCCAAACCGGCGACCTGCACAAGGTCGAGGCCCGCCTGCGCGATGACGACAGCATCGGCATCCTGATCAACAACGCCGGCGCCGCCCAGTCCGGCAGTTTCATCGAACAGACCACCGACAGCGTCGCGCACCTCGTTGCGCTCAACACCACCGCGCTGGTTCGACTCGCCAGCGCCATCGCCCCGCGCCTGGCAAACGCTGGCGAAGGCGCAATCATCAACATCGGCTCGGTAGTCGGCCTGGCACCGGAATTCGGCATGTCGGTCTACGGCGCAACCAAGGCCTTCGTGCTGTTCCTCTCCCAAGGGCTGAGCGTCGAGCTTTCGCCCAAAGGCGTCTACGTCCAAGCCGTGCTGCCGGCAGCCACCCGTACCGAAATCTGGGAACGCGCCGGTATCGACATCAATACGCTGACTGAAATCATGGAAGTGAGCGACCTGGTGGATGCCGCGCTGGTCGGCTTCGATCGCCGCGAAGGCGTGACCATCCCACCCTTGCAGGACGGCGCGCGCTGGGATGCGTTGCAGGCGGCGCGGCAGGGACTGCTGTCGGAGATCAAGCAATCGACGGTTGCCGAGCGCTACAAAGCCTGACGCTTCACAGCGAAAATGCTCCGGTGCTGGACGGTTTGTGGCTGACTGGAATGGCTATCAACCTCGCCCCCATGACTACGTCTGGGCTCTGAGCGCTCTGATGATAAAAGCATGAAGACTGTTGACCGCCTTGGACCCGCGAGAAGCCCGGCTACGGAGTATCGAAACCTCCATGGATTCGATGTTCCCCAAGCCGTGCTCGCCACTCAGGACGTGAAGCGATGGCTGCACCGTGCACTGCGTGATCGCGGCAATCGCAAGGCCCCCCTCAACGGCGGCGACCTGTCCGGCCAGGCTGGAGCTGTTGTAGACCACTTTGAATCGGCGTCCCTGCTGGGTCAGCGAATCCACCGCGTATCGCCGGGCCAGGCTTTCGCTTTCGTAGACGGCGATAGGCACCGGGTCGCGCCTCCACAGTTCGAACTGGGGTGAGCCCACCCAGACCATGGGCTCCTTGAACAGAAAGGTACCGCTTTGAGGCGAGTCCCTCGACACCAGCGCCAGATCAAGATCGCCGCTGCGTACGCGTGGGATAAGCGCAGTGGACTGTTCGCAATTCAGTTCGATTTCCACCCCGGCGTAGCGCGGCGAAAAGCGTTTCAGAACGGGTGTGAGGTACTTCGCTGCGTAGTCCTCGGCGACCCCCAGACGGATTCGTCCGGTCAACTCTTCCCCATGAAAAGCCGCCTGGGTTTCCGCATGCAGCGCGAGAATACGACGGGCATAGCCCAGTAGCGTCTGGCCGTCGGCGGTCAGGTGAAGATGTCGCGGGCCACGACTCAATAACTGCCGCCCGAGCGCGGCCTCGAGTTTTTTTATCTGCATGCTGACGGCGGACTGGGATCTGTTGACCTCGTGGGCGGCCCCCGACAGCGAACCCGCATCCACCACCGCCACGAAGCACTTGAGCCAATCGGTCTGCAAATCGCTGGCCGGCATCGCGGTTATCCTCTATTCGTTAATCGAATGGCTACGACGTGAATTATGCGCTTTCCATGATCGTCGTTCACTCGCAGGATGCAAGTCAATCAACCCATCTGGATCGGATCATGCCGTTTGATACCTGGTTGCTCTATCTGGTTACTTGCTGCGGCATAGCGGTAGTGCCAGGTCCCAATGCCTTGTTGGCGCTGACCCACGGCGCCATTCACGGCAGCCGGAAAACGCTGTTCACCATCACCGGCGGCGTCCTCGGCTTTGCCCTCGTGCTGACGCTTTGCGCCCTGGGCCTGGGTGCGCTGATCCAGGCTTCAGTTACCTGGTTCACGGCGTTGAAAATCATCGGCGGGCTCTATCTGATCTGGCTGGGCTTCAATCTGTGGCGATCGCCTCCCGTCAGTCTTGAGGCGCCCGCTACAGACAGCTTCCGTGGTGGGTCGCTGTTCCGCCAGGGGTTGGTATCGGCCATTTCCAATCCCAAGGCGCTGCTGCTGTTTACCGCATTCATTCCGCCGTTTCTGGATCCGCACCGGAACATCATCGCGCAGACGTTGGCCATCGCGCTGACTTACGCGGTCGTCGAGTTTATCGTTGAGTTCGGTGTAGCCAGCGCAGCGCACCGGGTCAGACCCTGGCTCGCCCGAACCGGGCGCCGGTTCAATAAAGTCTGTGGCGGTTTTTTCGTACTTTTCGGGGTGAGCCTGCCGATTCATAACTGAACGGTGTGCTTCTGGCATGTAAAACCTTGATCATTGGCCCACCATCGGACGCTCAGGTCGCAACAACATGACAGACGTAGAGACGGCTATTGCTGAGTGGGAGCCGCTTGATCTCGAATGGCATCAGGGTTTCGCCTTCCTGGAAGGCGTGCTGCTGGGCGACGGACAAGTGCCGGACGTGTACATCCTGCTCAACCCTGAAGGCGCACACCCCGACGCGATAGCGCAAGCTGCCAGTGACGGGCGTTATCCGCCGTCGCCCCTGGTTGTCGGCCAGCCGGTCTGGCGGCATCGACGCAACCCCTGGATTTTGCGTGACGCCTTGCGCGACTATTACCTGCTTCCCGCCTACCCACAGCGCTACGGCTATCACGCGCTCCAGGCCCTGGCGTTTCGGTTCGACCAGGCCCTGGAAGACCTTGGCCACCAGTATTGGCGCGATGCGTCCGGCGCCTATTGGTTCGGTGAATACACAATTACCGAAATCCTTCAGGCAAAGCCCGACAGCCTGGCCCTGGTGGCATCGTCGCCAGCCTCGGTGACTGCAGCCTCTGCCCTGTTCAGCGACGGGGTAAATATCTTTCTTCAAGGCAAATTCATCGCCAGCGCGACGGCGCGGGTGCGTTATTGCAACCATCCTTCCTATCGGGTGATCGACGGCCAGGTCTACAAGGGTTTCAAACCCCTGCATCAGAAGGACGGCACCCCGTTACCGATCAGCAATCCAGACGACTTCCGGATGCTCGCCGAACGCTGGGGAACCGATGGACAGTCGATCATCGTGCAGGCGCAGCAAGGTTCGAGCATTGCCTATGAGTACTTCTATCGCATCGACAATGCCGACCTGGCGACCTTCACCGTGCTTAACGAACGTTACGCCAAGGACCGGCAACGCGCCTATTACCTGACCGGCAAGACCCTGCGCTACGTTGGCGATTTTCGGCTGCTGAAGAACTGCCACCCGGCGTTCGACGAGTGCGGTCGCGTGGTTGGTAGCAGCGAAAGCGAGGATGAGTATTTCGCCGTGGACGACCTGTACGTCTACGCCGCCGGGACGCGCCTGCGTGATGCCCATGGCCCGAGTTTCCGCCACTTGGGATTCGACTATTACCGTGATCAACAGCACGTCTACAAACGCCAGAAACGCCTGGATGTCGACGTGGAAAGCTTCGTCGTGACCCAGCTCTGTGGCGATGAGCTGGATTACTCGCCGGTACTCGCAGGCGACAGGAAGGGTCCGCTGGGTTCTGGCGGCATCATCGATGCGGCCATGCAACAGGCGTGGGCGCCCTACTTCGAGGCTCATCCGCACCTGCAGGATTACTGGTGGCACCGTTTGCAAGTACCGCCTGACGCCGCAGAAACGCAAACAGAAACGCCGCCGCTAGAAGCCATCGGCCTCGGTTTCGAAGTAGGCCGCCAGGTGTACTTCCATGGCCGCGTTATCAACGGGCTGGACGCTGCAAGTTTCCAATTGCTCGACACGCACCTGTGCGGCGACGCCCGGGGCCTTTATCTGATTCCGTTTCATAACGCCGAGACGCAAGTGCCGGAACGGTTTTCCCAAGAGCCGGTTGAGCACTTCCGCTCACTCGGCGGGCCCTATCTCACCGACGGCAAAACCGTGTTCTGCCACCGGGTCTTCTATCATCCCCCCGAACCGATCCGTAAGGCTCAGGTAGCCAGTTTCGAGTCTTGCGGGCATGGTTGGGCCAAGGATCGGGACTCGGTTTATTACTACGGCGAGGCGAAAAAAAAGCTGCAACCTTGCGACACTCGCATTCTCGGAACCTATGCCATCAGCCCCACGCTGATCTTCTCGGAAGGCAAGTGGCTGGATGTGGCGTTCGAGCCTGATGAAGTCCGCGTGCCGCATCCCGATTTCCTGCAATTGGGTACACGCAAACTGTTCTGCCATCGGCGGCCGTTGAGTGCCATGCGTATCGACCTGGGCACCTTGGAATTCCTGACGGAGCGTTATGCCCGAGACAAGCACCGAATCTACCACTACGACGGCCATGCGAGCCTGACCGAGGTCGATGAAGCGCATTATCAGCAATCCCTCCGTGAGCCGTCCCCTTCATAGCCGCCGGCGATGTTCTATCATGAGCCAGCGCTCATGACGCACATCCTTAAAACGCCGGATACCCTTCACATGAGAGACTTGCCGCCGACCGCTACATTACGCGCCTTTGAAGTCGCCACCCGCCATGCGACCTTTACCGCAGCCGCGCAAGAGCTGCACGTCACCCAAAGCGCGGTCAGCCACCAGCTCAAGCACCTGGAGTCCCTTTGGGGATTGCAATTGTTCGAACGTGGCAAGTCATTGCGCCTCACCGCAGCGGGGGCCACGCTGGCGCCCATCGTGCGCGAGTTTTTCATGAGCCTTGAAGCCACCCTGGGCGATCTGCGCGAGCAGAAAGGCAGGGTTCGACTCGAAGTCAGCACCACCTATTCCTTCGCGCTGAAATGGCTGCTGCCCCGCTTGCCGAATCTCTCCCGCCTGCACCCGGAGTTATTGGTCTCGCTGGACACCACCGACAAGATCATCCACTTTTCCAGTGCCCAGGCCGACGTGGCGATCCGGCTCGGCAAGGGCAATTACCCGGGCCTGTATTCGGAATTCCTGTTCGGCGAGCAGGTTTTTCCGGTGGCCAGTCCTGACTTGCTGCAGCGCTTCGGGACGCCACGCAGCCCAGCCGAACTGTTGCACTACCCGTTGCTGACCCGGGATGGCGCCGAGCTGGTGCCGAAATGGGAGATGTGGTTTGAGAAGGTCGGCCTGGAATTCTTGCCACTCAAGGAAAGCGTCAGGTTCGGCGACACCAACATGACGGTCGAGGCAGCCCTGCTCGGCCAGGGCGTTGCCTTGGTGCGCAGCGGGCATGTTGAAAGCGAAATCAGCGATGGCCGCCTGGTGCGGCTGTTCGACGTGCCATTCCCGTCACCGCTGGCCTACTATTTTGTCTGCCCCAAGGGCATCGAATCGCAGCCGCATATCGTCAGCTTCCGCCAATGGTTGATCGGCGAAGCGTCGACCGTCCAACGCGCTTATGAAAATGCATGAGGTTTTACTCATGAAACGATGAGGAGACTTCGCTGTAGTACGGCATCAGCGCTGCCTAGAATGGCGCATGCCTATCCATATCATCTCACTGGTTCTTTTCGCCGCGCTCCTGCATGCCGGCTGGAACGCCTTGCTGCGCCGCGGTGCCGATCGGCTGTGGTCAATGACGATCATGTGCATCGCCATCGCCGTGACCTGCGTCGTCGCCGCAGCATTCATGGTGCCACCGGCTGCCGCCAGTTGGGGTTATGCGGTGCTTTCAGCCGTACTGCACGTCGGCTACAACCTGTTCCTGGTGCGCAGCTACCGGGTCGGCGACCTGGGACAGGTCTACCCGATTTCCCGTGGTTCATCACCGGCGCTGATCGCCCTGGGCGCCGCCGTCTTCGCCGGAGAAAGCATCGCCCCCGGCGTCCTGCTGGGGATTGCGCTGGTGTCCGGCGGGATCATTTCCCTGGCCTTCAGGGGCCGCCAACTGTCGGTGCCCAGCCTGCCCTACGCGCTGGGCACCGGCTGTTTCATCGCCGCCTATAGCGTCGTCGACGGCATCGGCGCCAGGCTCTCCGGCGCGCCGCTCGCCTACACCGTCTGGATGTGCGCGTTGTGGGGCGTGCTGATGCCGATGGTCTACATCGGCCTGCGCGACGCACGCAGCCTGTTCTCCGTCCGCCCGGGAATATTCAGCGCCGCGGCCGGCGGGCTCGTCTCCTTGCTGGCCTATGGAATCGTCATCTACGCCATGAACGAAGCGCCCCTGGGGGCGGTATCGGCATTGCGCGAAACCAGCGTGCTGTTTGCAGCGCTGATCGGCGCCATCTTCCTCGGCGAGACACTCACCGCCCGCCGGATCCTGGCGTGCGCAGTGATCGTCTGCGGCACCATTATCATCGGCTGACACAGCCAACTGCTCAGGAGGGCTATTCACCATGGTCAATGACTCGCAGGCACCGCTGGTCCTGATAACCGGAGGAAGTCGCGGAGTGGGCGCCGCCACCGCGCGGCTGGCCGCCGCACAAGGCTACGACGTCGCGATCAGCTACGTTGCCAACGAGCCCGCAGCGCTGGCAGTGGCGGCGGATGTGGAATCACTCGGACGCCGCGCGCTGGCCATGCGCGCCGACAGTGCCGACCCCGAACAGGTCGCCGATCTGTTCGCGGCCATCGACCGCTCGTTCGGGCGCATCGACGTCCTGGTCAATAACGCGGGCATCCTATCGGCTCAGTCACGCCTGGAAGACCTTGGCTTCGAGCGCATGCAGCGCATCTTCGCGGTCAACTCCATCGGCCCGATTCTCTGCGCCCAGCAGGCAGTGAAGCGCATGGCGTACCGGCATAACGGCCCGGGCGGCGCGATCATCAACATCTCTTCGGCATCCGCGCGCCTGGGCAGTCCCAATGAATACGTCGACTACGCGGCCTCAAAGGGCGCCTTGGAGACCTTCACCATCGGCCTCGCCAAAGAAGTGGCCCGGGAAGGCATACGCGTCAACTGCATTCGCCCCGGACACATCTACACCGAAATGCACGCCAGCGGCGGCGAGCCGGGACGGGTTGATCGGGTGAAGGATTCGATCCCCATGGGTCGAGGAGGCCAACCGGAGGAAGTGGCACGGGCGATTTTATGGCTGGCGGGTGGAGAGGCGTCGTTTGTGACGGGGACGTTTCTTGATGTGACTGGGGGGAAATGAGTTTTTCGCGGTGCAAGGCTGAGAGCCTAACGCTGTTCACTCTAGAGAAACGCAGACCTGTGGCGAGGGAGCTTGCTCCCGCTCGGCTGCGAAGCAGTCGTAAAACCAGCGGGTGCGGTGTGTCTGATGCTCCGCGCTCGGCAGATCAGGGCGCGTCCGGTACTTCTTCCCAGCCCTTCTTCAAATAGACATCAGCGACAATTTTCCGGATAAAAAAGCAGTATCCAATGGGGAGGCAGATAACGGGTATACCCATCCAAGGTGGGCCCGCTATGACCCCCAAGCCAATCGCAGTTACCCAGATCAATAGATGGAACCAGAGTTGCGCAAAAAACAGATAGATCGGGCCAAGAAAAAGGATCGCTAAAACCTGGAATGCACCAACTTCCTCTGTTTCAGAAAATCCCAGCGTGGTTCGAATGGACCGTCCGGCCCACCTCCACTGCCAGCAGTCCCAGGCGCCATGGATGGACAAGCCAAACGAGCGGGGTGTCAGTGAGAACTACAGCGAGAACCTCCGGGCAGCCATCGACCAAGCGATGACTGCTCCGGCCTATCCGCCTGCACGCCCGGAATATCCAGAGATCGACGAAGCGCTAGAAGCCGCCGCGATCCAGTAACTCCCTCGCCTTCAGAAGTCAGACGAAGACCGAGAGGAATTTAGCATTGAAAAAAATGATGATAAGCGCCGTCAACAACCCGGGTAAGCGCATCAGACCAAACAGGATGTAGAGAAAAGGACTCAGCAGGCCGATGATGAAAAGTAACCAAGCAGGTGTTCTTAAAGGACCAGGATCAAACAGCGCCCAAGTCGTGAGCCCGAGCCAAACAGCCCAAAAGAAATACATCGTCACGCCATCTACCCGGAAAAAAGCCCGCTTAAACGTTTGTCCGACCGTATCCGTTTCGTTGAGCATCTGAGCCACCGCTATAACCGACTCCCTTCGAGAGTAGCCGTAGCTCCAAAAACCTCTACTCCCTCCCCCTTCAAAGTCAGCCGCTGTTCCTAATACCGGCAGGATTTGGGGGAAGAAGCGCCAGGGCTGGCGTGAAGAACCGAGACGAACGTCTGGTCGTGATGAATGACGTTGCCAAGTCAGTGATCGAGAAGCAGCGCGGCAAGCATCCGCTCTATGTGTTCCCGTTTGGCAAGCCAGATGGCGAGGGGAATGAAACGACCGTTCACCGCATGAATGACTCGGCCTGGAAGAACGCGCGCATCCGAGCGGCGAAGAAGTGGTAGGAGAAATTTTTGCGGCCGGCACATGACGGCTTTGCCAGAATCCGAATTCACGACTTGAAGCACACCTTTGGGAGAAGGCTGCGTGCTGCAGGTGTACTGAAGAGGATCGCAAAGCGCTGCTCGGCCACAGGAACAGCATCATCTACCACTACTCGGCGGCGGAATTGGATCAGCTCATTGCGGCGGCAAATAAGGTATCAGCAACCGATTCGCGTGGACCGGTGCTGACAATCTTGAAGAGGAAGCATGCGTGAAAAATCGAGGAGTCCCGCAAAACTCCCGCCCATGAAAAAGCCCAACTGGTTAGAGTTGGGCTAAGTCACTGAAAAATATGGTCGGGACGGAGTGATTCGAACACTCGACCGCTAGCACCCCATCTCCTTTTTCATACTTCTTGAAAGCTTCCAAAATTTTACTCTGGATTTTTATAAGCTAGTATTTACTTGAGCTCCAGCGGTGTTCTGCTCTACGAGAGTCCAGCAACGTCCATCAAGAGCCGACGTTTTTGTGGGGGTAAAAGTAGGGGGAGTCCGTTTCATGGCCAAAATCACCATCAAAGAACTCGAGTCGCTGACCGCCAACGATGCCGGCCGAATCCTTAGGGAGGATGGCAATCTGGCCGGTCGAATCTCAGTCCGTAAGGACGGTGTGTCGGTCAGCTTTTTCTATCGCTATCGCTGGGGCGAGCAGAATAAAGAGTACTCCTGCGGGTCCTGGCCGCGCAAATCCCTGACGGACATCCGCAAGGCGCGCAACCAGGCCCGTGCGCTCATCGATGAGCAGATCAATCCCAACGAGCACAAGAAAACCGCCAAGGCACAGGCTCATGCCGCGACGAACGCAAAAGCCGATCAGGAAAAATCGACGAAGGTCCAAACTCTGACCGTCCAGGATCTGGCCAAGGCCTGGCTGCTGGATGGCGTCGCGCGTAAAGACGGCAATGCCGAGTTGCAACGGCGCTTTAACAAGGACCTTTTGCCAGCACTCGGTAGGACAGCGGTGAACAATGTTTCCGAACACGATGTTCGGGCGCTAATCCGGGCCGTGGTCAACCGCGGCGCTCACCGGCAAGCCATCAGTTTCTTCGCCGACCTCACCCAGATGTTTAGCTGGGCTAGAAAGCGTCAGCCCTGGCGGACCTTATTGATCGAGGGCGATCCGACTGAGTTGGTCGACATTTCCCCTCTGATCCCCGCCGACTACGAGGCGGAAAGAAGCCGTATCCTTTCCCCGGCGGAGCTGTTGGAACTGCACAACCGTTTCCAGCAAATGACCGCCGATTACGACGCCCTCCCCGCGGGCCAAAAATACGACGGCATTCGTCCGCTAAAGAAGGAAACGCAGCTCGCGCTCTGGATTAGCCTGGGCACGCTGTGCCGAATTGGTGAATTGCTGCAGGCCGAATGGAAAAATGTCGATCTGGACCAGCAAACCTGGTTCCTCCCCAGCGAAAACGTCAAAGGCACCCGCGGCAAGAAACAGGACCACCATGTCTTCCTCTCCTCCTTCGCCTTGCATTTCTTTCAGGAACTCAAGACCCTGACGGGAGACTCCCTGTGGTGCTTTCCGAACAAGCAGGATGATGGGCATGTGGACGTGAAAGTGGTGAGCAAGCAGGTGGGTGACCGTCAAGCCCGGTTCAAAAACCGCAAGGCCCTCTCCAGACGGTGCCATGACGATACCCTGGTCCTTGCCGACGGCCAAAACGGCGACTGGACGCCGCATGACTTGCGCCGTACGGGGGCGACCATGATGCAAGCCTTAGGCGTTAGCCTGGACGTCATTGATCGCTGCCAAAATCATGTACTGGCCGGCTCTCGGGTGAGACGCCACTACTTGCATCACGACTATGCCGACGAGAAGAAAAACGCCTGGAACCTGCTGGGCGATCGACTCAGTGCGGTGCTGTCCTCGACCTACGAGCACACGCCAAACGAGTCGAAGTTGTCTTTTCCAGCGTACGCGGCGACATAGACGCGAACACCCTCATAGGGTTGTTGCACCCAGCGCTCTCAGGAACTTAACATCCGCGACAACCGGCGTTGTGACCTTAAATTCGCGATGAGCAAAGGTGACCGACTGCATGTATACATTCGTGAGCTTCACCGTTGCGGAACTGTTCGAAAAAGTGTGGCAAACATCCATGGTCAAACTGGCCCACGAAATTGGTGTTTCCGACGTCGCCGTCGCCAAAGCTTGTCGCAAAGCCGGCATCCCTCTCCCTGGGCGTGGCCACTGGGCCAAATCGGAAAAGCAGCGACAACGCAAACCCAAACCTCCTCAGGTCGAAGGCAATGTCCGATTCCAAGTGCTCGACCGTGACAACTCGCTCGTCGCGACTGGCACTGATTTGAACTCACCTATAGTCCGGCGGAAGATTGAAGCCCCCTATCAATTATCCGAGCCTCACGCGCTAGTGAGTCAATGGCTAAAGCGCGCAAAAACGTCGAAGGTCAAGGACGGCTACCTCGACTACGCAGGCAAGCGTGTATTGAATGTGATGATTTCATCGACATTGATAGAACGCTGCGCAATCCTTTTTGATGCATTGATCAAAGAGGGTGAAGCTGAAGGTTGTTCATGGAAGATCAACGCTGAAGGAAAAACCATTGCCATTGTTAAGGGCGAGACCATGGCCGTGCGACTCATAGAGCGATTAGACAAACACCCGATCCCACCGCCACCGCCCCCAAAACGCCGCCCAGGTGCTCCATGGGAGCCTAATTTCATGTCCCTGCGACGCCCACAGTTTGAATGGACCTCAACTGGCGAATTGACGTTTCAGATCGAAGCGCGGATGGATTACGGAGAACGGAAAAACTGGAAGGACACCAAGACCGCTCCGCTCGAGAAAAAACTTTCTAGCATCCTGACGGGCTTAAGTTCCGCATCAGTTTCTATCAAAGTCCTCAGAGAGAAAGAGGAGACAAGAAATCGTGAATGGGCTGAAGATGAAAGACGACGTCTTGAACGAGCCCGTACAACAGAGACTCAACGCCGCCTCAGACTAAACGTCGTTAGACATACAGAGCGATGGGAGCGAGCCGAGCGCTTACGAGCCTTCATAAAAGCGGTGGAAGATCGCCTGAAAATTGCTCCGATTGCAGATCAAGAAATTGCAAAGCCTTGGATCGACTGGGCTCGCAAGCAGGCTAATCTCTTGGATCCTTTGCAGGGGAATCTGGCATTAATTACCAATTTGGACGTAGAGTTAGAAAGCTGGTTCAGTG
Source organism: Pseudomonas sp. FP198 (assembly GCF_030687895.1). Taxonomy (NCBI): domain Bacteria; kingdom Pseudomonadati; phylum Pseudomonadota; class Gammaproteobacteria; order Pseudomonadales; family Pseudomonadaceae; genus Pseudomonas; species Pseudomonas sp. FP198. Next base: position 3,743,873 of record NZ_CP117452.1, read on the forward strand.
GCTCATATTACGGACAGGCAGAGAAAGGTTGGTGGTCTGAGTAGTCGGCGACGATCTAGAGCTCAGGAAATACGACTTTGAATGGGCTCTCATCGTAACGTTTAGACAATTGATCTTCTCAATTTTCCTGCTGCTACGCTGTCCTGACACGGAGGATAACCAATGACCAATTCAGATCTACTCCCTTCCTTGCTTTTCAAGATCAATCAAAACCAACTCGCCCTCGAAGCTGCCATCATGGAGCTAACACTTTGGGTCGAGCATCGCGGGTCTGCTGATGTCGCCGAGAATGTTCGCGGTGCGCTAGACACAATCAGCAAAAACGAAGAGTTTATCAAGATGACACTCGCGGTGCTGATGGCGCCGGAGTGACGTCGTCTGGAGGCGCGCCCCGCTTAACGCCTCCGCGGGCAACACCCGATCTCACCGCCACCGCCCCCAAAACGCCGCCCAGGTTCTCCATGGAGCCAAATTTCATGTCCCTGCAAAGCCCACAGTTTGAATGGATCTCAACGGACGAATTGACGTTTCAGATCGAAGCGCGGATGGATTACGGAGAACGGAAAAACTGAAAGAACAGCAAGACTGCGCCGCTCGAGAAAAAACTTTCTAGCATCCTGGCGGGCTTAAGTTCAGCAGACCAGCGCTTGAGGCAATCCGTCGGCCAGATAATGCGAAATTCGACATGATGAGCTAAAATGCCATCATTGCTTTCACGTGGCGATCAAGGTCTGGGTACAGCTCAGTTCTTCTAAGCCTAACAATCAAGAAACTCGGCTCATCGACCTTTGACGATGACAAATCAGGACAGGGACGTCATGTTAAAAAAGAAATCTATTTCTCCCCTTCAGATTTTGCTCAAGCAAAGCCTCAAGCAAGGCAGCTTATATTTTATATAAGTGACACGTGCCCACCCCTCTCCAACTAACTCCACCAAGTTAAAGGCCGCACCTTGAATAGTAAGCACAAGGAGAACGAATGAACGTTACACCTCGAGACGAAAAGATTAAAAGCGTATTTGACGACATTATCGCCGACAACATTGATTTAAGACCCGACTTCCAAAGGGGCGAGGTATGGGACTCAAATAAAAAGAAACTATTAATTGACTCTATTTTTAGGGGGTGGCAAGTCCCTCCAATTCATCTAGTTCGCATTGATGGACATAAAGCTGAAGTCTTGGATGGTCAACAACGCCTAACTGCCATTCGAGATTTTATGCAAAATAAATTCGCCATAGATGGAGCTATCGAACCGCTAGACGACGATATCGTTGAATTGGGAGGATTGAAGTACTCATCTTTACCCGAAGATAAAAAGATCGAATTCCAAAGATATCTTTTGAAAATATATGAGATCACTCACTACAATCACGGCGAACCGGGAGAGCTGTTCCATCGCCTAAATCAGTCGGTAAAGCTTACGTCGGCCGAACAAAGAAATGCATTTTTTGGAAGCATAAGAGATCAGGTTTCTTCGCTGGTTTCATATATGGCAAAAAAAGGCATTGATAAAACGGTTCTAGGGTTCTCGAACTCGCGAATGGCGTATAACGACCTTCTAACGAGAGTTTGTTTTATTCTAGAAAACTCGGGATTGAGAACGCCAATTAGCGACCGCTCCCTAACTGCTAGATTCAGAAATAAAGACGGATTTTCTCAGGAAATCATCAACGCAGTTAAAGGCGCTATAGACTTTCTAGTGCAAGTAAAAGAAAATCTGATTTCAAGTGAGGACGATATAAACCTAACCAAAGCCTCCTCCTTTAACTGGCTATATGTTCTGGCAAGCGAGTTAATTGATGGGGGAGACTTAGGTGATGAACGCTTTTTTAAAGGCTTTATCTATCTAGAGCTTGCAAAAAACAAAGTTAAGAACAACTTGCAGATTGATAAGGATCTCGCAGAATATTTTGGCTTCGATCGTGGAGCGCTGCGTGAGCTTCTGCTCCTATACATTGAGCGCTCGTCATCCCGTGTAACCTCTACCAGCTCTATACTAATACGCGACTTAGTAATAAATATAAGCCTGGCCTTGTCTGGTTACAGTAACCGATCATTATACACCGCAGAAGATGAGGTTGTTGCAAGCATAATCGAGTCAATCAGAAATAGCAGCGATGATATTAAAACATTAATCGAGGATGCTGCAGTGAAATGGAGGTCTGAATAATGAGACTAGCCGCTATTGACGATGCATGGCGCGATGTATTGAAAATCGATAAGTACCCATGCCGACTTATAGATGTTAGGGTTAGAGGTGTCGCAGGATTTAAAAGCGAAGTCGACTTGAACTTTAAGTCTGCCATAACTGCTATATGTGGGAAAAATGGAGTAGGAAAGACAACACTTATAAAGTTTCTTTACTCTGCGTTCATAGATGGCAACGTCAGTGCTGCACACAGCAAATTTGCGGGCACTACGTTTGATGCAACCATTTACAAAAATCATAAACTGGTCGCCCCTGAAGCTTCAGCCATAGGCGGATTCAGCGCTTACTACCTAGAACCCTCGAGAGAGTGCACTCGAATTATAGAATACCTGAGGAGTACCGATAATGTGGACGAGCTTCTTGAGGGCGTGGATGATAATCGTTCATTCAACGAACAGAAATTCAAGTCAATAATTGAGAATATTGTAGGAAAAAGCTACCAATCCATAATTTTTTATGAGATTGCTGACGCAATGCCGCATGAGTATGGCTTTCCATTTCCGTACTTCGAAGTTACCCTACCCAATGGGTCAAGCTATACAAATACAGACATGGGAATGGGGGAGCTTTCATGCCTATACGTAACGTGGTTTATTTATCACTATATAGAGCCTCAGAGCTTGCTATTCATTGAGGAGCCGGAAAACTTTATTTCTGCATATAGCCAGTTACGCTTAATGGATTTGATCGCGGATCGCTCGTTCTCGCAAAAGCTTTGGGTCATCCTTTCAACTCATTCGGAGCACATCCTCTCTAAAGTTGGAATTGAAAATATAAGGATTTTGTCACAATACTGCTTAGAAAGTCGCTCAGCGATATCCAACCCAAAACATGTTAGAAAGTATCTTTCCGCACTAGGCCTATCTAGCAATATCTTGGGTATCTATATTGTGGAAGACGAGCTGGCTAGATTCTTCCTTGAGTATATTCTGGATAAATCCGATCCTGATATGCTAACAGACTTTCCTATAATTCAAATGCGCTGCGATTCTAATATCGAGAAAATTGTAAAGCATTTTGAGCCAACCCCCAATCCCCCATTTGAAATTCTTGCTGTATTAGATGCAGATCAGTCAGCGATAATAAAGCCACTATCCGGAAAGCACATTTATGTTACCGCCCTTCCGTCGGCACGAAAATTAACCCCGGAACTTGAGCTGTGGTCAGTCTTAGATCTAAACTTAGATGAAATTGCGCAATTTTTAGATATTGGAGCAGAACGGTTAAAGGATGCAGTTGAGGAAGTTCGTCATGGCGATCATCATGATAGGTATGCGAAAATTTCAAACGTTTGCAGGAAAAGTAAACGCGATCTCGTAGATGCCATATTAAGAAAATGGTATCAACTTCCAGAAAACGAAGCACTTGCAAAAAAATTCTATCTAGCAATAAAGCTTAGAAAAGAAAAGCTAGCAGTACAGCGCCTCGTTGAATCGGTGGAAATGAAAGTTGTTGCAACTGACTTTACAGATCACTTGGAGACTTCTCAGTGTACTGTCAATTGCAATCACTCAAGGCCATACATTGAGGCAAAAATTGGCTTTGATGGCTCAGACTTTTTTGCATGACCTTTTCTAACTCGGCACTCCTTATTTGTGAGGAGTGCCGATCTACCTGCCCTACGGCTTGCCATTTACACTCTCTGGAGCCTTTATACAGCGATCCTGCCTCGCCTAACGGTGTGACGGCTTAGCATTTTCGTGGCGCATGATGCCCGACTGAGCAGTTAATCTTGCGTGTACGTTAAAAATATGCAAAATGACGTACCGACAGAGAAAACACGTGCAGTCTCATGAATACCTACGTCCACTCCTTCCCTTGTGTCAGAGGCATCCAAGCTGGTAGGCCATGCTATATAGCTATGTGCCCCATGCGCCTCGTGCCTAAAATCTTCATTTTCAACGAGGATAATGTCCCGGCTGACTTGCGCGCGCAGCGAACATTAAACCTTGCTAGAGTCCCTGAGATCTCTGCATATTTGCTTGACAATCGCGATGACTACACTCTGTCCGCCATCACCGCCTCTGTTGATGGAGTTGTCCAATTCAATCCAGCTTCTGACACTGGCCTAGAGCAAAGCATCGGTACCCTCACCATCCCGATGGAAGCCCAGATACTCATCAACGACGGTCAGCATCGCCGCGCTGCGATTGAGCAAGCAATTCGTGAAAATCCAGAGCTCGGCTACGATAGTATTCCCGTATTGTTCTTCATTGATGAGGGCCTCACTCGTAGCCAGCAAATGTTCGCGGACCTCAACAAGCATGCCGTGAGGCCAAGCAGCTCCATCAGCACCCTTTACGATCATCGGGACCTGATTTCCGATCTAGCCCGTTATCTGGCCAAAAACGTAGATGTTTTCTCAAGGATGACGGAACTAGAGAAATCGAGTCTCTCCCCTCGTAGCTCCAAGCTCTTTACCCTCAGCGCCATAAAAAACGCGTCACGCGTCTTATTGAAAAAAGGGAAAGGCGATCTCATCGCGCAGAATGAACGGGAGCTCGCAAAATCATTCTGGGGGGAAGTGTCCTTGCAGATGCCCGACTGGATCAGGGCCAAAAACAAGGAGTTGTCGACGTCCGAATTACGAGACAATTACATTCATGCCCACGGCGTGATGCTGCAAGCAATGGGACTCGTTGGAGCTGAACTGATTATCCGTAAGGAGACTGAGTGGAAAACAACACTCGGCCAGCTCCGCCAGATTGATTGGTCACGGGCTAACCCTGAATGGGAAGGTCGCGCCATGGTCCACGGGCGGATTTCTAAAGCCACAACGAACGTGGCGCTCACCGCTAGTCTTATCAAGAAAAAACTTGGCGTCCCGCTGTCCACGGCTGAACGAGAGTTAGAAAACAGGTTTCCTCAACAATGAGCAATGACCAATTCCTCTACCCATCGCACGATGATTTCGTTCAAGAAGCGATCATTTCTGGAAGACCGCTAGCGGACGCTGTCCGCGAACTTCAAAGCATCTACAAGGCCGATAATCGTCCTTGGGTAGTGGGGTTCAGCGGCGGAAAGGACTCAACCGTCATCCTTTCGCTTACTTACTACGCCTTAAAGATGTTACCGCCTAAGGAGCGCCACAAGCACGTATACGTCGTCTCCTCCGATACTCGAGTGGAAACACCCGTTGTAGTGGACATGATCCGCCAAGTGCTTGATTCGGTGAACTCTCAAGCAGTTAAAGATCAGATTCCGATGACAGCCCACTCTGTCACTCCCAAAGTAGGCGAGACCTTCTGGGCCAACCTCCTAGGTAAGGGCTACCCCGCGCCGACCAAGGCGTTTCGTTGGTGCACAGAGCGGATGAAAATCGATCCGGTTAGCGAGTTTATAAAAGACAAGGTAGCCCGGTTCGGCGAAGTCGTGGTGGTGCTCGGCTCGAGACGTGAGGAAAGCAACACGCGTGCGCAGGTGATCACGCGCCATAAAATCGATGGATCAGCTTTGGGCCGGCACACCACCCTGCCAAATGCCTATACCTACATGCCAATTGAGCTATGGCACGCCGATGATGTGTGGGAATACCTCATGAGTGCTGCCAGGCCATGGGGTGGCTCAAATAGAGTGTTGTTTGAGCTGTACAAGGACTCCAACGCTGGCGAGTGTCCACTGGTGATCGACACCAATACCCCATCCTGCGGTAACTCCCGCTTCGGATGCTGGACGTGCACCGTGGTGACTCATGACAAGGCGATTGAAGGTCTCGTAAACAGCGGTGAAGATTGGATGCTACCGTTGCTCCAGTTCCGCAATCAGTTGCATGCCAGCTCGCTTCCTGAGAACAAAACTGAGTACCGCAACTACAAACGCCGTACAGGGAAAGTCACCTTCGCAAGAGGCGCAATCGACGACGACACAAATGCAGCAACCAAGCACGTTCCTGGCCCGTATTGGATGAAATATCGCAAAGAGTGGCTCAAGCTGCTTTTGGAAATTGAAAAAGGCATCCGTGAGACCGATCGTGATATTGAGCTGATTGGCCGGGATGAGCTGCAGGTGATCCGCCAACAATGGCTGAAAGATCCGAATGAGCCAGACTGGATTGATTCGCTCCCAAAAATTTATGCCGAGGTCTATCCCGCGGATACGGTGGAGTGGATCAAGAATGATGCCGGCGCGTTCACTGAGCCTGATGCCGCCATCCTCAATGCACTGGAAGCGGAACATGGCGTGCCAGCTGTATTGATCATGAAGCTGATAGATACAGAGCTGTCGTTCTCCGGCCTATCACGCCGCAAAGGGATTCTGGAGGAATTGCAGAAGATCCTGGAGCAGGACTGGGGTGGGCTTGATGAGGCTATGGAGCGGCGCGCCGTTCCTAAAGTTAACGACACATATAAAACCTCTTTCGAATCCCTGAAAGCAGAAATAGATGGCTTGCTGCAATGATTATTGACTCCCTTTCAGTACTAGATTTCCGTGTGTTTAGCGGCGCACACAACTTTGACTTGGTACCCAAGATCAAAAGAGGCAAAAACGCTCCTATCGTTTTGTTTGGTGGCTTAAATGGCGGCGGCAAGACAACCATTCTGAGCGCACTGAAGCTTGCCTTGTATGGCAAAGGCGTGCTCGGGTCTGGCGCTACGATCGCGGACTATCACCAATATCTTCGTGATTGCATTCATAGAGCACACAATAGCATTGCCAAACCTACACGAGCGTCCGTCGATCTAACATTTCGCTATGCGCAATACGGAGTGATTTCGAGCTATCAATTGACTCGAGATTGGTTTGTTGATCATGGCGGCAAGATCAAGGAAGGTCTTATTATTTCAAAGGACGGTCAGCATCTGACCGAACTCTCTCCTATGAGCAAGCCCAGGCTTTCCTCAACGAGCTGATCCCAATTGGTGTTTCCGAGTTGTTCTTCTTCGACGGCGAAAAAATCGCGAGCCTCGCAGAAGAAACATCCGGAGATGCCTTGCGAGACTCTATCAACAAGCTTCTAGGTTTGGATCTGATCGACAGACTGCATTCCGATCTATCGGTGATTATCAGAGGGCGCTCAGTAAAAAAAGCCTCCGATGATCGCAAGCAGAAGATAGCTACGGCCGAGCGCACGTACGAGGATCTAAAAAAGCAACTCGCAGAGACACGCGAAAAGCTTGTCCATATGCGCGTAAGTACCGTAGAGGCTAATAAGAATCTAGCCAATATTGAGGCGAAGATTAATGCGCGAGGTGGTGCTTGGAGCGCCACAAGAGAGCAAGAAGCTGCTAGTCTCGACTCATTGCTTAGTGAGAAAAAGGCGATAGAACATACCTTGCATGAGATGCTGAGTGGTTTATTGCCCTTTTCTATTACTTGTAAACTCAACGAAAAACTTCTTGCGCAATTGGACGCTGAGCAGCGCACGGAAAAAGCACAGGTACTTTCTGAGTATCTGGAACGTCAGCAAAGCAATTTTCTGGCTGAGCTTGAATCGACGCTAAAAATTAGCAACCAGCAGCGCCCTGCCCTTCAAGAAATTTTCCTTAGGACATTCGGTTCAGAACTCGGTAGTAGCGATCGAAACCAACCGCCAGTACATGAACTCTCTGATACTCAGAGATCCAGTATTGCTCATCGGCTGACGAACGATGTGAGCTCACTCCAGCAACGCGCATCTGCCCTAGCGATGACGCTTCAGGACACGGACACAGGGATCGAATCTGCAAAAGAAAATATCGGGAGAGCCCCAGAAGAAAAAGTGCTGACGCCCCTGTTCAACGAACAAGGGCAACTACAGGGGCGCTTGTCCGTTCTGGAGGAACAAAAATCTGTACTTGTTGAAGAAGCAAAGACGATTCTTAATCAATTATCGTCAGCAGCGCGTCATCTAGATCAGTTATATACAGAGATTTCCGAGTCGCAAGAAGAAGAGAGGCTGTCCGAGCTCGCTCAAAGTGCCAGAGAGGTTCTAAAAGAATTTTCTACTCGCGCACGGATCGAAAAGCTGAAGGAACTTGAGTCACAGTTTTACACATCTTTCAATGGTCTCGCTCGGAAAGAAGGTCGAAATCTGAGCATTCAGATAGATCCGACTTCCTTCGAGGTTGTCCTTATTGATGATGAGGGTTTAACACTTCGTAAGGATGAACTGTCAGCGGGTGAAAAACAAATTTTTGCAATTTCTATTCTGGAGGCCTTAGCCCGTACCTCTGGGCGAAGCCTGCCAGTCGTCATTGATACACCGCTTGGCCGACTCGACTCTATTCATCGCAAAAAACTCGTGGAAAATTACTTCCCCAAAACTAGCCATCAAGTGATTATCCTGTCGACAGATACTGAAATTGATTATGCATTCTACGAAGGCTTACAAGGAAGCATTTCTCACTCTTATCACCTGGTATACAATCCAGAAACTCGTTCCACTCAAGCAGAGGAAGGCTATTTCTGGCGGTGGGCACAACACGCATGAACGTATTTCCGCACAAATTTAAAATTTCAGCTTCTTCTACTGCGAAACTGAAGTATCTAAAATCAAAAACGGGCCTTACACCTAACATCTTAAGTCGATACGCCATTGCCCTCGCCCTTGCGGATGACAGTGGCTTAGGCAATGCCAGCGTATCGGACCTAGATGGTCAGGAGTTCAATGCTCCTACTTTGTTTGGAGAGCACCTGGATATCTATGAGGCGCTGCTCCGACAATTTACACATCAAAACAATCTGAATTGGGATCCCGTCAGGCACGTGGCGTCGCTGATTGAAGTGGGCCTACATAAAATTGGACATGTTCGATCAATAAAGGATGTAGCGCGCCTTATTGCAAATGACTAAAAAAATGCCATTTTAACTAGTTAGAACTAATCCAAACTCAAGTTTTTGAGTTTGGATTAATAAATCTCTGGCATAATAGTTGCGGAACACTCCGCCAGCAGGACATTGGACCACTTGCTAGGACACATATTAAAGTATCCCCTCCCATAGAAATAAGCATCCATCTCCGCCTGCCCCCCCGTTCATCATGCATATAATAATTCTCTAGTTTCATAAAAAACCGCATCATTACCGAATGCTCGAGCATCTATCTTCAGTAGCCAAATTTTTTTAGTCATGGCTTAATATCTGCTTGTGCAAATTGAGCCGGTCACCATGAAATTTTACTGTCGGATATTCTTCTCTCTCTCGATCATGAGCACCCCATTGCTAGCTGACGAGCTTTCGCTTTCGGTTAATAGCCCTCCCGGTGCCCAGTCAGCAGAATCAAAACCGTTACCTACTGCGATTCAGTTAACTGAATCAAAGCCCTTGAGCACTCAGTTTCAAAACGCTGAGTCACAGCAACCATCTGCATCACCCCAGCCGCTTGAAGCCCCTTCTTCAACTGAAGAATTTAAAGCTAAAGAGTTCTCTATCCAACCTCAGCACATCCTTGTGGATAAATTGGATTCGATTTCACGTACTAATGACGAAATAGTAAAAAGAATTGAGACACTAAAACAAACTACACTTGAAAAATTGTATCCGGCAATATTCGGTTTTCTAGGTATTTTGATTGGCGGAGGTATCAATTTTTTTCTTCACAGAAGTCAACTTTCTCATAATCTTAAGGAGCGCAAAGAAAAGTTCTCATTTGAAGTAAAACAAAAAATATTTGAATATAGAAACAAGCAAAATAATGATTTCTATGGCCCACTATTAGTTCTTTTAGCCCAAAGCAAAGAGCTTAGCTCCCAGTTACATGATCAGCTTCAGAAATTTGACGGCTCTCGCTATAGGTACAGAACAAACTTAATGGAGCCCCGGCCAAAGAAAGCACTCCATATTTTTACAGAAGGTACTGCCACCCCCTTTAGATTAATAGAAGACCTACCTTACTTAGGTAAGCATATAAGAGCTTCACTCCCCCAAGTCTTGGTAATCATTGAGGTAGGCGAGCAGCTCTCTGCGCTAATTGAGCGCTCATCCGGCCTTGCAAACCCTAAAAACTTAGAGTTAAGTGGATGTCTCGGTACTTACTTGGCCCACTTGCGAGCTTTGAAGGATGCTTATGCCCAGGCCAAGAAACCGAGACAATCTGAGCCGACTAGATTGTATACCGCCGTATTCCCCCGCCAAATCTACGATTTAGCAAAGAAGGACTATGACGAGATAAATACTCAGATTGAAGTATGGGAAAATCAAGCTAAACCTATTGAGAGGGGATAATTTTGAACTCGATGAAAGCAGACCCTCAAACCATAGAGTACTATGACAGCTTCGCAAAATCCTATGATTTAAAAACATTTCAACTTGAACTTACAGATCAGTGGAATAGCTTCGCAAGCATGTTAAATGTAGGTGCAAAAATTCTTGATGTCGGCTGTGGTACAGGGCGGGATATCAAACATTTCCAGAACCTAGGTTTTTTAGTTGATGGCATTGAGCCTTCAAGAAAAATGGCCGCAATCGCCAGATCCAAAACTAACGCCACTATCTTCAACATGGCGGCTGAAGACATTAACTTCATCGATAGCTACGATGGGATATGGGCATGCGCGTCTTTAGTACATATCCAAAAGGCGTTATTCGTTAAAACTTTGAAAGCAATCCTCAAGGCTCTAAAATCGGGAGGCTACCTATACATTTCGCTCAAGGAAGGTGAAGGTCAAACTCGACTTAATGACGGAAGGTTGTTTAGTTATTTTACGAAGTCAGATCTTCATGAAATCGTCTCGACCTTGACAAATGCCAGTATCATCAAATCATGGGCAACGTCAGATTCAGCAGGTCGCGGTGATATTAGCTGGATAAATATGATTATACAGAAAAACTAATAGCTCTATTATGTTATTACACCCCGCCACCGGGAGCATACGAGCTCTTGGCAGCTTCTATTGCCGTAGCTAAAATGGTGATACTCTTATTTAGCCATCGAAAAAAATCAACCATGACTCTATATTTTGCATTTAAAAGTTTATGAGTTACAACGTAAGATATTATGAGCATCGGGGAGAATTGAGCATGAATACTAAAAAAACAAAACCGGTGGTGCGATTTGATCTTTTAGGCCTATGGCCGGGTGCAGATGTCGAAATCACGAAGGAATTGATGAATATTGTTTTTGATATAGTAGAGGAATTATTTGGTAAAAAGCTTCGTAGTCCAGTATTGATTACCAATTACCCAGACGCCAAAAACCCACTTGCTTGTTATGATATGAAGGATGGATGCTATCAAGTGCATCTCTGCGTCAAATCTGGTCTGAGCTGGTGCCAGATCGTTTATCAGCTCGCACATGAATTATGCCATCTCCACAGTAACTACGCTGACTCGAAAGGTCACAAACATAAATGGTTTGAAGAAAGCTTGTGTGAGATGTGCTCGATTGTAGTTTTGATTGAGTTGAGTGAGCAGTGGAAAAAAACCAGTATGCATAGATATAATTATGCTGCCAGCATAAAAGAATACGCTGAGTCACTTAACTCGATGACCGGTTATGTGCCTAAAAGTCAAGATGCATTTATTTCGTGGCTCGCTATCAATATCGAAGAGCTTGAAAGAAATTCTGAAAATCGGGTACTTAATGGGGTGGTGGCTAGATATCTTTTCAATAATAGATTCAGCACCCAGTCAACGGGATGGGCGTGTGTAGGCATGCTGAATCAATGGAACTGCCATGAGAATTTAAGTTTTACAGAGTACAAAGACTCTTGGCGGAGATGCTGTGCTGATTCAGCGGAGGTGAATGAGATCGTAAATTTATTATGATCCAATTGAGATGTGTAATTACCTAAAGGATGTATCAAGGAGTCACTTCTGCGCGAAGTACGCAAGCGCACGGCCAAGTCACCTATCGAACTCCAGTATTTCGGGTGATGTTGTCCGCGTTTTTTTAAACAAACGCGATCGCCCTACCACAAGCATTTTCATCCGACAACGAAGCGTCACACCAAACCATCTAGAGCCCAGGTAGTCCAAGAAATACCTGCAACTGGGCCTAGGATTCCAACGAAGCCATTCATCAAGGCAGAAAGATCCATCGTTTACCTGATGTTCGGGCACCGTAAGCGGCTAAATAATAGGACGTCCTCCTATACACGCATAGAAAGGGTAAAACTTAATCATCCGTCACCCTGTGGAAGCCAAGGACTCATTGTTTTTCCGACAACTTCGAAAGAAACTCTCGAGATATTATCTTCTGGTTCTTCGCGTTCAACTTAATAATGACTTCTCGCTTCTGTGACCATATCTTATCTTTCAAAATCGATCCACCCAAGCACAAATCCTTTGATAGGATATTTTTTATTACTGACTCCACATCACCTTTATTTGATTTTAATCCAGATATCACAATATCCGTATATAAGTCCCAACCCACAGGTCTAAACAGAAGGTGCCCACCATCATCGCCCCCTCTGTAATCAGAAACCTCTGCCCCCTTATTAATAACCGTGCTTAACTCTGAACAATATTCAAACGTATACTTAAAAAAATCCACCACCTGCTTCAGTATTTGCTCATTACCCTTGAAGCGATAGCGATCTAGGTCCGAGACCTTTACGCCGAGATTGTACGCTGCGAGCTTCTGTATGTTGTCATATATATTAACAATTGAAGTAATGCTGGTGCCATCCCTGACAGGCCCCGAGTTGAATGAAACATTGCTTTCATTAAACCAAGGATACTCATCTGACTCGATCAATGCTCTGGTTACACACGCAGAAATATCATCTTCATCCAATGCGATTATCGCATCCTTACTCACTAGCTTTGCCTTCTTGTTTAGGGTTGTAAAAAGCCTCCTAGATCTAACTTTCCCACTTGGGGTATTCGAATGAGCTACAATTATGACGTTAATCAAATCAGCGCCTAACTGCTTATTGCTTTCTACTGCAGATTTGATACCTGCCAAGCGATGTTGCCCGTCTAGAGCAAAAAGCTTTTCACCTCTGGTTATTGACAAAAAACCCAGGCAATTTTCAGCATACTCTGGAATTTCTAGAAGTGAAGCCTCTTCGGTATTAGGTCGCAAACTTTCTACATCGTGCCAGTTTGGATCGCCGTCATAAATCGCCACAACTAGCGAATTAAAAAACCTGTCTTCATTGCTTAACAAGTAATCAGATATTTCTTTCCCCTTTCCTCATTCAATTCTCGCTGTATTTTATCCGACAGCTTGCCAATCTGATGCAGCTCTTCAGCAAAGCCGATCAGATCTGCGGCATCCGAAAGCCTCATCATGCAACTATAGGTGTCCCATGATCCCATGTACCCTCGCAAACACGGCAAAACCAATCGCTTACTCATATGATCCGCACTCCACGCAACAGACTCCTGACTTCACCTGAAAAATCCATCTGGCAACAGGGTGGGACAAAAATATCAGCCAACGCCCGCTCTACTACTGAGGTCGCATCACCATCCGGCACCACAGAATAATAATAAAAAAGATGTTCGGAGAAGTATTTTAATAGCTTCTTAACTTTCGGTCTTTTTTTTATAGCCAGAGACATTCACATAATCCATAAATCTTTTGGCAATTGTATTTGACGAATCCGTATCCCCAGCCTTGCCAACATACATCACGTAGGAGTTCATGGGTAGCTTTTGACTTTCAACACTAACCATGAACATATACACCCCTTGCTGTTCAGGAAAATCATGCCCTGCATGGTCGTCATACTTAACTCTCACCCAATTCAAAGAAGGCAAATCATCATTTCGCTTGAACAGTGCGGGGCATAACAGGAATGGGAAAGTATTTTTAAAAAAACCTAAATATGCCTCTCTTTTTTCATTCTCATCAAAACTTGCCATACCCTCATCTAAAGCCTCATATATGCTAACCACCGCGCAACTCCATACCAGAGGAAAACTTATTCACCAACGCTGCAGCCATGTTGCACTAAGCAAAACCCAAGATAACCGCCCCCTAATAGTCCTTCAATCTGTCTATGAATGGCAGGCCCTGGACCGGGCCGACTTAATGCGAACAAAATTTACTCTACCTATGAATTAAGCGAGCCATATTCCGATTTATTAGGCAGGACCGCTAGCCCTTTTCCTGCGTCAATTAGACTTTCATTTCATCATTTCAAAATCATTAACTTTTAATGATACTGGTACATTCCAAGCATGCTGCATTAACCTCGGAAACAGGTTCTCTTCAGAACCTTTCTTTGAATTCCAACGTCGAAGAAAGTCACGATGACCAAAAAATAGAAGGTGAAGCTTCGCTCTAGAGCAAGCCACGTTGAGACGTTTCCGGTCGAGGATAAAGTTAAGATTCCCCTCGGTGCGAACAGTAGAATAACAAACGATGTCCGCCTCACTCCCCTGAAACGCATCCACTGTATCAACAGCTATCGATAATTGACCAAGCTTCCCTTCCACCCATCCAATCTTACGCAAGCTCGCACGCACACATTCTTTCTGCGCTCCATACGGCGTAATGACAGCCACCGAAATAGGCTTCGTTGTACTGTCCGCAAGATTAGCCAAAAACTGAGTTATCTCCTTCGCCTCCTCCCGATTTTCTTTGCTTTGCGAAACTTTCGGCTGCGATTGACGCCCTTTCACGTCGACCCAGTAAATCGATTTTTCGAGCAAATATCGCTCTTCGAAATACGCGTCATCTCGGCCATTGTGAAGCACACGTTTACCTTCACGCATGTAGAAAAGTTCTGCCACCAAATCCCCGATCGCCGGCGCCATTCGATACTGCAAACTCAAAGTCTCGCGGCACTGTGGCGGAAGGCGCTCGAACATCAATTCAAAGAAGCTGGTATCCAAGAAATTTTCACGTAGGAACCCAAGTTCTTCTACGGCTTCATCCTCTCGGAGCAACGGAGCGATGCTTGGTGGAAGCTGGTAGTGATCGCCTACAAGAATCACCTTGTTTGATCGCAAGATGGGAATGAGGATTTCCGGGATGGTGGCCCTGCCCGCCTCATCAATGATTGCTACGTCGAACTGGAGTTGATCTATACCTCCCTTGTTCGTAGCCAAGCCCACACAGGTGGCACCGACCAGGTTGCGGTCGGCCAAGAGCGTAATAAAAAATTCGTCCTGGTTGGCGCGCGACTGTGAGGCTTGCTTGATCGAGGAAAGCCACATGTGACACAACGCGGCTTCATTATCCGGTAGGCTGACGGCGCCGGCAATTGCGAGATCTTCGAGATCCGTAAGGTATTCACTGAATTGGCTGTCGAACCCTAGCGGTTTGATGACGCTACTCATCTTCTCAGGATTACCTATCCGAATAGTGCGAATCGCGTGGTCGAAGCCATCGGCATGCTCGACTAGAAACTTCTCCAGGGCGTTGTCCACCGCAGAGTTTTGTTGCGACACCACTAGAATTCGGAGATCAGAGCGCTGACGGTAAAGCTGATACAAAATCTCAACAATAGCCGTTGTCTTACCAGCGCCAGGTGGCCCCTGAATCAACGCGATATTTCGCTCACTCAGCGCTAACTCCACCACTCGTTTCTGACTCTCATCCAGAGCCCCGGACCACGCTATGTCCCTACTCCGCACTGCCGGCTCGGCGAGATAATGCTCTGGCGCAAGCAGGATGCTCTTGAGCGCCGGGTTAACCAGTTGATCGTTGAAAAAGTCTTCTAACGCTTGCGCCTGACGCTTGAGTGCAGCACTGGGTACAGTGACAACCAAACGCAGCATTGCATTTGGCTCTTCTGGCAACGAGAAAGCGCTCTCGATGCTAATACTGCTCTTAGTGCAAATGTACAAAGGACGCCGGCGGCGATCGCGGGAGACAACAGGCACAAACTCACAACGGTCCGCATCCCATAGCAAGAGTCGGACACAGTGGTCAGGATTAAGGAAGTTTTTGTCTGACAGCACCTCGCGAAGCTCTCGACTAGGCCTTCGAAAGCCTCGTGATCTGACGACGGGAGACTGTCTCGTTGGAGTACAAGCACATCGTCTTCTTGAACAAGGAGCATGCTTGCTGAAAAATCCAGTACAGAAACTTCTTCCTGGCTGCGTTGATACGCGATGACCTGCTCCCAGCGCTGATAGAAACGACTGTGAGCCAAGCGCTCAGGTGAGTCTTTCATATCCATTGCAGTTTGAGAGCAGAAGCGAAGGAACTCTTCTACACCGCTTCGCCATCCAACCTGCGACATCGCCGCCAGCTTCTGATTAAGAAGCGTGAACCGAAATGGGGTATCGAGACCAATCTGCAGAGTCCCCGCCTGAACAACCTGATGGACTTCGAGCAAGCTAAAACTGGTCGTCGGCGCGCACTCCACCCTCACTGAGGCTTTGCCCAGAGAAATCATTCCCGTCGCACCAGAGTAGCCGAGCAGTGTCCAAGGCTCGTCCTCTTCGAAAAACTGTTGGTCGGTCACACCCTCTAGATACTTCTCATCTACGGTCAAATAAAGCTGCTGATAGGACTGAACCCCACGAGCGCGATAGTTAAACTCGCTGACCTCTATATTGGTGCGTCCTTGCTCAAAGGGATTACGTAGCAAACACAGATCGAACTGCGTCGGATGCACCAAGATCTTTTGGCCAGAGAGCAGTCGTACGCCAGGATGCTTTAGCTGGCTGACAGGAAGCGTGGCGCGGATCAGTCCATCAAACAACGTCCCAATCATCGATTGCTTCTGCTTTCGTTCAACAATGAAAGGTACGGGTTCACCGGTGATGATGTGGTTATAGTAGAGCGCGCCTCGGGCGACACAGCCATAGAAGGATCCATTGTCCCACTTGGTAGCAGACTTGATCAGTACGGGTATCTCATCGTTGAACGGCAGTGCTAACGCCTTTTGAGACACGTCGTCAGTACCGAACGAGATTCGATGCCCGAAGCGTGGGAGTGGCCTGCTAATTTCTTCCATCGCCACCAATACGAGCTTTCCTGGGTAAAGCCATTCCAGAGGAAGAAGCTTGTCTGCCGGGTCAAGCGCTAGCAGCAGCGCGTAATGTTCACCCACAAGCAAGGTGTCGACTTCATTCTCCGCGAATGTCAGATAGCGCTCGTACTCTTTCATGCGTACTACAGCATCTTCGACACGTGCGTACTCTCGACGAAGTGCTGACTTACGGTAGGGGCTGGAGGTCTTATCAGAAATTTCCCGGGCAACCATCTGCTCGAGCTTATTCAGCTCCTCTGGAATTCCAACTATCGCCTCGCGGTTTTCCCGGATCACTCTACGTAAAAGTTGAACGTGCTCAAGAACCATCTCCCGATATTCTTCCCACGCCCTTTGCTCTTGACGTGCCTGAGCGGCAGCTGCCCGGCGTCGAATCTCGTCCGTACGGGCGTGCTCCTGCGCATGTTTTCGCTCTTCTTCCTCAGTCATGCTGTTAGCTAGCCAGCTGAAGACTTTAGCAACCGCAAAAATCGCAACGCCAATACCGACAACGAGAGGAGCTGCCATAAACTTATTCCTGTCCGCCACCTAGCAACATGGCAGCGTCCTCTGCCGTGATTTTTCCAGACTCGAGCTGCTTGAGTACCCGGTCCTCTCTATCAGCCTTAGTCTCGAGCGTGGTCATTGCTATGTCGTACTGCTGATCGGCCTCTCGGCTCTGGTTTGAAAGCTCTTGCATTCTTGCCCAATGATCGCGCTTGTGTTGATCATCCTCGAACTCGGCTTCTTTCAGCTGCTGCTCCCCAAGTAGAATTTGTCGCTGCCCTTCAATCACGGTCCGTTTGGTGACTTCTTCTTCTTTCTTGTAATCAACAAACGACTTAAATGCATCAATCGATGTGTTGGCCATCTGCATCGCTTGATTCACATTGAATCCACCTCCACCTTTTTTAGGAGCGGATTTGCCCGGACTGGGCTTGGGGGGCGTAGGTTTGCGAGGTGCTTTCATGCGTTCTCTCCGGTTGGGGTGAGCAGTAGTGCCAACGTCGCGTCAATGCACTGATCAAGGCATACCTGTAGGCCGATCAACTGCTGGAAATTACCTAGGTCCTGTCGTTCCTTTTGAAGCAGCACATGCACTCGTTTCAAGGTATCGAGTTGCTGGCGAACTTTCTTGAGGGTCAACAATTTTTGTTGATTGGAATGCTTCAACACCTGAGCTATTTGTTCCTTACGCCCAGAACTTTCGCGCTGCAGCTGTTGGAGTTGTTTTTCCCCAATGCGCAGGTCTTGTGCGAGCGTTGCCTCGAGTGTTTTGTTGAATTCCCTCAGCTGTGCTGTGACCTCACGAGCCGCGCAGAAACGCAGGTAGCTGGCTGTCGCTTCGAGGACGGCGATTGCAGCGTCAACCCACACGGCAGTGGGATTCAGCTTCCCCAGTCCTCTTGCGCCTTGCGTGAGCAAAATGGTTCCGTAACGGCGAACCTGGGCGTCATCCACCATTTGCTCAGCCATATTGGCGAACACATCAACGACCTTCATTGATCATCCTCAATTGGATACACGCCATCTAAGTCCAGGCTTTCTTGAATCATTGCCCAGTTGAAGCCTAGATGCTGCCAACGTTCCTCTATGGCATGGTGACGATTGAAAACCGATGAAACGTTTTCCTCAGCCAGCGCCAACTCTTGGAAGAGATGCTCAATGACTTGATCTTTGGTCGCTCGCTCGACGACTGGCCACACCCAGGAAGCTTTAGGATCATCAGTAAGCTCAAGCTCTCCTACTGACTCATCATCGTGTTCAACAAACGTGGTGAACCTGCAATGGTTAGCGGGGAGCAAACTGCTCAGATGTTCGGGCGCGCCTTCGGGCATATTGAATCGAGTCGAAAGGCAAAGGACTGGGCTAGCAAACGTGAAATCGTTGGGTCTCGCATGACGCAAAGAATCAGTTTTGAGCTCAACTTCAATAGCACGGACGTCGCGTGATATTTCCGCTGCAACCCATACGGACAGAGCCCAATCCGACCTGACAAATTTCTGGTCTCGAAAACATTCGTTGAAACTCTCGAAAGCCACTGGCAGATACTGCTCTGGAACATCCCAGATTCGGTTTTTCTGCCGTTCACAATCCTCCCCCCAGTCACTACTCGGCCATAAACGTGGCTTACCTTCCCCACGATGCCATGGCCGGATCACAAACTCAGTTTCGTCATTAAGCTCTAACGTCTGCAGCGTGTGTACTCCGCAAAACGAGTGGCGCCTGTAGTCTCCGTCGAGCCACAGGTATTTTGTTTGCGCATGCAGCAACCGCTTAGCCTTGAGAAGAGGCTTGGCGCGAGCGGTCAGATTGAAATTCTCCACCAACCCAAGCCCTTCGAGTCGGCGAATAATAGGATGCAGTTGCTGGGGATTGAGGGCTGTCCGTTCTAAAACCCACTCGATACCCCTGTCAGGCATCACATCGAGCGCTTCTAAAATCAAATGCGAAAAACCACCCAACTGGTCAAGTAGGCGGTGCTTGAGTGTTAGCTCATAAAGCCGAACTGGGACATGCACACGTAGACTGCCTTCAATGGCGCACGTGTATTGGCTATGGATCGTCAACCGTCGTACCTGACTATGCTCATGAGAACAATGACATTTTGACATCATGGTAACGCCGGTTGGCGTTCTTTGCAGCCCCAACAGCGATCAAATTTGCGCTATCAGCCAGATTAGCTGCAGATCACTACAGTTCTCGAACACGATCGAGTCGAGGGAGGCACTTCGCTGGATCGGGCGAAGTCGAGTAGCCATCTCCGCGTTCAGCCCGCCACGAAGAACCGCGTTGATCAGTAGGTGATCCCGCTTCTGCTATCTTGAAAGACTTCTTTCTCATGATATTTAAGGTAAGGCACAAGCTCCTTCGGGACAAAACGAAGCGGTATAGGCAGTCCTAAAGCCTCCCTGTGTTTTCCATCAAGACGTTTCGAAACGTGCATTTGGCCCAAGCTATCGAATGTAATTAGCCCTTTATCAAACAAAGCGTCTAAATTCGCAGACAATAGAAGGCCGTTGTGGCGGTCAAGGCGTTGTTTAGCAGTAGAGTCGATCCAAGGCTTCACATGTGAAGCTCGAAGAATTTCCCTGCATGCCAACCCCGTTACCGAGCAAGCGCCGCCCCAAATCTGCATCAGGTCCTCACGAAACTTACCCTGTCCGCGTCGGGCATTAACTCGAGTAAGCACCTCTGTGATGGGCTCACTTCCCTCGGTGATGTCCTCGGCAGGCAATGGCTCGGAAGGAGCACATTGAATAGCGTCAATCAGGCGATCCCATTTTTCATGTCGCTGGGCTGCAGGTATGGCGTCCAGAATTCGCCCTACCGTCGGAAGATCCAGATCGGTGTAGGTACTGTACATTCCAAGCAACCTCTCCTTTCCCGTGATCATCCTTGGGTCCAGAGTAATTGGCTTTTCAAACCACCAGAAATAATCCTCTGGGCAGATCCAGTTTGGAATCCAGTGCAGGTCCTTCTCCCAAGCCTTCAGGAATTTCTTTTGGTTACCAGCGAACCGCTTTCGGACATTTTCAACATTCCAGGCGTCCTCCCAAAAGTCGCCCAGCGATAACTCGCGAACAATTTCTTCGCGCTGAGCAAGATGGTGGTCATCGAACAGACCGACTGCATTCCCTGCGATGCCCACTAGCTGTTGAATGCTGTCATGCGACGTCGTCAAAAACACGAATGTCTGCCCCGCGTTTTGGTCAATTGGTGCCGCGCCCACCCCCTCTGTATGAAACACTCGAAAACGATTCTTTCCACGCGAAAGGACCATTTTTGAAGAGTTATTCCACTCCTCATGGCCGTATCCGTTTGCTGCAGGGAAGCCACTTGTTCCAAGGACCCCGGAGGGCGCAAGGTACTGGTTTGTGTTCCAAAAGATAGGTTTCTGAATGAACAGCGCCATCTTCTTGCTCGTCCTTGTTCAATTGGTATCAATGGATCGTTTAGGTTTATCTTAAGGCGTTTTGCAGCACATCCTCAGGGCGTACCGGGAACACACCTCACGAACTTCAGCATTAAGGACGAAAATGTCTACGTAATCTCACGCATCCCTGACTGCTGTGTCGTCGTCCTTAAGTCCTAGCAGACCGTTTCCGCGACCGTGTTTCATTTTGGATTGAACTCGTACACGACGCTTCCCTTCCCAACCGCCCGAAACGTTCCAGCACCTTTACTCGAGAAAGGATTGGCAAGGAGTGTAGGAGTCATCCGAGCGGGGTCTCCAACATTGGCGAGATATAGGATTCGGTACTTATGCTCGCTATCGCCACGATAGCGTTGTGCCGCAAAGATTTCGGTAGGACCCAGCTCGAATCTCAATGGATTTCCAGAACTCGCCTTAACCTCGTAGTAGTAAGTACGGCTCTTGGTCGCGACAATGAAGTCATATCCCAAACTGTCCGAACCGCCGCTCGTGTTTAATACTGCATCGCGATAGCGGGATACCCATATGCTTTCGTCAACTGACTCTAGCTTGTGTCGGCGGCGAAGCCATTCGCGGGCCCATAGCTCTCCCATTAAACCTACCGCGAGCTTCTGCTCATCAGACATGCTCGTCTCGGAAAGCTTGGGCATACTTCCATTCCCACCGCCGCCGGAAGTCCCGCTTGTCTTATAAAAGTCTATCGTTTGTAGCGTAGCCTCTTTCGATGAAACATGATTTAACGCGGGTGCTTGGGCTGCCGCCGCAACAACTGCAGCGGCGATGTCGATGTACCCCGCCGTGATCGCGGACATGGATACACCGTCAAACTCTACCTGCATGCGCCGACGTTGCTGTTCCAACCGAATATTCTTTGCCCGCTCCTCATTGCTAACCATGCTCTCCGCGGATAACCCCCAATACGTCAAATCCTTGCTTGCGGCTTTTCCAACAGGCCAGATACCAGCTTGGGACAACCACTGCACGATTTCACCATCATCCAATAAACGGAAGTCCAGCCAGCCACAATCACGCGCATGGGCGGTGCAGGTATCACGCGCCGCTTCTGGGGTACTCCATGACTGGCGTACCAAGAGGGTTTCAGTGATTCCGCCAGCGCGAACCCAGGCCGACAGTATCGGTGCGTAATGAGTCAAAAAATTACGAAGTTTTGCGCCGTTGGACGCTCGACATTCAGTCAGAGTTAGGTCCATTGACGAATCCGAAGCGCTAGCAGGCATCGCTCCATCAATCCAGCTATCGATTTGGGTATCCATCACTGCTGCGGGTAATTCGTCATACGTTGTGAACCAAGTTGGCTGTGGAGCGATAGCAAGTACCCCTTCCCTAGCGGCAATGTATGCATCCAACCTCAGCTTCTTGTCGAATAAACCAACGCTACGCTCTCGCAAGCGTTCGATTATGTTTGTCTGCTGTAGGCGCAAATGGCGCATCCAGGCCTCTCGATGCATATGCTCATTGCTGGCGAGCTCGTATTGGTCGCCAAGAACAGCAATGGCCTCATTGAGTTGGGCGATCGGAAGTAAGAACTCCACCTTGAGGTCGGACAAATCGGCCAGATGAATCATCCGAGCCTCAAGGTTCGCAAGCGGTATGCCAACCTCGAATGCCAACGCTTCAAATACCGCACGCAGATCTTCATCCTGAGGTTCGCTCTGTGTCGAAAGCTCTTGGAGGCGTGCCGTGGTTTGCGGTGACGCTTTACAGGCTGAAAGCGGTATCGCGAGATGGAGCATTCCAATCAAATCACCACTTACGAGAAGCCGTGTTTGCCGGATTGCTTCCGGTTCCACCCCCAGAGCAGATGCCAAAATCGTATCATCGGGAGTTTCTTCGCCCCCATTCCGCATTGTGGAGGCAAGGCGCAACAAAGCAGCATCAAGACCATGCGCCAAATCTCGCGCCCCCAGAGCAACAGCCAACTGGGCTGATGCTCCTGCAACATGCTCTAGTGTCAAAGGTTCCTGCTCTGCTTGGATTATCAGTACGGGACCAGCCGCACGATTGAGAACAAGTGAACCACGCAGTGACAAAGGCATGGGTACCCATTTGTTGCCGTGGGCGATTTGAATTTTTTGCCCGCTAACCACCTCCAACGACAATGCCGCACGTCGAATTCGCCCAAGTGTTCTTTGGGTTGACTGCATGAATACACTGCTTTTGTGTTCTGCAACACACACAAGGAACTCGACAAACCATGACCCTATGACATCGCTCAGAAGACGACTTGGCGTACGGTCATCAAATCTGATGCCGTCGACGTAGACCTCAGCTGGCTCGTCAGAGATGAGTCGAAACCTTTGCGGAACACTGTTGTTCACCCAACCCCACGCAGCTGCGGTGTCTCCCGGCACGAAGTCGAAAATAGGTTCTCCGACCTCCTCCAACAACTGCTTCTTTACCCCATCACGCTCATCATCGAAGTATGGCTCGGTATCTTCTTCGATCGTTCTGGTGAGCACTCGAATTTCATTGCCTATACGTACTGGCACAGAAGTGCCAGCCTCAGGTGTACCTTTCTTACGTGCGTGGATCCATAGGCGTCTAAACCACTCCTGAAACCGCCGCACGTCCCGAATATCGGAGATTCCCCCAGAAGCTGATTCGATGAGTGCGAGCAACGCACGCCCAGCATGCAACTCATTATTGAACAATCCAAACTTCGCTTCGCGTTGAAGCCATTCGAGCGATTGGGAGTCAATCGCTACTGCCACTTGGTGGGCCACGAACTCTACGAAGCGCGGGGGGCGCTCCTCTTCGCTGTTGAAATACCATGCATCTGAGGGTTTAACGAACCGTAACTTACCTCCCGGGTGAATCACCGGTAACCACTGAGCACCGGTTAGAAAGGCGAGTAGGGGAGTTGATAGCCGGTGTACCTCTCCATTGCCGATCTCCGTCCGTACGGCGCGGAATGTACGGTGTTCGTCACTAAACGATCGCATAGCCAGTGCAACCTGTACTGCAAAGTCTCTCCTGACATCTGGCGGAAAGGACTCGCATTCACCCTGACCTGGAATACGCCAAGGCCGCATTTCTGCCCGGTAGTTGCGTGTAAAATACATTTGGGAACAGTCTTGCGTAATTTGTGCTTTCCAGTGGGAGCGCAACGTTTCGGTGATTCCTGGCAAATCGCGTGTGACGATTAATGGCAAAAGTGCGGGAAAGCCAATAGGATTGGCGGTGATGCTTTCACCGCCAATGGGGCGCAGGCAATCAACCACGCCACTGGCATTGAGAAAGCGAACCCATTCGGATTGGGTTCCATAACGAATTGGCCACGCAACGAATTCCGGCACCAAGCGTGCCAAAGAGACCTTCATATCGTCAGAGTCATCGGCAGTGATCCGTAGCAACGCTTGCAACTTGCTGCCATTCGGAACCTCCCAACCGGCGCCAAACATAGCTGTCTTCGCATCAACCCAGTCGTTGGCGGTCGGTACAAAGAAATCAGCCGAGCGCGTCTCCTTGTCGGAAAGCGACCGACCACTGCTCCATAATCTAAAGGCCCATTCGAGGGCCTGTTCTCGTGTACGGTCAGGAACGGATGAGCGAGTCACTCCGGCAAGGGTGCGAAGTACGTCTCGGGTGTCGTACTCGCGGGCCAGCTTACCGGCAATGAGGAAGGAACGGCCAGGTCGATGGCCGCCATCGTCCTTCAACCAGGGTATATCTCGGCTCAACAAGGCGAATCCCTTACGCAGCGTTGCGGGGAGTTGATCCAAAGGTAAAGCTCGCTTGCTAGCTTCATCGTCGACGTCTGCGTCGACAGACAGTACTGGCGCGAAATAGACATCCGCTGCCCGCCGGCTGCGGCCGGAGTTAGTGTTCGCAGGTAACTCACTGCTGATTAAGTCGCCACTGACGCTCAGCAGAAACTTTTTGCCGGAAAGATACGAAGCATGGTCCGCCATCACGGTAGACACTTCATCATAAAAATCAGCCCACCGCTCCGGGGCGGCGATCTGCTCATGCATTTTTACGGCGATTGCCTCAATCCAGCCCGCGATCACTTTGGCGGGAGGTTTAAAGTCAGACTGTCTAAGTCGTATATACAATCGATCCAATGCTGCTCTCTGCGACAGCGTGAGCGAATCGACTAATACCTTTCCGCCTCCAATCTCGCAAATTGCCTTAGTGGATAGACAGGCATTGCCGGGAGCTATCCATGAATACGTTTCCTTGGGCGATGCCCAAGAAATCGTTTCATCATCTCCACGTACAGGGAGAAACTCCCGATTGAAGATGCCTTGGCCGTCGTCGCCCATGCCGAGCTTCAACGCGGGTTGATACGCTTCGTCCCAACATAGAAGGCTGACGACCGCACTCGGCGCCTGCGCCCACCCACTATTGACCATAAAGTCGATCAGTTGGCAGCTTAACCAGGCGGCCGTGCGCATAAAGAATTCGTTGAGGCCAATCGATACGTCGACAGTTCTTCGGTCCATCTTCGTGTAGAAGTTGGCATTGATGTAGCCGCAGAACGGTGCTTTGCCTTCCGCACCAAGCGGTAGGAAGCAATACAGCCTTCCCATCTCCAAGGGGGCATCCAGCGGGACCGCGATGCTGATCCTCGCGATACCGTCCCAATCCCTCCAACTTTCCGGTATCTCTTCCCTTTCAAGGCTTGCGTGCAACGCCTGCCTGAACAGCTGGTCATCGATGTCCCAATGAGCCGCGACAAACCTCGCATTGCCGAGGCAGAGCTTGGCCACAGTGATTGGCGAGTCCACCTTCAAGCCCTTGGGTATTACAGGCCAGGTCTCCTCTACCGACCGTTCCAGCACGAAAGGCTCGTTCATTCCAGAATCGATAGAAATACGTCCAACCCGATCCAAAAATAACTGAAGCGGTGTGGACAAGCTCATCAGTACGTCAATTTGCGCCCTTACGGATTGAAGCGCTTCTAGCGATTTCAAAGGTAAGCGGACAACGGTGGCAAAGCCTGCCTCGGCAAATCGTGTGACCTTGTCATCGGGCTCAGTGAGAACTGGTATATGCCAACAAGGTAGGTTGCTGGCCATCTCTTGAGCGGCATCGGCCGAGTGCACGTCCTTGTGTGCACGCAGATCATCAATGGTCGCAAACCGGAAGCACAATCCGTCGAAGGTAGCTCCTCCCCCTTCGCCACGAACCGAATAGATTTCGGGCCAACTGCACACCTGAAGCACACTTCGAAATCCCAGTCCCTTATTTCCGATACCGGCATTGACGGGTTTGCTACTCAGCGCAATGTTGGTGATAGCTTGCAAGTTTTTACCAGTAAAACCAGCACCACGATTAGCAACATACAGACAACCATGGCCCTCAGTAATGTCTAGAACTAGGGCAATTTCACCATCTGTACGCGTTGGATCGTGAGCATCATGAGCATTCTGGATAAGTTCTACGAGAAAACGGTTGCCGTAGTCATCGGAGACGAACTGCGACATATTCCGTACGCTCTGATAGAGGCTGGGATCGTTGCGAGCAGCGAGGTAATTCGAGATACGTTGATTCATCAGCTTCGCGATTGATTCCGCAGGGCCGAGTTCTTGATCTACTAACGGCATTTCAATACTTCCCGACATTCAACGTATACCTCCTTGTTATGGCACCGCACACAGGTTTGTTGGGCCCAACGTCTGTACCAGTCGTTCGCCAGTTTAGTAGCCCTAGCAGATTTTTAGGTCTTTATTTCAGCCAGTACAGAATCCTCAATTAATGTGATGTTTGGACCTGTACGCAAAGGGCAGCATATGAGATTCAGCAATCCGCATCTGGCGGCGTCAGTTGGCCTATTCCGAACATCTTGAATTGAGAGTTTAATATGTCGGCACCCAAACAAGTTGTGGCGACATCACCATCTGGGCCGAGGGAAATGGCATTACCTAGCTGTCGTTCTGGATCTTTACGCACGCTGAATTGTGGGTAGGGCACTGTCAAACAGCCGGATGCGGATCTAGTCATCAAGGCGTTGGACATGGCTTACGAGCAACGTTCTAGGCCTTAAGGGCTGCTGTTTGACTCAAATCAGGGCTCGCAATACGGCAGGCTGACGCGCGCTCAGAGTGAGAAAACTTAACATTGTCTCCGGAATTAGTTGACCACTACACCCCATTTTTTTTGAGGTCCATTAGCCACCTTTGGCGTGATGCCATTCTGCTTTTTCCGGGCAACTCTCCACTCCCTCTCATTTGGGGGCTGACCCGGAAAAAACAGGCAGCCCGACCCTTGTGTCGGTTTTTTATTGTGCGCTATCAACGCCCTATACGAGATCGACACAATATCTAGGTCAGGTTTATACGTGTCGAGTCTGCATTATCCACCTCAACTATCCGCTCGACCGGATAGTGCTTTCCTGTAGCAAATATGAAGCGTGATTAGCTCAAAACACAATGTTCAAGCGCTCGAAAAAGGGGGAAATTCCATTGAGAGCCAGTCGTTTTGTAGGGGTAAAAACGACAAAAAATAAAAAAGGGTCGCGAGATAAAATCTCGCAACCCTTTGAATTATATGGTCGGGACGGAGTGATTCGAACACTCGACCCCTAGCACCCCATGCTAGTGCGCTACCGGACTGCGCTACGCCCCGACTAGGCGTGAATCTTGTTCCGCTTCTCAACGGAACGCTCAGGAATATATCGCAAGCTTTTGAAAACTGGAAGTATTTAAAAGCAGAAATTTATTTCTTGAGCACCACCAGCACATCTTCAAGCTCGGCGATCATCTGGCGGATCATCTGTTTGTACTGGGTTGTGTCGTCCTTGGCCTCATCACCGGAGAGGCGCAGGCGCGCGCCGCCGATGGTGAACCCCTGGTCGTACAGCAGCGCGCGGATCTGGCGGATCATCAGCACGTCCTGGCGCTGATAATACCGGCGGTTTCCGCGGCGCTTGACCGGGTTGAGTTGAGGAAACTCCTGCTCCCAATAGCGCAGCACGTGCGGTTTTACCGCACACAACTCGCTGACTTCACCGATGGTGAAGTAGCGTTTGCCCGGGATGACGGGTAGCTCGTCGTTATGACTTGGTTCCAGCATAAGCCTCAACTCGGGCCTTCAACTTCTGCCCTGGACGAAAGGTGACCACACGGCGAGCCGTGATCGGGATTTCTTCTCCCGTTTTCGGATTGCGGCCAGGCCGCTGGCGTTTGTCCCGAAGGTCGAAATTGCCGAAACCGGACAATTTGACCTGTTCGTTGTCTTCGAGAGCGTGCCTGATTTCTTCGAAAAACAGTTCGACCAATTCTTTGGCCTCCCGTTTATTCAGGCCCAACTCCTCATACAGACGTTCCGCCATCTCAGCTTTCGTCAGAGCCCCCATACGTCACTTCCTTAACGTGGCGTTCAACCTGTGTTCGAGCGAGGTGAGGATATTCTGCGTTGCGGTATTCACCTCATCGTCGTTAAGAGTGCGCGATGGATGCTGCCAGGTCAAGCCGACTGCAAGGCTTTTTCTATGCGGATCAATGCCTTTACCCTGATACACGTCAAATAGCCTGAGGTCCGTCAGCCATTCGCCTGCATTTTCACGGATTACTGCCAGTACGTCGCTGGACGCAACGCTGACATCGGCCACCAGGGCAAGGTCACGACGCACTTCAGGAAAGCGCGACAACTCCTGGAATTTCGGCATTTTTCCTTGAGCGACTTCGGCCAGCACCAGCTCGAAAACGAAGACCGGACGGTCGAGGCCCAGGGTCTTCGACAATTCAGGGTGAATCGCCCCGACATAACCGACTTCGCGCCCGTCTCGCTCGATGCGGGCGGTTTGGCCCGGGTGCAGCGCCGGATGCTTGCCCGGCACGAAGGTGAACGCGTCAAGCGCGCCGGCGAAGCCCAGCACCGCTTCCACGTCAGCCTTGACGTCGAAGAAGTCGACGACGTCGCGACCTTGCGCCCAGCCTTCCGGCAGGCGGCTGCCACAGACGACACCGGCCAGCATCGGCTCTTGCTTCAAGCCGTCCAACTGCCCCACGAAGCGCAGGCCACTTTCGAACAGACGCACGCGGTCCTGCTGGCGGTTCAGGTTGTGCTGCAACGACTTGACCAGGCCCGGCCACAAGGACGAACGCATGGCCGCCATGTCGTTGGAGATCGGGTTGGCCAGCAGCAGCGGCTCGACACCCGGGCTGAACAGCTCGAACTGACGCGGATCGATGAAGCTGTAGGTGATCGCTTCCTGATAACCACGCGCCACCAGCAGGCGGCGCAGCTCCGGCAGCTCGCTGCGCGCTTCAGCCTTGGCCTGTGGGGCCAGGCGGGCTTGCGGGTAGCGAACCGGCAGACGGTTGTAGCCGTACAGGCGGGCCAGCTCTTCGATCAGGTCGACTTCCAGGCTGATATCGAAGCGATGGCTTGGCACTTCAACCTGCCACTGCCCTTGCCCATCGGCGCGGATGCCCAGGCCCAGGGCGCTAAGCAGGCGCTCGACTTCGGCCGAGTCCATTTCCATGCCCAGCATCTGGGTGATGCGCTGGGCACGCAGGGTCACCGGTGCGATCTTCGGCAAATGCTGCTCGCTGACCGTCTCGATGATCGGGCCGGCTTCGCCACCGGTGATTTCCAGCAGCAGGCCAGTGGCGCGCTCCATGGCTTCACGGGCCAGTTGCCAGTCCACGCCACGCTCGTAGCGGTGCGAGGCGTCGGTGTGCAGGCCGTAGGAACGAGCCTTGCCAGCGACAGCGATCTGGTCGAAGAACGCGCTCTCGAGGAACACATCACGGGTCGTCTTGGAGACGCCACTGTGCTCGCCGCCCATCACGCCGGCAATCGCCAGGGCGCGGGTGTGGTCGGCAATCACCAGTGTGTCGCTGCGCAGGGTCACTTCCTGGCCGTCGAGCAGTACCAGCTTCTCGCCTTCGTCGGCCATGCGCACGCGGATGCCGCCGTTGATTTCAGCCAGGTCGAACGCGTGCAGCGGCTGGCCCAGTTCGAGCATCACATAGTTGGTGATATCGACGGCCGCGTCGATGCTGCGCACGTCGGCGCGCCGCAGGCGCTCGACCATCCACAGCGGGGTCGGCTTCGACAGGTCGACGTTGCGGATCACACGCCCCAGGTAACGCGGGCATGCGGCCGGCGCGAGAACTTCAACCGGGCGCACTTCATCATGCACCGCCGGAACGACCGCGACCGCAGGGCGGGTTACCGGAGCGTCATACAAGGCGCCCACTTCGCGCGCCAGACCAGCAAGGGACAGGCAGTCGCCACGGTTCGGCGTCAGGTCGACTTCGATGCTTGCATCGTCCAGGCCCAGGTATTCACGAATGTCCTGGCCAACCGGTGCGTCGGCCGGCAGTTCCATCAGGCCGTCATTGCCTTCGCCGATCTGCAGTTCGGCCTGGGAGCACAACATGCCGTTGGATTCGACGCCGCGCAGCTTGGCTTTCTTGATCTTGAAGTCGCCCGGCAGTTCGGCGCCGATCATGGCGAACGGGATCTTCAGGCCCGGGCGCACGTTGGGCGCGCCGCAGACGACCTGGAAAGTCTCCGTGCCATTGTTGACCTGGCAAACCCGCAGCTTGTCAGCGTCCGGGTGCTGCTCGGTGCTCAGCACCTCGCCCACGACCACACCGCTGAACTCACCGGCGGCCGGGGTCACGCTATCGACCTCAAGGCCGGCCATCGACAGGCGAGCAACCAGCTCGTCCCGGCTTACCTGCGGGCTTACCCAGCCGCGCAGCCATTGTTCACTGAATTTCATCCTGCTCCCCTTAATAAATTCGTTACCGACTGCGACCTAGCGAAATTGCGCAAGGAATCGCAAGTCGTTGTCGAAGAACAGGCGCAAGTCATTCACACCGTAACGCAGCATGGCCAGGCGCTCGGCGCCCATGCCGAAGGCAAAGCCGGAGAACTCTTCCGGATCGATCCCGGACATGCGCAGCACGTTCGGATGAACCATGCCGCAGCCCATGACTTCCAGCCAGCCGGTCTGTTTGCAGACGCGGCAGCCTTTGCCGCTGCACATCACGCATTCCATGTCGACTTCCGCCGATGGCTCGGTGAACGGAAAATACGAGGGGCGGAAACGCACGGCCAGTTCTTTTTCGAAGAACACCCGCAGGAACTCTTCGATAGTGCCTTTCAGGTCGGCGAAATTGATGTCGCGATCCACCAGCAGGCCTTCGACCTGGTGGAACATCGGCGAGTGGGTGATATCGGAGTCGCTGCGGTACACACGGCCTGGGCAGACGATGCGGATCGGCGGCTGCTGCGATTCCATGGTGCGGACCTGTACCGGCGAGGTATGGGTGCGCAACAACATGTTCGCATTGAAATAGAAGGTGTCATGCATCGACCGGGCCGGGTGATGGCCTGGGATGTTGAGCGCCTCGAAGTTGTGGTAGTCGTCTTCGACCTCAGGGCCTTCGGCGATGCCGTAGCCGATATGGGTGAAGAACTGCTCGATGCGCTCCAGGGTGCGGGTCACCGGATGCAGGCCACCGGAAGTCTGGCCACGGCCAGGCAGGGTCACGTCGATGGACTCGGCAGCGAGCTTGGCAGCCAGATCCGCCTCCTCGAACAACGCCTTGCGCGCATTGAGGACCTCTGTAACACGCTCCTTGGCGACGTTGATCAGCGCACCGACCTGCGGACGCTCTTCAGCCGGCAGGTTCCCCAGGGTCTTCATCACCTGAGTCAACTCGCCTTTCTTGCCGAGGTAGTGAACCCGGATTTGCTCCAGGGCATTGATATCTTCAGCGCTTTGCACAGCCTCTAGTGCTTGAGCGACCAGCGCGTCCAGGTTTTCCATGTACAGACTCCAGATACAAAATAGGGGAAGAGCTTTAAGGCTCTTCCCCTATTTAAGACGTTTGACACCAGGGCCCACAGAGGTGAGCCCCGGTGACTGCCGGGGGTACTTAAGCCAAGGTGGCTTTAGCTTTCTCGACAATCGCAGCAAACGCCGCTTTTTCGTTCACTGCCAGATCAGCCAGAACCTTGCGGTCGATCTCGATGGACGCTTTTTTCAGGCCAGCGATGAAACGGCTGTAGGACAGACCGTTAACACGAGCACCAGCATTGATACGAGCGATCCACAGAGCGCGGAACTGACGTTTTTTCTGACGACGGTCACGGTAGGCGTATTGGCCTGCCTTGATTACCGCTTGCTTGGCAACACGGAATACGCGGGAACGCGCGCCGTAGTAGCCTTTAGCAAGTTTCAGAATTTTTTTGTGACGCTTACGGGCAATGACGCCACGCTTTACACGAGCCATGAGTTACTTCCTCTATTCTTGATCCAAAAATTAACGAAGGCGCAGCATGCGCTCGACTTTTGCCACGTCAGACGGATGCAGCAAGCTGCTACCGCGCAGTTGACGCTTACGCTTGGTCGACATTTTGGTCAGGATGTGGCTCTTGAAAGCGTGCTTGTGCTTGATACCGTTAGCAGTTTTCAGAAACCGCTTAGCAGCACCACTTTTAGTCTTCATCTTTGGCATGTTCGGATACTCCGCATTCAGTTGATAAACATAATCGCAAGGCCTGCCGTGCCCTGTTGATTACTTCTTCTTTTTCGGGGCGATGACCATGATCAGCTGGCGTCCTTCCATCTTAGGATGCTGTTCGACCGAACCGTACTCGAGCAGGTCTTGTTCAACCCGCTTGAGGAGTTCCATCCCCAGCTCCTGGTGGGCCATCTCACGGCCGCGGAATCGCAAGGATACCTTGGCCCTGTCCCCGTCACTCAGGAAACGTACCAGGTTGCGCAGTTTTACCTGGTAATCCCCTTCCTCCGTCCCTGGACGAAACTTGATTTCTTTTACCTGAATCTGCTTCTGGTTTTTCTTCGCCGCGGCAATCTGCTTCTTCTTTTCGAAGATCGACTTGCCGTAGTCCATCACCCGGCAAACGGGTGGGACTGCGTCCGCGGAAATTTCCACCAGATCAAGCTTGGCTTCTTCAGCAATACGAAGCGCTTCATCAATCGAGACGATGCCAATCTGCTCGCCATCAGCGCCAATTAACCGAACCTCGCGTGCCGAGATATTCTCGTTGATCGGGGCTTTCGGTGCAGCTCGTTTATCTTGTCTCATTTCACGCTTAATAATAATTACTCCGAATCTGGGCGACCACGCCGGGAAACCGCTTGCGCGAGAAACTCAGCGAATTCGGCGACGGGCATCGAGCCCAGGTCAGCACCTTCACGAGTACGCACAGCGACAGTCTGCATCTCGACCTCCCGATCTCCAATAACCAAGAGAAAGGGAACCTTGAGCAAAGTATGCTCGCGGATTTTAAAGCCGATCTTTTCATTTCTCAAGTCGGACTTGGCACGAAATCCGCTTTGGTTGAGAGTTTTTTCGACTTCAGCGGCAAAATCTGCCTGTTTATCAGTGATATTCATGATCACTGCCTGGGTCGGCGCCAGCCACGCGGGGAACGCACCCTCGTAGTGTTCGATCAGGATACCGACGAAACGCTCGAAGGAACCGAGGATCGCGCGGTGAAGCATGACCGGGTGCTTGCGGCTGTTGTCTTCGGACACATATTCAGCGCCCAGACGGATCGGCAGGTTAAAATCGAGCTGCAGGGTACCACACTGCCAGACGCGACCAAGGCAATCTTTCAGCGAGAATTCGATCTTCGGACCGTAGAAAGCGCCCTCGCCCGGCTGCAGATCGTACGCAAGGCCCGCGCTGTCGAGCGCAGCGGCCAGGGCTGCTTCGGCGCGATCCCACAGTTCGTCGGAGCCGACGCGTTTTTCCGGACGAGTGGACAGCTTCATCTCGACTTCGGTGAAGCCGAAGTCCCGGTAGACGTCCATGGTCAGCTTGATGAACGCGGCGGATTCGGCCTGCATCTGCTCTTCGGTGCAGAAAATGTGGGCGTCGTCCTGGGTAAAGGCCCGCACGCGCATGATGCCGTGCAGCGCACCCGATGGCTCGTTGCGGTGGCAGGCACCGAACTCGGCCAGGCGCATCGGCAACTCACGGTAGCTTTTCAGGCCCTGGTTGAACACCTGCACGTGGCACGGGCAGTTCATCGGCTTGATGGCGTAGTCGCGGTTTTCCGACTGGGTGGTGAACATGTTGTCGGCGTAGTTGGCCCAGTGCCCGGATTTCTCCCACAGGCTGCGGTCAACCACTTGCGGCGTCTTGATCTCCAGGTAGCCGTTTTCGCGCTGGACCTGGCGCATGTATTGCTCGAGCACCTGATACAGCGTCCAGCCATTCGGGTGCCAGAACACCATGCCCGGGGATTCTTCCTGGGTATGGAACAGGCCGAGGCGCTTGCCGATCTTGCGGTGGTCGCGCTTTTCAGCCTCTTCGATACGCTGGATGTAGGCCGCCAGTTGCTTCTTGTCGGCCCAGGCGGTGCCGTAGACGCGCTGCAACTGTTCGTTCTTCGCATCGCCACGCCAGTAGGCGCCGGACAGCTTGGTCAGCTTGAAGGACTTCAGGAAACGGGTGTTCGGCACGTGCGGGCCGCGGCACATGTCGACGTATTCTTCGTGGTAGTACAGGCCCATGGCCTGTTCGTCCGGCATGTCTTCCACCAGACGCAGCTTGTAGTCCTCGCCACGGGCCTTGAAGACCTCAATGACTTCGGCGCGCGGGGTGACCTTCTTGATGACGTCGTAGTCTTTCTCGATCAGCTGCTGCATGCGCTGTTCGATGGCGGCCATGTCGTCCGGGGTAAAAGGACGCTCGAAGGCGATGTCGTAATAAAAGCCTTCGTCGATGACCGGACCGATGACCATTTTCGCGCTCGGATACAGCTGCTTGACCGCATGGCCAACCAGGTGCGCGCAAGAGTGGCGAATGATCTCCAGCCCCTCTTCGTCCTTGGGCGTGATGATTTGCAGCGTGGCATCGCTGTCGATGACATCGCTGGCGTCGACCAGCTTGCCGTTGACCTTGCCGGCCAGGGTGGCCTTGGCCAGGCCCGCGCCGATGGATGCGGCGACCTCGGCTACGGAAACCGGGTGGTCGAATGAACGTTGACTGCCGTCGGGAAGAGTAATAGTTGGCATGGCGCCTCCTCTCCTAGTGGTGACCCCTACCAAAGGTCACGTGGGTTGGGATGAGCCAGTACAAGATCCAGTCCAGGCCGTTCAATGAAGAACGCCTGCCTTACAGCGGCAGGAGCCTTGCGGCCAACCGGGAAACCGAACCAGAGTGACTGGGATTCAAATCAGGGTTGATCGAACATTTACCGCCGCCGGGGCCTGTTGCCTCCGGAGCCTGAGAAATACCCGAGCCCGGCATCCTAGCACAGATGAATGGTCATCGCCGCGCCTGGATCGAAGCCGGCGTAAACTGACGATTTTTATGCCAGAGTGCTGAACCGAAGCGTCTGCTACGCCTCAGATAACAAGACATCGACCCAGAAAAGGAGCATCCCCGCATGCGTCTGAACACCCTATTGGCAGTAGTCGCCCCCCTCGCCCTGCTGCTTCCGCTGAGTGCCCACGCCGAATGGCCCAAGGGCGAGCGTGAGAAATACATGGCGCAGTGCACTCAAGCGGCGACCCCGCAGATTGGCGCAGCGGCGGCCAAGGCCCACTGCGCCTGTGGCGCGGACGCGATCAAATCCTACCCGGCGAGCGATATCCAGGCGCTGATGGACAATAAGGCCACCCCTGAACTGCAGCAGAAAGCGCTCGGTCAGATCGCCAAATGCAAGGCCAATCCACCCGCGAAAAAATGAGTGATCGAGCCCCCAGAGACGGCTCGGAACAGCTGAAAAGGCTTGGATAAGCGGCTTTTTTCAGGATTTATTCAGGTTTTACAGCTTTTTTTATCGTCTTTACGTTCGGCTGAAAGCCTTTGAAACCGGGCCTTCCAGCCGGTTCAGGGGGTAAAGGAAACACGACTGATTGGCAAACAGCTCGTCCGGGGGGCTCCCAAATCGAACATTTCGACTATGATACCCGGGTGTGCCCAGTTGGCCTGAGCAGCACAGTACACTGAAAATATATGTTTCTTGGAGATACACCATGTCTAATCGCCAAACCGGCACCGTTAAATGGTTCAACGATGA
The DNA here is from genome assembly GCF_030687895.1 of Pseudomonas sp. FP198. Taxonomy (NCBI): domain Bacteria; kingdom Pseudomonadati; phylum Pseudomonadota; class Gammaproteobacteria; order Pseudomonadales; family Pseudomonadaceae; genus Pseudomonas; species Pseudomonas sp. FP198. The sequence goes on from NZ_CP117452.1 coordinate 3,779,810, forward strand.
AAAAGGCTTCGGCTTCATCACTCCTCAAGGTGGCGGTGACGACCTGTTCGTACACTTCAAAGCTATCGAAAGCGACGGTTTCAAAAGCCTGAAAGAAGGCCAGACCGTTTCCTTCGTGGCTGAGAAAGGCCAAAAGGGTATGCAAGCTGCACAAGTTCGCCCAGAGTAATTTCCCGGCGCGCTAAAAAAACCCCGTCCATGTGACGGGGTTTTTTATGGGCTGCTGGAAACCGCCCGTCAGCCGCAGTTCACCCGATTGACCACCAGCTTGGCATCGGTGTTGAGGTTGAGGCGATCGGAGCGGTACTCAAGCGTGATCATGTCGTTGGGTTTGAGAATCCGGGCATTCTGCGCGCCGGATCGAGTGCGCGCTTGCTCCAGCAATTGCGGCGAAGCCTGCTTGCCGACGGCAAACTCGGCGGCCTTGGCATCGCAGCGGGTATGGCCGGCCTCGGCTGCCACAGGATCAGGCGTCGACTCCGACGTGCTACTGCATCCGCTCAAGAACGTGGCGGCCAACAGAATATTCAATGACACGAGCTTCCAAGGCATGAAGCCTCCTTTTTTCGATGGATAGTAGTGAGCGTGCGACAGCCGGGATGACGCTTGGTTTCAACACCGGCGCTATCATTGCGCCCTCACTGGAAAAACCGGCAGTTTGCCCGAGCACGACCGCCAGTCCAGAGCTGAATCGTGACTGAATATGAACGGTGCTCAATAGATATCGATGTAATCGAAGGCTGGGTTCGGCCAGTTGTCCTTCAGCGCGTTATAGATCTGCATGACCCAGACCTCGTCACTGGCCGCGACCCGGCCAACGTAGCCTGACCCTTTCGCCCATGTCTCGAGCCGGAACCGCAGGCCATCGATTTCAGCACCACCCACAATGCCCGAGGACAGATAGGCGATGCCGTCCTTGGTCACTCGCAGTTGGGTATGCTCGTCATCACTGGCAGAAGCCAGCAATTGGCGAACCGAGTCGAGGGTAAGTCCATCTGGTTTCTTCAGGTCGATCTGCATGCCAGGGCTCCTCGAAAAAATCAAAAGCCAAGTGTCGCATACCGCACTTCTGATGCCTAAGTCGCACTGCCAAACCCGAAGCAAAAATGCTTAACTCAGCCTACTGATCTCCCAACCTGCGAGCCCGACCATGAGCACCGTCAGCATCGAAGCCACCATCAATGCCAAATGGGCCCAGGGCCACAGCTCATACAGCCCGGGCAGCCCTGAGGAACTGGCAATCATCGGCATCGAGTTGTTGGTGAAAGAGCTCGGGACGCAAGGCGCTCAGAACTTCATCCAGCAGGCGTTCGAACGCTACCCGAGCATTATCGAGACGGTTGACTAGACCACCGCAGGCCGGCGCCTGCGGGGTCGTTGCGAGAGAGCCTACTTGAGGCGGGCCAGCCGCTCGGTCAACAGGTCGAAGAACCCCTGGGCATCGCCGTCCTTCACCCAGAAGGCATTCTTGGGCGCCTTGAGGCCGTCGTACCAATCGACGACCGTCTGCCCGAACGTCGGGCCTTCACGACTGTCCACCACCAGATTGACCGAACGCCCGGTAAACAACCGCGGCTTGAGCAGATAGGCGATCACGGTCGCATCATGCACCGGCCCGCCGGTCATGCCGTAGTGCTCCATATCGCCCTTGACGTACTCATTGAGAATATTGCCGACCAGCTTGCTGGCGTTGTTGTTCAGCGCGGCGATCTGCTTGAGGCGTGCCTCGCTGGTGAGGATCTTGTGGGTCACGTCCAGTGGCAGATACGTCAGCTTCAGCCCGCTTTTGGCGACTATCTCTGCCGCCTGGGGATCGGCGTAAAGGTTGAACTCCGCCACCGGCGTGATATTGCCGCCGTTGAAATGCGCGCCGCCCATGATCACCACTTCCTTGATGCCCTGGACGATGTCGGGCTCCTGGACGAGCGCCAGGGCCAGGTTCGTCTGCGGGCCCAGCATCGCAATGGTGATGCTGTGTGGCTTGGCGGCCTTGAGCGTGTCGATCAGGTAGTTGACGGCATTGCCCTCGGCCAGTCCTTTCTTCGGCTCATGCACCTCGACACCGGACAAACCTTCCTTGCCATGGATGTTTTCGGCGTAGATCGGCGTGCGCATCAATGGCTTCGGGGCACCGGCGTACACCGGAACCTCTTCACGCCCAGCCCACTCGCGAGCCAGGCGCGCGTTGCGGGATGTCTTGTCCAGGCGCACGTTGCCGGCGACGGTGGTCAACGCCCGAATATGCAGCTCTTCGGGGGATGCCAGGGCGAACAACAACGCAACCACGTCATCGGCGCCCGGATCGGTGTCGATGATCAGATCGATTTTTTCCGCCGCCTGGGCGCTTGTAGCCGTGAGCAATGACAAAAGCAGCAGACTCCGCAACAGTTGATGCATTTTCTGAGCATAGCGGTGCATGGCGCACTCCTTGTGCTGGTGGGAAAACCTAGAACGTGACGCCGGCGGCGATCAGCACCACGTTGCAGTATGGAGAACATTCTCCTGTGCGAATGATCGCCCTCGCCTCGCGGCTGAGCGTCTTGAATTGCTCGTGGCTGACCAGCTCTCGCGTGCCCAGCGCGCCTTCGGCATGCAGCGCTTGCAACGTGGCCAGGGCCGACGGTTGTTTATCGAGGATTTTCCTGAGCCAGCACATGGCGCTCGACCTGCATTTCGCTGAGCACCACTTTCAAGGTACTGACGAAATCCGGAACCCCATGGGTCAGCGCCAGGTCGATCAACTCGACGTGGGGCGGCACCGGCAGGCCGGCGTCACCGATGACCACCTTGTCGCCATGACCGAGGGAGGCGATCAATCGCGACAGGGCGATGTTCAACAGAGGAGTTTTTTTCATGCTTCGAACGCCTGTACTTCCTGCAGGGTTGGAATGGAAGGCTGAGCGCCCGCGCGGGTGACCGACAGTGCAGCGGCGACCTGGCCGAAACGAATAGCCTCGACCTCATTCTTGCCGCTGGCCAGGGCTGCGGCAAACCCGCCGACAAACGTGTCACCCGCCGCCGTGGTGTCCACCGCCTTGACCCGCGGCGCCGGGAAATGCTCGAAGCTCGAACCGTTGGCGAACATCAGCCCTTGGGCCCCCAGGGTCACGATCACCTTGCCGGCACCGGCGGCGATCAACTGGGTCGCGGCGGCTTCGGCGTTTTCCAGGGAATCCACGGCCAGGCCGCTGAGGATCGCCGCTTCACTTTCGTTGGGAATCAGGTAATCGACGCAGGCATACCAGTCGGCCGGCAATGCCCGAGAAGCGGGCGCCGGATTGAGGATGACGGTCTTGCCGAGTTCACGACCACGCTTGAGTGCATGGCCGACGGTGGCGTCCGGCACTTCGAGCTGGCAGATGATGACCTCGGCGCTTTGCAGCACCGCGTCGAAACTGTCGAGCACGGCCGGCGTCAGCTCACCGTTGGCGCCGGCGACGATCACGATTGCATTCTGGCTGTTGTCATCGACCACGATCAGCGCCACGCCGCTGGAACCCTCGACGACACTGACGGCCTGGCAATCAATGCCTTCGGCCACCAGCGCACCGCGCAATTGCTGACCGTAGGCATCACCGCCCACGCAACCGACCATGGACACTTGCGCCCCGAGGCGCGCGGCAGCCACCGCCTGGTTGGCGCCCTTGCCGCCGGGGATGGTGGAAAACGATTCCCCGATCAGCGTTTCACCGCCACGAGGCAGACGTGGCGCACGCGTCACCAGGTCCATGTTCAGGCTGCCTATTACCACTACTTTTGCTGGCATACATCATTACTCGTCAATTCGGTTCAGCGGTATTGGGCGAATGTACCGGACAGCGGTGCAGTCGATTCTCGCAAGACAATGCTCGGCGTCACGATCCGCTGGTCGGTGGCAAGCGTCGGCGTGGCGATCCGGCGTAGCAGCACTTCGGCCGCCATCTCGCCGAGTTGCAGGATCGATTGCCCCACCGTGGTCAGCGCCGGGTAGACGTAGCGGCTCATCTGGATGTCATCGAAGCCGATGATCGACAGCTCGCCGGGCACCCGCACGTTGCGTTCAGCGGCGGCGCGCAGCGCACCGATGCCGATCATATCGTTGGCGGCGAAGATCGCGCTGGGCGGCTGCTGCTCTAGCAGTTGAGCCGCTGCGCGGTAGCCGCCGGTACTGGTGAAATCGCTTTCGAGCATGCGCTCGACGGGCAACTCGATCCCCGCCTCTTTCAGCGCACGGCAGTAACCCGCCAGGCGCATCTGCGCCACACTGGTGTCCGCCGGCCCACCGATAAAGGCAATGTCGCGGTGCCCCAGCTCCAGCAGGTGCCGGGTCGCCAGGTACGCGCCATATTCGTGGTCGATACGCACCAGGTCGGCGTCCACCCCATCGAGCCCGCGGTCGACGATCACCATGGGCGTGCGCACGTTGGCCAAGCCCTCGGCCAGGCCGACATCGCCGCCGGCCGACGCCACGATCAGGCCGTCGATGCGTTTTTCCAGCAGCACCCGCAGGTAACTGCGCTGCTTGTCCGGGTTGTCGTCGGAATTGCACAGGATCACGCAGTAGCCATTGCGCTCGCAGTAATCCTCGATCCCGCGAGCCAGTTCGGCGAAGTACGGGTTGAGGCTGTTGGGCACCAGCAGGCCGATGGTCGCCGTGGTCTTGGCCTTGAGTGAACGCGCCACCGCGCTGGGCACGTAGTCCAAGCGCTCGATGGCCGCCTCGACTTTGCGCCGCACTTCGTCACTGACTGGCCGCGTCTTGTTCACGACGTGAGACACCGTCGTATAGGAGATCCCCGCGAGCGCCGCCACATCCTTGATCGTTGCCATGCCTCAAGCCCGCCGACTGGCGCGCTGGCTGCGGTACGTATCGAGCACCACCGCCACCACGATCACCGCGCCGGTAATGATCCTTTTGGTCGGCTCGGTCGCGCCGATCTGGGCCAGGCCCGCCGCCAGCACCGAAATGATCAACACACCGAAGAAGGTACTGATGACCGAGCCACGTCCGCCCATCAGGCTCGTACCGCCGATGACCACCGCGGCGATGACTTGCAGCTCAAGCCCTGAACCGGCGTTGGGGTCCGCTGCCTCCAGGCGCGAGATCTGAAACAGCGCGGCGACACCGGCCAGCAGCCCCATCAGGCTGAATACCAGGATCTTGTAGGGTTTGGGATTGATTCCGGCCAGACGCACGGCCTCTTCGTTGGTGCCGATGCCGATCAGGTAGCGACCGAACACGGTACGGGTCAGCACGGCCTGGGCAATGAAAATCACCAGCAAGGCAATGATGAACGAAGGGGAAATGCCGAAGGCGATCGGGTTGGACAGCCAGGCGAAGGAGTCGCCGATATAGGCGGTCCGCGAGCCGGTCATCTGGTACGCCAGGCCACGGGCCATTTCCAGCACGCCCAGCGAGACGATGAACGACGGGATGCGCCACGCCACGGTAATCGATCCGGTCACCGTCCCGGCCAGCGCCGCCACGGCCATGCCGAGCAAGGCCGACGGCCAGACGCTCCAGCCCCAGCCGAGCACCGCCACGCTGACCGTCGAGGCCGCCAGCGCCAGCACCGAGCCCACCGACAGATCGATGCCGCCGATGATCAGGATGAACGTCATGCCGACCGCCAGTACCATCAAATCCGGAATCTGGTTGGCAAGGGTGCTGAAGGTATCGTAGGAAAGGAAATGGCTGCTCAGGACCGAGAACAGCGCGACCATGGCCAGCAAGGCGCCGGCCAGGCCCAGGTAGGTGCCAAGGCCATAAAAGTTGCCATTCGATTTGCCGACGGCAGGAGCGGTTTTCATGAGAGTTCCCTAGGCGCTGCTTCGTTGAGCAACGCATCACGTTTCTGGTAGCCGGCGAACGCGGCGGCAAGCAAGTCATCCTGGGTCCAGCTGTCGCGCTCGAAGGTGTCGATCAGGCGCCCGGCGGACAGCACGCCGATCCGGTCGCAGATCAGCATCAGTTCCCGCAGGTCACTGGACACCACGACCAGCGCCTTGCCCTGGCGAGTCAACTCACCGAGCAGCGCATAAATGTCGAATTTGGCGCCGACGTCGATGCCCCGGGTCGGCTCGTCGAACAGCAATACCGAGCAATCGCGTTCGAGCCAGCGGCCGATCACGACCTTCTGCTGGTTGCCGCCGGACAGCTCCGACACCAGCTGCGTCGGGCTGGAGCTGCGGATGCGCATGGCATCGATCTGCCGCTGCGCCAGCGAGAGTTCCTCGCTGCCGTTGACGAAACCGCCACTGGAAATCTCCGGCATGTTGCCCAAGGCAATATTGGCCGCGATGGATTGGGTCAGCAGCAAGCCTTCGCCCTTGCGATCCTCGGTAATCAAGGCGATGCCATGAGCTACCGCGTCGGCCGGCGAGCGAATGCTCACCACCTGCGCCGGTGAACCCAGCGCCACCGTGCCGCTGTCGGCCGCATCGGCGCCGAAGATCAGCCGCAGCAGCTCGGTGCGCCCTGCCCCGATCAGGCCGGAAATACCGAAGATTTCGCCACTGCGAACTTCAAAGGACACATCGCGAACCTTGTCGGAACGGCTCAGGCCCTTGACCGTCAGTGCCGGTGCGCCGATCTGGCGCGGGCCCAGGTCGATGTGCTCGCCCAGCTCGCGACCGACCATCAGCGTCACCAGTTGCTCGCTGTTGTAGTTGGCCATCGGCTCGACGCAGACCAGGTTGCCGTCGCGCAGGACCGCAATGCGCTGGGCCACCCGCGCCAGTTCTTCGAGGCGATGGGAAATGTAGATGATCGACACGCCGCGGGCTTGCAGACGGGTGATCTGTTCGAACAGCATCTCGACTTCACGGGCCGTCAGCATGGCGGTCGGTTCGTCGAGGATCAGCACATGGCAATCGCCGATCAGGTTGCGAGCGATCTCGACCATCTGTTGGTGACCGATCCCCAGCTCACCGACCAACGTGTCCGGATCGATGGCATCCAGCCCCACCTGGGCCATGGCCTCGACTGCCGCCTTGCGCAATTGCTTGCGGCTGATCCAGCCAGCGTGGCTGGGCAGGTTGTCGAGGAACAGGTTTTCAGCCACGGAAAGGGTCGGCAGCAGGTTGAGCTCCTGCATCACCATGCGCACGCCCAACGATTCAGCCTGGGTCCGGCTGCCGGGACGGTAATCCTGCCCCTGGAATTGCATCTGCCCGGTCGTCGGCGTGACCAGCCCGCCGATGATCTTGGACAAGGTACTTTTGCCGGCGCCATTTTCGCCGGTCAGCGCCAGCACTTCACCGCGCATCAACGTCAGGGTGATATCGCTCAGTACCGGCTGCGCATAGGTCTTGCCGATACCGCTGACGCAAAGGACAGCGTTCGGATCACGAACGGACATAACAAACTCTCCAATGCGCCCGCCCGGACGGGCGAGCGCCGTTGTGTCGCCAGGGTTACGGCTTGGTCACCAGCTCGACCGGAGTTTCAATGACGCCGTTGGTGCCGCTGTCGACTTTTTCGCCCTTGAGCATCTTCAGCGCGGTTGCGATGCCGAACACCGCCTGCCTGGCAGCGAACTGGTCGGCTGTCGCCAGGACGCGACCGTCCTGGAGCATCGGTTTGATGGCGTTGATGTTGTCGTAGCCGACCACTTGCACCTTGCCCGCCTTGCCAGCGGCACGAACGGCCGAGACCGCACCGACCGCCATGCTGTCGTTGCCGGCCAGCAATGCTTTGATGTTCGGGTATTCGCTGAGCATCGACGCGGCAACCTGGTTGCCCTTGTTGATTTCCCAGTCACCGGATTGCAGGGAGACGACCTTGATCTGCGCCGCTTCCATCGCATCCTTGAAGCCTGCGGTGCGCGCCTGGGCGTTGGTGGTGGTCGACACGCCTTCGATGATGCCGACCTCGTCACCGGCCTTGAGCTGCTTGGCCAGGTACTCACCCACCAGGCGGGCGCCCTTGCGGTTGTCCGGGCCTACGAACGGCACGTTGATGTTCTTGCTCTTGACCACGGCCGGATCGAGCTGGTTATCGATGTTGATCACGGTGATGCCGGCATCCACGGCTTTCTTGATCACCGGCACCATGGCCTTGGAATCAGCCGGCGCGATAATCAGCGCATCGACCTTGGACACGATCATCTGCTCGACGATGCGAATCTGGTTGGCGGTGTCGGTTTCATCCTTGATCCCGTTGGAGATCAGGTCGAACTCGGCGGAGTGTTCCTTCTGATAAGCCTTGGCGCCATCTTCCATGGTCAGGAAGAATTCGTTGGCCAGGGATTTCATGACCAGGGCGACCTTGGGTTTTTCGGTGGTCTGGGCGAGCGCCGAGGAGAATGGCAGTGCTGCGGATGCGGCCGCGAGCATGGCGACGGCGAGAAGGCGTCCAGCGAATGGCAGCTTCATGGGTTCACTCCGATTTTATGATTATTGTGAGCAAAATCGTCGCACGACAGCCGCGCAAACGTTTGCGTGGAATGAACTATGGTAAAGCATCAGGGTTTTGTCAACGTTGCGGTTTCCTCCGCAACGTTGAAAACGTCATGCGGTGGTATTCACCAGCGCCCCCGAACCCGAATCCTTGGCCAGCTCCTTGATCAGGTTGCCGGTGACCTGTTGCAGCGCGCCGGTGGTATCGGCGATCTGCCCTTGGATAGCCATGACAGCGGTCGTCTTGGCCTCGGGCGTTGAGTACGCACGCGTCTGTGCAGCGGCAAGTTGTTGCTGCTGCTCCCGCAATTGCTGCTGGAGTTCCTGCATTCGCTTGAGCAGCACTTGCATAGCGATACTTTGCGTACTGCCACTTTTCTCGGTCTTGCCCTCGGCTTCGGTTGCCAGGTTCGCACGGACCGGGCCGGTTTCCTGCGTTTCGCCAAGCGCCTCGTCAGCCGCGTCGGCGCTCGCCTCCCTCAGGGCATTCAGCGTGGAGATGGATCTACCACCGATGGTGATGGTCGCGGCATTGGGAAAGCCGATGGAAAAGGACATGTCTCGCTCCGTGAATGAATTCCTACAAAGGCATCGTCCGTCAGAGCTTTTTCTTTAGCGCTTCAGACCTTTCTTTCAGCCCTTTCCCTTTCGGGTAACCGAACAGTAAACACTCGCGACATTCGGAAACCCGTCCCCGGACTGCTTGCCCGGCCCCCTCACTCAATGCACATCGTTATGGATATCAACGCCTTAGGCCCTGATCGGCGGCACCGACCGGGCTGGTACGGATCATGCTCCTCCAGCTGTGTTCCCGGCATTCAGGTCTGCCGGAACATCTAGATGAATCCTCATGACTAGAGAGAAAAATAATGACATCTGCTTTCAAGACTCTTGTTCCGGGCGCCTTGGCCCTTCTGCTCCTGCTGCCCGGCGCACTCCAGGCAAAAGAAACCCAAACTGAGCAAAAGCTCGCCAACGTCGTCATCCTCGCCACCGGCGGCACCATCGCCGGCGCGGGCGCCAGCTCGGCCAACAGCGCCACTTACCAGGCGGCGAAGGTGGGCATCGAACAACTGATCGCCGGCGTGCCCGAGCTCAGCCGACTGGCCAATGTGCGTGGCGAACAGGTCATGCAAATCGCCTCGGAAAGCATCACCAACGACAATCTGCTGCAGCTGGGCCGGCGCGTCGCGGAGCTCGCCGACAGCAATGACGTCGATGGCATTGTCATCACCCATGGCACCGACACGCTGGAAGAAACCGCGTACTTTCTCAACCTGGTGGAAAAGACCGAAAAGCCGATCATCGTCGTCGGCTCGATGCGTCCCGGCACTGCGATGTCGGCCGATGGCATGCTCAATCTCTACAATGCCGTGGCCGTGGCCAGCAGCAAGGAAGCACGGGGCAAGGGCGTGCTGGTGACCATGAACGATGAAATCCAGTCCGGTCGCGATGTCAGCAAGATGATCAACATCAAGACCGAAGCCTTCAAGAGCCCATGGGGCCCGCTGGGCATGGTAGTCGAAGGCAAATCCTACTGGTTCCGCCTGCCGGCCAAGCGCCACACCCTCGACTCGGAATTCGACATCAAGACCATCAAGAGCCTGCCGGACGTGGAAATCGCTTATTTCCTACGGCAACGTCAGCGACACGGCTTACAAGGCCCTCGCCCAGTCCGGCGCCAAGGCGATCATCCATGCCGGTACCGGCAACGGTTCGGTGTCGTCGCGGGTTGTGCCTTCGTTGCAGGCCTTGCGCAAGGAAGGCGTGCAGATCATTCGTTCGTCCCACGCCAACGCCGGCGGTTTCGTGCTGCGCAACGCCGAACAGCCTGACGACAAATACGACTGGGTCGTGGCCCACGACCTGAATCCGCAGAAGGCGCGCATCCTGGCCATGGTCGCCCTGACCAGGACTCAGGACAGCAAAGAATTGCAGCGGATATTCTGGGAATACTGATACCTCATGCCCGGCCGTTTCCGGCCGGGCTGTTTCGCCACCTGCTTCCTACGAGAAGGTGGCGCTTCGCCTACACACCCGCTAAAAAAACGTATTTCTCCTACACCAAAGTCGGAAAAGTGTTGTCAGACGATTTTCTTGAATTTTAAGCAGTTGCGTAATTGCCTACGGTTAAATACTGTATGCCCGTACAGCTTAATAAGGATAATCCTGTGGCAACGCCTCTCGCTGCAACTACCCCTTTAGATTCCTACACACGACTCGGCCTGCGCGTCTCGAAAATCATCAACTCGCCCACCGCGCAAAAGGCCAAGGCCGCGCTGATCTTCCGCCTGCCCGACGAGCCGATCGACGAGTGGGAACGCCTGCTCGAAGGAATCGACGAGAACGACAACGTCACCCTCGCTTATCGCGACGATGGCGGTGTGCAGGTTTTCTGGGTTGTGCCGAAGGAAGATTGAGCCCGATGATTGTTCGCTGTTTAGCTTTATTGCTCGTCTTCGTTGCCACGGGGACACAGGCTGGTGCGCCGCGCACCTTCAACGAAGCCAAGAAAGTCGCCTGGAAACTCTATGCGCCGCAATCCACCGAGTTCTACTGCGGGTGCAAATACACCGGCAACCGGGTGAACCTGGCGGCCTGCGGTTATGTACCGCGCAAGAACGCCAATCGCGCCGCCCGCATCGAGTGGGAGCATATTGTCCCGGCCTGGCAGATCGGCCATCAGCGCCAATGCTGGCAACAGGGCGGGCGCAAGCAGTGCACCCGCTACGACCCGGTCTATCAACGGGCCGAGGCGGATCTGCATAACCTGGTGCCGAGCATTGGCGAGGTGAATGGTGATCGCAGCAACTTCAGCTTCGGCTGGTTGCCGGTGCAGAAAGGCCAGTACGGCTCATGCCTGACCCAGGTGGATTTCAAGGCCAAGAAGGTCATGCCGCGCCCGTCCATTCGAGGGATGATCGCCAGGACCTATTTCTACATGAGCAAACAATACGGTTTGCGCCTCTCCAAACAGGACCGGCGCCTGTATGAGGCCTGGGACAAGACCTATCCGGTGCAGGCCTGGGAACGCCAGCGCAACCAGAGCGTGGCGTGTGTCATGGGTCGCGGGAACGAATTCGTCGGCCCGGTGGACCTGAAGGCCTGCGGCTGACCTGGCATTCGTTAACAGCAGAAAACAATGTGGGAGCGAATTTGCTCGCGATAGCGGAGTGACAGACAACAGGTTTGTCGACTGATATACCGCTATCGCGAGCAAGCTCGCTCCCACAGGTTCTGTATTGACCGATTATTGGGCTGGCGGGAAGTCCACCACCAAGGCCTCGATGTTGCGTTTCTTCGCACGGACCAGGGCAGCGGTGATCTGCTCCTGCTTCGCTTCGGCTTCAGCCTTGGAGCTTAACGGCCCTACCAGGACGCGGTCCTTGCCGTTTTCCCTGACGACGGTGGACATGAAGCTGTGCTCGATCAGCCATCCGGTCAGGTCGCTGACGGCCTGGGGCGTCTGGCCTCGAACCTCGACGGCCCACTGCGGGGCGGCAGCGGCGGCCGGCGTGGCGCTCGCCACGGGCTTGGACTTCGGCGCCTCGACGTCACGTCCTTCACCACATCCCGCCAGCGCCAATACCACCATTACCCAAGCCAATTTACGCACAACGATTCCCCCGAAAGACATGAGGCGGGAATTTTAGCACTCACTGTCGCCAAAAACGCCGCAAACGGAGCTCAAAACACGAGAAACCTCTCCGGCGTCTCTGTATAGTCGCACCCTGGGAATTAATGCAGCATCTGCACGTCAGAAAGAGGCACCCACATTGTGACACTTAGCACTAATCTATAAGCAGTACCGACATCTGCACTGTCTGAATCAGGTGCCCTATAAAGCAATCAAGGAGAACACCATGCTGATACTCACCCGCAAAGTCGGTGAAAGCATAAACATTGGTGACGACATCACGATCACCATTCTGGGCGTAAGCGGCCAACAAGTCCGGATCGGCATCAACGCCCCGAAAAACGTTGCGGTGCACCGCGAAGAAATCTATCAGCGTATCCAGGCCGGCCTGACTGCTCCTGACAAGCCACAAACGCCCTGAGCCCCTGCCGCAATCCGCAGCCAGCCCGTTTGCAGCAGCGCAGTGGCTGGCTAAAGATCAGGCCGACCGAGCCTCACCCTGCTCTATCCCGCCTTTGACGTTCCGTTAAAACCGATACTACTGGCATGTCTCACAGCATGGCTGTCAGACGTTTCGTTTTAATGGCGACGAAGCAGGCGTTCGTGACCGGTTCCGGCATGGGGACTGCTGTCAGCGCGAAGGTCGAAGCGACCTATTCCAGAGTGGGCATACAAAAAACTGTGGGAGCGAGCCTGCTCGCGAATGCGCTATACCAGTCAAACCATTGTTGGCTGATATTGCGCTTTCGCGAGCAGGCTCGCTCCCACAGGGGTATTGCGAGGGCTGGAAGGACTCAGTCCGCCAATCGCCAGGTCGTCCCGCCCTTGCCGTCTTCGAGCACCACGCCCATGGCGGTGAGCTGGTCGCGGATGCGGTCGGATTCGGCCCAGTCCTTGTTGGCCCGCGCGGTCAGGCGCGCCTGGATCAAGGCCTCGACCTCGGCGGCGTTCACCCGGCCCTCGGCGCCGGCTTGCAGGAAGTCGTCGGCTTCAAGCTGCAACACGCCCAACACGCTGGCCAATTCCTTCAGCCGCGCTGCCAGGCCCGCCGCCGCATCGAGATCGCTCTCGCGCAGGCGGTTGATCTCACGCACCATCTCGAACAGTACCGCGCAGGCTTCCGGCGTGCCGAAGTCGTCATTCATCACTTCGGTGAACCGCGCCACAAACGCTTCGCCACCGGCAGGCGGCACGGACGGCAGGCCTTTCAACGCATGGTAGAAACGCTCCAGGGCGCCTTTGGCGTCCTTGAGGTTGTCTTCCGAATAGTTGATGGCGCTGCGGTAGTGGCTGGACACCAGCAGGTAACGCACAACTTCCGGGTGATACTTGTCGAGCACATCGCGGATGGTGAAGAAGTTGTTCAGGGACTTGGACATCTTCTCGCCATTGATGCGGATCATGCCGCAATGCATCCAGGCATTGGCGTAGGTCTTGCCGGTGGCCGCTTCGCTCTGGGCGATTTCGTTTTCGTGGTGCGGGAACTCCAGGTCGCTGCCGCCGCCATGAATGTCGAAGGTTTCGCCCAGGCAGCAGGTCGACATCACCGAGCATTCGATGTGCCAGCCCGGACGCCCGGCGCCCCACGGCGAATCCCAGCTCGGCTCGCCCGGCTTGGCGCCTTTCCACAGCACGAAGTCCAGCGGGTCTTCTTTCGACTCGTCGACTTCGATGCGTGCGCCGATGCGCAAATCTTCGATCTTCTTGCGCGACAGCTTGCCGTACCCCATGAACTTGGCGACGCGGTAGTACACGTCGCCGTTGCTCGGTGCGTAGGCGTAGCCCTTGTCGATCAGGGTCTGGATCATCGCCAGCATGCCCGGGATGTGGTCCGTGGCACGCGGTTCCAGGTCCGGCTTCTGGATGTTGAGGCGCGCCTCGTCCTCATGCATCGCCTTGATCATGCGCTCGGTCAGCGCATCGAACGCTTCACCGTTCTCGTTGGCCCGATTGATGATCTTGTCGTCGATGTCGGTGATGTTGCGCACATAGGTCAGGTCATAACCGCTGAAGCGCAACCAACGGGTCACCAGGTCGAAGGCAACCATGCTGCGGCCATGGCCGAGGTGGCAATAGTCGTACACGGTCATGCCGCAGACGTACATGCGGACCTTGTTGCCATCCAGCGGCTTGAAGACTTCTTTGCTCTTGGTGAGCGTGTTGTAGATCGTAAGCACAGGGTTTCCCTTAAGACTTGATCACTGACCCCAGGAGTCGCGCAAGGTCACGGTACGGTTGAACACCGGAGCACCGGGTTTCGAGTCCTTGATATCCGCGCAGAAGTAGCCTTCGCGCTCGAACTGGAAACGGTCTTCCGGCTGTGCGTTGCCCAGCGAAGGCTCGGCACGACAACCGGTGAGTACTTGCAGGGAGTCAGGGTTGATGTTGTCCAGGAAACTGGCGCTGTCCTCGGCCTTCTCCGGGTTCGGCGAACGGAACAGGCGATCGTACAGGCGCACTTCGCACTCGACGCTGGCGGCGGCCGGCACCCAGTGGATCACGCCCTTGACCTTGCGACCTTCCGGGTTCTTGCCCAGGGTGTCGGGATCGTACGAGCAACGCAGCTCGACGATATTGCCGTCGGCGTCCTTGATCGCCTCGTCGGCACGGATCACGTAGCTGCCGCGCAAGCGCACTTCGCCGGCCGGCTCCAGGCGCTTGTAGCCCTTTGGTGGTTCTTCCATGAAGTCGTCACGGTCGATGTAGATTTCCCGGGCAAACGGCAGGACGCGCACGCCCATGTCTTCTTTCGGGTGGCACGGCAGTTCGAGATTCTCGACCTGGCCTTCCGGGTAATTGGTGATGACGACTTTCAGCGGACGCAACACGCACATGGCGCGCGGTGCGCTGTGGTCCAGGTCCTCACGAATGCTGAATTCCAGCATGCCGAAATCGACCACGCCGTCGGAACGGTTGGTGCCGACCATCTCGCAGAAATTGCGGATCGACTTCGGCGTGTAGCCACGACGGCGGAAACCCGACAGCGTCGACATGCGTGGGTCATCCCAGCCGTTCACGTGCTTCTCGTCCACCAGTTGCTTGAGCTTGCGCTTGCTGGTGATCGTGTAGTTCAGGTTCAGGCGGCTGAATTCATACTGGCGCGGGTTGGCCGGCACCGGCAGATGCTCGAGGAACCACTCGTACAGCGGACGATGGCTTTCGAATTCCAGGGTGCAGATCGAGTGCGTGATGCCTTCGATGGCGTCCGACTGGCCATGGGTGAAGTCATAGTTCGGGTAGATGCACCACTTGTCGCCGGTCTGGTGGTGATGAGCGTGACGGATGCGGTACATGATCGGGTCGCGCAGGTTCATGTTCGGCGAGGCCATGTCGATCTTCGCGCGCAGCGCACGCGGGCACCGTCCGCGAACTCACCGGCGCGCATGCGGGCAAACAGGTCGAGGTTCTCTTCCACGCTGCGGTCACGGAACGGGCTGTTCCTGCCCGGCTCGGTCAGGCTGCCGCGATATTCCTTGGCCTGCTCCGGCGTCAGGTCACATACATAGGCGTTGCCGGACTTGATCAGTTCCACCGCCCAGTCATGCAACTGGTCGAAATACTGCGAGGCGTAGCGCACTTCGCCGGCCCATTCGAAGCCCAGCCACTTGACGTCGCTCTTGATCGCGTCGATGTATTCCTGGTCTTCCTTGGCCGGGTTGGTGTCATCGAAACGCAGGTGCGTGACGCCGCCGAACTCCTCGGCCAGGCCGAAGTTCACGCAAATGGATTTGGCGTGACCGATGTGCAGATAGCCGTTGGGCTCCGGCGGAAAACGGGTGACGATCTGCGTGTGCTTACCCGAATCCAGGTCCGCCTGGATGATCGGGCGCAGGAAATTGACCGGCACGGCCGGGCCGGTCTTGGAATTCGAGGTAGGGTCGACAGTGGGCTTGCTCATAGGATCCTTGAACATACAAGTGCGCGGCCGGGTGCGGCCTGATAAATCAAAGCCCGTATCATAGCCGATGCTGTCAAGCACCTGACAGGCCAGGCCGGCAAACGACTGAATTTATTCGACAGCCAGATGAAAAACAGCCTCGAAATTCGCGCATGGCGCGCTAAACTGCCCAGCCTGGCCGATTACAGCCAGACCGGTTGCGGGCGTCTGCGCCCCCGAAACCCACGAATTCCTTGAAAGAGTAGTGATCATGACCCAAGTCAAACTGACCACCAACCATGGCGACATCGTCCTGGAGCTGAACGCCGAGAAGGCACCGATTACCGTTGCCAACTTCGTTGAATACGTCAAGGCCGGCCACTACGAAAACACCGTTTTCCACCGTGTCATCGGCAACTTCATGATCCAGGGCGGTGGTTTCGAACCTGGCATGAAAGAAAAGAAAGACAAGCGCCCGAGCATCCAGAACGAAGCCGACAACGGCCTTTCCAACGACAAATACACCGTTGCCATGGCCCGTACCATGGAGCCGCATTCGGCTTCCGCGCAGTTCTTCATCAACGTCGCCGACAACAGCTTCCTGAACCACAGCGGCAAGACCGTACAGGGCTGGGGCTACGCCGTATTCGGTAAAGTAGTTGAAGGCACCGACGTGGTCGACAAGATCAAAGGCGTCTCCACTACTTCCAAGGCTGGCCACCAGGACGTCCCGGCAGAAGACGTGATCATCGAGAAAGCCGAGATCATTGAGTGATATTGCTGATTTCAGATCTGCATCTGGAAGAGGAGCGCCCGGACATCACCCGGGCGTTTCTGGATTTACTCGCCACACGCGCCCGCTCGGCGCAAGCGTTATACATTCTGGGCGACTTCTTCGAAGCCTGGATCGGCGACGATGCCATGACGCCGTTCCAGCGTTCCATCTGCCAGGCCCTGCGCGAATTGAGCGACAGCGGCACGGCGATTTTCCTGATGCACGGCAACCGCGACTTCATGCTCGGGCAGGCTTTCTGCAAAGCCGCTGGCTGCACCCTGCTCAAGGATCCGACCGTCGTGCAATTCAATGCCGAGCCGGTGCTGCTGATGCACGGCGACAGCCTGTGCACGCGGGACGTCGGCTACATGAAACTGCGGCGCTGGCTGCGCAACCCGGTCACGCTGTTCATCCTGCGCCACCTGCCCTTGCGCAGCCGCCAGAAACTGGCGCGCAAGCTGCGCAGTGAAAGCCGCACGCAGGTGAGGATGAAAGCCAACGACATCGTTGACGTCACGCCAGAAGAGGTCCCGCGCGTGATGCAGCACTATGGCGTGAAAACCTTGGTCCACGGCCACACCCACCGCCCCGCCATCCACAAGCTGCAACTGGGCGAACACGCCGCCCGGCGCATCGTGCTCGGGGATTGGGACAAGCAGGGCTGGGCGTTACAGATGGATGAGCAGGGCTTTTCGCTGGCGCCGTTCGAGTTTGCGCCGCCGCCACAACTGCCGGCACCGGACACAATCTCCGATCCAATATAAATCCCCTGTGGGAGCGAGCTTGCTCGCGATAGCGGTGCATCAGCCAACGAAAATGTTGGATATGAGTCCGCAATCGCGAGCAAGCTCGCTCCCACATTGGAATTGCATTACCCAGTCAATGCCCTGCCGAAGCAGGCCCGGCCTTCGCCGCAAACGGCGGTTTCGCCAGCCACACCAGCAGGATCAACCCCATGAACGCCCAGCCCAGCAGCGTGAAATAATCCACGGTGGAGAGCATGTACGCCTGGCTGGTGAGGATCTGGTCGAGCTGCGCGTACACCGGCGTGCTCGCTCCGCCAAGCTGGTTGATCGTCTCGCGCGTGGCCGGTTCGAAGGTGCTGATGCTTTCGCTCAGGTAGGCATGGTGCTGGTCGGCGCGGCGGATCCAGATCCAGGTGGTCAGCGACGCGGCAAAACTGCCGCCCAGGGTCCGCAGGAACGTCGCCAGCCCCGCGCCATCGGCGATCTGCTGGGGTGGCAGGTCGGACATCAGGATGCTCAGGGTCGGCATGAAGAACAGCGCCACGCCAATGCCCATGAACAGCTGCACCAGGGCAATGTGCTGGAAATCCACCTCGTTGGTAAACCCGGCGCGCATGAAGCAACTCAGGCCGATCGCCAGGAAAGCCAGCCCGGCCAGCAGGCGCAGGTCGAACTTGTGGGCGTATTTACCAACGAAAGGTGACATCAACACCGGCAGGATCCCGATGGGCGCGACTGCCAGGCCGGCCCAGGTGGCGGTATAACCCATCTGGGTCTGCAACCACTGTGGCAGGATCAGGTTGATGCCGAAGAACCCGGCATAACCACCCACCAGCACAATCGTCCCGATGCGAAAGTTGCGATAGGCAAACAGCCGCAGGTTGACCACCGGATGGCGGTCGGTCATTTCCCAGATCACGAACACCGCCAGCGCAACGACCGAAATCAGCGCGCCGACGATGATGAAGTTCGACTCGAACCAATCCAGGTCGTTGCCCTTGTCGAGGATCACCTGCAACGCCCCGACACCGATGATCAGGGTGATCAACCCGACGTAATCCATCGGCTGGCGACTGGTGACCACCGGTCGCGCCTTGAGCTGCTGACGCACCACCAGCACGGCGAATATCCCGATCGGCACGTTGATGAAGAAAATCCACGGCCAGCTGTAGCTGTCGGTGATCCAGCCACCCAGGATCGGCCCGGCGATCGGCGCCACCACGGTGACCATCGCCAGCAATGCCAAGGCCATGCCGCGCCTGGCCGGCGGGTACACGGCAATCAGCAAGGTCTGGGTCATCGGATACAGAGGCCCGGCCACCAGGCCCTGAACCACACGAAAACCGATCAGCTCGGGCATCGACGTGGAAACCCCGCAGAGGAACGAGGCCAGGACGAACAGCATCGTTGCCCACAAAAACAGTTTCACCTCGCCAAACCGGCGGCTCAGCCAACCGGTCAGCGGTAGCGCGATCGCATTGCTCACCGCAAACGAGGTGATGACCCAGGTGCCCTGCTCCGAACTGACGCCCAGGTTGCCGGAAATGGTCGGCAAGGCGACGTTGGCGATGGTCGTGTCGAGCACCTGCATGAACGTCGCCAGCGACAACCCGATGGTGCTGAGCAACAGGCTGGGCGGCGTGAAGGACGCGTTATTGCTCATTGCGAGAATCCTGAATCGGAGGTGGTGAAATTTGTCTGGGCAAGACACAAACCCTGTGGGAGCGAGCCTGCTCGCGAAAGCGCTGTGTCAGTCACCATGGATGCAAGCTGGCCCGCCGCCATCGCGAGCAAGCTCGCTCCCACAAGTCCTGCTCCTTTCCTGATAATGCACAAGGTCTGCCTACGACAGCCTTCAACGCTGCGCGGTCTTGCTCGCCGCCGCGCTGTTCTCATGAATCAGCCGAGTGATCATCGCGTCGGCGTCGGCCAGCTGGCGGTCGTAGACCTGGGTGCTGAACGAGGCTTTTTGCGGTGGCTGCTGCGCCAGTACCGGGCCGCTCTGGTCGTGGAGATTGACGTTGACCTGGGTCGACAGGCCGACCCGCAGCGGATGCCTGGCCAGCTCCTCGGCATTGATATGAATGCGCACCGGCACCCGCTGGACAATCTTGATCCAGTTACCGGTGGCGTTCTGCGCTGGGAGCAAGGCAAACGCACTGCCGGTGCCGGCGCCCAGGCTGTCCACCGTGCCGCTGTACTTCACGTCGCTGCCATAAAGGTCGGTCTCGATGTCCACCGGCTGGCCGATGCGCATGTCACGCAGCTGGGTTTCCTTGAAGTTGGCGTCGATCCACAGCTGGTCCAACGGGATCACCGCCATCAGCGCCGTGCCCGGCTGCACGCGTTGCCCGAGCTGAACGGTGCGCTTGGCGACGTAACCGGTCACCGGCGCAATCAAGGTGCTGCGGGCATTGCTCAGGTAAGCCTGGCGCAGTTGCGCGGCCGCCGCCTGCACGTCGGGATGGTTCGACACCACGGTGTCATCCACCAGCGCGCTGGTCGTCATGAGTTGTTGCCGGGCATTGGCCAGGGCGTTCTGCGCCGAGGTCAGGTCGTCCCGGGCGTGGGACAGTTCTTCCTGGGAAATCGCCCCGCCGGCCGCCAGGTTCTTGCGTCGGTTGTAGTTTTCCCGGGCCTTCTGCACTTCCGCTTCCTGCGCATGTACCTGCGCTTTCATGCCGTCGACATTGCTGTACAAACCACGCACCTGACGCACGGTATGGGCCAGGTTGGCCTGGGCACTTTGCAAGGCAACCTCGGCGTCGTTCGGGTCGAACTGCACCAGCACCTGGCCTTCGCGCACCAGGTCACCGTCATCGGCGCCAATGCTCACCACGGTGCCGGTGACTTGCGGGGTGATTTCCACCACGTTGCCGTTCACGTAGGCATCGTCGGTGCTTTCGCTCCAGCGTCCATACAGTTCATGCCAGGCCCAGACACCGACGCCGGCGAGAATGACGATCAGGGCCAGGGCCAGCAGCAACACCTTGCGCTTGCGCGGGTTGCCGCTGTCCTGTTGGGTTTCTTGGGTAGTTTCGGCAGTTGCCATGACAAGTACCTCGAATCAGTGAGTCGGCGCGGTGGCGGCCGGAGTGGCCGAAGCGATGGTTTGGGTATCGAAACCACCGCCCAGGGCCTGCATCAGTTGGATCGACAGATCGATCTGCTCGGCATTGAGGGTCGCCAGTTGGCGCTGGGCCTGGAGCAGTTGTTGCTCGATGCTCAACACGTCCAGGTAATTGCCGATACCGGAACCGTAGCGCTGGACCACGGTGTCGTAGGAGTTGCGGGCGATATCCACCGCGTGTTGCTGGGCGCCGAGCTGCCGACCGATGTCGCGCAACTGGTTGATGGTGTCGCTGACGTCGCCAAGGGCCGTGACCAGGCTCTTGTTGTATTGCGCCACCGCCAGGTCGTAGTCGGCGTCCCGGGCATCCAGGTCCGCCCGCAGTCGGCCGCCGTCGAAGATCGGCAGCGACACGGTCGGCGCCACGTTGAAGAAACGACTGGGCGCGCCGAACATCGCGTCACCCAGCAGCGATTGCACCCCCGCCGCCGCGCTCAGGTTGAGGTTGGGGTAGAAGTTAGTCTTGCCGGCCTCGATGTTCTTGCTCGCCGCCTCGACCCGCCACCGCGCCGCGACCAGGTCCGGACGGCGGCCGAGCAACTCGGCCGGCAGATTAGACGGCAGTGCCACCGCGCTGGCCTGCAGCACGTTGGGCCGGGCGATTTCGTTGCCCCGGTCAGGGCCTTTACCCAGCAGCACCGCCAAGGCGATCTTTGTGCTTTGCAGGCGCTTTTCCGCGTCGATCAGCGTCGCATCGGCGCTGGCTTCGAGGCTTTCGGTCTGCTGGAACTGGTATTCGCTGTCGATCCCGGCACCGAGACGGCGCTTGCCCAGGTCGAGCATCTGCCGCGTGCGCTTGAGGTCTTCATTGGCCAGGTCATAAATGATGTGGGCCTGGCCCAGGTCGCTGTAGGCCCGGGCCACGTCGGCGGCGAGGGTCAGTTGCGCGGCCTGGCGATCGATCTCGGCGGCGCGGGCCTGGCCCAGGGTCGCTTCCCAGGCGGCACGTTGGCCGCCCCAGAGGTCGAAGTTGTAATTGAAATCCACGCTCAGCGAACGCAGCGTGCTATAGGCCCCGCCCTGCCCTTGCGGGTCCTGGTCACGGGCCAGGCGCGAACGGCTGACACTGCCGCTGGCGTCGAGGGTCGGCAGGCGCGCGGCATTCGCGGCATAGGCAGCGGCACTGGCCTGGTGCACCCGGGCGCTGGCGATCTGCATGTCCGGGCTGTCGCGCAGCGCTTCTCGGATCAAGCCGTCGAGCTGCGGATCGCCAAGGCTTTTCCACCAGTCGCTTTTCGGCCACGCGGCGGGCGACAGTTTGACCCCGGTCAGCGATTGCCCAGCCTGCAGGCTCTTGGCCTCCAGGCTGACGCCCTCGGTCTTCAGGCCGCTATAGCTGGCACAACCGGCGAGGCTCATGGCCAACAGCACCAGGCTCAGGCGGGTACGCAAGGTTTGATGTTTCATTTGGCCCCCAATCGCAAGACGGTGATGGGGTCACCGGCGGCGAGCAGTATTTTCTTGAGGATGTCTTCGAGGGTTTGCAGCTCCTCGCGGCTGATGGCGCCCGCCAGTTGATTCATGGCGTCGGCGCCGATGAACGGCAGGCGATCGGCGAGGGCCTGGCCGGCGTCGGTCAGCACCAGACGAACCTGGCGCCGATCCTGTGCCGAGCGCTGGCGAACCAGGAAGCCCTTCTGCTCCAGGCGGTCGAGCATGCGGGTCATCGAGCCGCTGTCCAGCGACAGGTACCGGCACAGCTCAACCGGCGTATCGATGCCGTGCTGGGCCATGATGATCAACACCTTGAACTGCGCGGCAGTGATGCCGACGGGCTCCATGTGGGTGTCGATGATCCGGTCCTTGAGCGCCGCGGCGCGGCCAAGGAGCATGCCAAGATGGCAATTGTGGAATTCGTCCGGGGTGAAATGCTTCATCGGGATACCGTTAGCTGCCTAGGCAGTGAATGTATGTCGAGATGTTACTGCTTAGGCAGCAAATGTCAAACAAATAGTTAGTTAGCTATGCATAACCAACAGAAATGAGAAAACACATGTGGGAGCGAGCTTGCTCGCGATAGCGGTCTGTCAGCCTGCGAATAGGTTGAATGTGATACCGCTATCGCGAGCAAGCTCGCTCCCACAGGGACTTGGGGAAAGGTCAGAAATCGCGCTTGTAGAAGATATCCAGCGAGCTGGCGACGCCGCTGGCGGCTTCGAGGTAGACCTTCTTGCTCAGCTTGTAGCGCAGGGCGATGGTATTGGCCGGTTCGAACACCCCGACGCCGTAGCGCAGGCTGAGTTTTTCCGACAGGTTGCCGCTGGCGACCACGCTGGTTTCGTTGCCGCTGCCCTGAGTGTCGAGTTGGAAATCCTCGATCCCGAGGTTGTTGGCCAGGCTGGTGGTCACGCCGGAACTGCCCATCAAGCCCAGGCCCAGTGCAGCCTGGGCGACCATGTTGTTGTCCTCGCCGGTGGTACTCAGCGGCCGGCCCAGCACCAGATAGGACAACGCCTGCTCCTGGCTCATGGCCGGCTCCGAGAAGATTTGCGTGGTGGGTTGCTCGGCGCTGCCGCTCAAGCGGATGCCGGCAATCACATCGTCGGTCTGGCGGATCGCCTCGATGTCCAGGTACGGCTGATCGATAGGCCCGGCGAACAACAAGCGCGCCCGGCGCACCGTCAACCGCTGCCCATAGGCCCGATAGCGGCCGTCGTTGAGCCAGAGCTCGCCGCGCGTGTCCATGTTGTCGCCGATGTGCACCTGTCCCTGGACGTTGGCGGTGAGCCCGAATCCGGAAAAGGCGAGCTTCTCCTGGCCGACGATCACGTCGATGTCCATCGCCATGGCCATCGGTGCCTTGCCCTCTTCGGTCTGGTGGCCGACGATCACCGTGTCGTCCGAAACCTTGACGGTCGACGGCGGCAGTTCGCGAATGGTGATCTCGCCCTTCGGCACCAGGACTTTGCCGGCAATCGCCAGCCGCTCGCCCTGCAGCGTGATCTTCAAGTTCGGCGCCACGTCCAGCACCGCATAGGGCTCGACGGTCACTGGCAGCTGCGAGCCCTTGAGGGCCAGGTCCATGGTCAGCGCGTCGCCCCAGCCGATGTTCCCGGTCAGGCGGCCCTGCCCGTTCTTGCCACTTTTCCAATCGCCATCCAGACGCACCGTTTCACCGGCGATCATCGCCCGCAGTTGCAAGGCTTCGACGCTGACCGGCAGTTCCGGGCCGGACACTTCGCCGTCACTGAGCACCAGGTTGCCGTTGACCTGCGGCGCGAGCAACCCGCCGGACAGCGTGCCACTGCCGTTCAAGTGGCCCGTCAGGGTTTCCACCATCGGCACGAACGGACGGGCGACGGACAGGTCCAGGCCGCTCAGGCGGAACGAACCGCTCAGCGGCTTGCTCGCTGGCAACGGATTGATCCGCGCCTGGACCATCAGTTCGCCGAGCCTGGCGCCGACGAAATTCAGATCGGTATCGATGCGCGTGGGTGTCAGGCGGCTGTCGAGCGTCAGGGTCTGGTAGGGGAAGTCCAGCCACTGTTCTTTATCCCGAATGCGCAACGTGCCGCCGCTGGCATCCACCAGCACCCGGCCATTCGGGCCGCTGGCCGGCAGGTCCAGTTGCAGGTCGGCGTTGAGCCGGCCTTGCCAGGCAAAATCCTTGGGCATCCACTGGGCCAGGCTTTCGATGGGGAATTGCTTGAGGTGATAGCGCAGCTTCGGCTCCGGCATCAGCCGCTGGTCTTCGCCGCACAGGCTGGCCTGGCCGGAGCGCCAGCAGTGGGCACCGAAATTCAACGTGCCATTGGCCAACCGTTCCAGCTTCGCTGGCGCTTGCAGGCGCCAGTCCTGACCGCCGACCTGCAGGTCGCCACTGGCCAGACGTCCTCGCCAGTTGCCTTGATCCAGCGTGCCATCAAGGGCCAGGCTGGTTTTCAACTGGGGCCCTTGCAGGTCGACCTGCAGTTTCTGTTGCTTGATATCGCCCTGTCCGCTCAGCGTCAGGACGCCAAGGGCGGTGTCGCCGCTGCGGATACCGCTGGCCTTGAGATCGACTTTGCCCCGTTGCGCGCCGTCGAGCGTCGCGTCCAGGTTCAGGCTTTGCAGATGACTGTCCTGAAACGCCAGCTGCGTGCCTTGCAAGTCGAGCTTGCCTTGGGGGGCCTTGAGCGTGCCGGCCACGTCGACACGCCCGCTGACCTGACCGCGCAACTGCGGCCAGAGCTGGGCCAGGCGCGCAAGCTTGATGTCGATCTGGCCGGTCAGTTGCTGTTGCAGGCTGCCCGTGCCGCTGATGCGGTTGTCGCCGAGGCGGATATCCAGTGCGCCGAGCTTCCATTGTTCGCCGGCGCCGCTGGCCTTGGCCTGGAACAGCGCCGGCTGGCCGCGCAACTTGCCCTTGAGGTCCACGTCCGCGTCGAGTTCCATGCGCTGGTTTTTCATCGAGCCTTTACTGCGCAACGGTCCGGCCAGCGTGCCGGGCAGTTCGGCGAGCCAGTACGCCGGATTGACCGATGACAGTTGCAGCGCGGTGTCCCAGGCGATGCCGTCGGCAAATTGCAGGTCCAGATGTCCTTCGGCCTTGCCCTGCCCGGCGGCGAGCTTGAGTTCCGGCAAGTGGATTTGCGTCAGGTTGCCGCTGAACGGGCTGCCCAGGCTGAACGCCCCGGCGGGACCGTCCAGCGCCGCCTGGAAATTGCCCAGGTACTGGCCGTCGGTGTACGAGACTTCGCCATTAAAACTGCGCAGTGTGACTTGCGGCTCGTCGATCAGCGGATAAAGGCGATGCCAGGGGAAATCCAGCCAGGCGACTTTTGCTTCGGCGTTCAGCCCTTCACGCCAATCCAGCTGCCCGGTGAGCTTGAGGGTCTGCTGATTGCCGGCGTCGAGATCCAGCCCGGCGACTTGCGCGCCATTGGCGTCCACCTTGCCTTGCAGCAGCAACGCCACCGGCCCCTTTTCGGCGGGCAGAGTCGCCTTGCCAAGCAGTTGATAACCGTTCTTCAGGTCGCCTTCGCCGGTCAGTTCCAGTTGGTTGAGCAGCAGCGTGTCCGGCAGATCGGCGCTGGCCTTGAAGCCGTCGGCGGTGATGCGCACCTTGGCCGGCAGGTTATCCGCCAGCGGTTGCAGTTCGCCCGTCAGGTGGCCTTGCAGATAACCACTGCTGTCGGCCGTGAGGTTGAGGGTCTTGAGCAGGTCGCCGGCGACTTTCAGCTCCAGTGCCCAAGGCGTCGCGCCCGGCGCCGGCAGGGTCAACTGGCCCGTCGCGTTCAGCGGCCAGTCGCCGCGCGGTTGCAGCAAGCCGGACAATTTCAGGCTCAGTTCGTCGCGCTGCAACTGCACCGAGTCGATCTGCAAACCCTCGGCGCTCCAGTGCGCCACCAGTTGCAGCCCCTTGAGCTGCTCGCTGCCGTTGAACGACAAGCTGCCTACCTGGACATCGCCCAGTTCGATCGCCAACGGCAAGTCCAGGTCCGGCAGGCTGATCGGGCCGCTGCTCGGTTCATCGGCGGTGGCTGGCAACTGCACGGCGATGGTGTCGGCCTTGAGCTGTTCGATGCACAGGGTCATGCGCAGCAGGCACGCCGGCGACCAGGCGAAGTTCGGCCGCTCCAGCGCCACCCGGCGGGTATCTTGCTGCCACAGCACCCGATCGGCGCTCCACTGCCCGCCCAGCCGTCCCTGGAAATTCTCCACGCTCAGGCCCGGCACCAGGCCGAGGGCCCAACGGCTGCCAAAGGCCGTGCCCAACACCATGCTCAAGGCCAGGACGACCGTCAGCAGCAACCCGGCGAGCGCCAGGAGCGTTATTTTCAAACCGCGATTCACAACTCGGGCCCCATGGAAAAGTGCAGTCGAATGCCGCCGTCGTCGTCCATCGCATGGGCCAGGTCGAGACGGATCGGGCCGACCGGCGAGACCCAGCGCACGCCGACGCCGACGCCGGTCTTGAGGCTTGGCAGCTCAAGGCTGTTGAAGGAGTTGCCCTGGTCGACGAAGGTCGCCACGCGCCATTTCTCCGCGACCGAATATTGATACTCGACGCTGGTGGCGACCATGTAGCGGCCACCGATGCGATCGCCCTCGGAGTTTTCCGGCGACAGGCTCTGGTAGTCGTAGCCGCGCACGCTCTGGTCGCCACCGGCGAAAAAGCGCAGGGACGGCGGGATCGACTTGTAGCCGTTGGTGGCGCTGCCGCCCACCTGGGCCCGGGCCAACAGGCGATGCTTGTCGAACACCGTGGTCAGGCCCTTGACCATGGCCGTGCCATACAAGAGGTTGTTGTCCGAGCCGAGTCCTTCCTTGGCGACCTTGGTGTCGAATTGCAGACGATAGCCGTTGTGCGGGTCGATGCGATTGTCGCTGCGCAGGTACGAATAGCTGACGCCGGGCATCAGCAAGGTGCTCAGGCCCGAATCGTCGCCGAGGCGGTATTCCTCGCGCTGCCACTTGAGCGACACCACCCGCTGCCAGCCGCTGGGCAGCTTGCTGTG
The DNA here is from genome assembly GCF_030687895.1 of Pseudomonas sp. FP198. Lineage (NCBI taxonomy): Bacteria > Pseudomonadati > Pseudomonadota > Gammaproteobacteria > Pseudomonadales > Pseudomonadaceae > Pseudomonas > Pseudomonas sp. FP198. Next base: position 3,806,794 of record NZ_CP117452.1, read on the forward strand.
CCATTCGGGGCCCACGGTCAGCAGTTTGCTGAGGGTGTCGGTGCCGGACAGTTCTTCATATTGATAGCCGCCGGCGTAGCGCAGCTTGTCGGTCAGCGGGGGGTCGAGCGGCACGTCGTACCAGAGGCCGACGTTTTGCCGGGGCGCCGATATTTCCGCTTCCCAGCCATAACTGTGGCCCTGGGGATTGACCCAGTGACGCGTCCAGTTGGCCTTGGCGCGCGGGCCGACGTCAGTGGAAAACCCCAGGCCCAGGCCCATGGTGCGCGGCTTGCGGGTGTCGAGCCGGACCGCCACCGGGATCACATTGTCGGTGGCCGCGGTCGGCGCCGCATCAACGCGCACGCCTTCGAAATAACCGCTCGACTGCAAGGCCTGGTTGAGTTCGGCAATCAATTCGGAATCGTAGGGCGCGCCCGCCTTGAACGGCACCATGCGCTGCAGCAGGTCCTCGTCGAACGGCGTATCGCCGTCGAAACTGACCGGGCCCAGTGCGTAACGCGGGCCGCTGTCGTAGATCAGCTCGACATCGGCAACGCCGGCCTTGGGATCCACGCGCAATGTCTGGCTGACAAACTTTCCGCTGAAAAAACCATAACGCGAGGCCTGGTTCTGGATCGTTCGCTTGGCGTCTTCATAGCGTCCGTGATTGAGCACCGCACCCGGCTTGAGACCGGCGTTGTCCGGCACCCGGAAACTCTTCAGCGAGGCCGCCGGGCCGTCGACGCGGATCGTGACATTGCGCAGGTGCACCGGCTCGCCGGGGTCGATGGTCAGGATCAGGCGCGGGTTCTTGCCAGCCTTGACCTCGCTGTCGATCTGCGGCTGGTAATAGCCGAGCGCCTGGGCCGCCTTGCGCGCCTGCTCCTCGGCGCCGCGACTGAAACGCAGCAGTGCCTCTTCGTCACGCTCACCGAGGCCACCGATATAGCCCTCTACATTGGCCTTGAGCTCGTCGTTGGACGGTTTGACCCGTACATCCAATTCACTTTGTGCCAGCGCGGCGCAGCTGAGGGACAGCAAGAGCGCGCCACTGGTCATTCGTCCTGGGAAATTCATGGCGCGGATGCTATCACGAGCTTGGGAGCCTGATAGAGCCGGACGCTTCGCAAAAGTTCGTCCGATTATGCCGTCGCGCTGTGTAAAACCTGCGGGTTGGCGTGAAAGAACACATGCTCGCGGACCGGTCCTACCGCGATTTCGCCGATTTCCTCATAGCCCTGGCGTTTATAAAATTCCAGGTAGCGCGGGTTGCCGGTATCGAGCACGACGCCTTGGGAATGCTCGTCCACCGCACACCAGTTATGGACTGCCGCAAGCAACTGCTCGCCGTAATGCTGACCCTGGAACTGCGGATGAACCCCCAGCAGCGGCAGCACATGGACCGCGTCCGATGGCAGGCAGGCCAGCACCGCGGCGTGATATTCCAGATAACGCCGGGTGCAACGAAACCCCGTGCTCAAGACCATGCGCAGGCGCCAGGCCCAGCTTTCGGTAATGCCCAGGCGCCGCTGCGGCGGGGCAATCAGGGCGATGCCGATCAGGCGGTCGTTGACCAACAGGCCGATGGCTGGCAGGTCCTGGAAGAAATGCTGCTTGACCAGTTCACGCACCGTCGCCCGCACCCGCTGTTCGTAACCGGGACGCTCGGATTCGAACAGGTAGCTGAAGGTCGGCTCATGGCGGTAGGCCTGGTACAGCAATGAACGCGCTTCGCGGGAATAGCCGCTGTCGAGCATGTGGATATCAGCGGTAATGGTGTCAGGCATGGTGGTGGATCTCCTGGGCGAGGCTCGGTGAGGCCCTGCTCTTATTGACTACGAACCCGTCAGGGCTGCGATCGTTCCTACATGCCAGAGGACATTAGCAGTGCATTTGTCCTACCGCCACGCTGGCTCCCTTCCGACATGTCAGCTAGCATCGCAGTTTTGCCAGGACAGCCGACCATGAAGATCGTCTCCTTCAACATCAACGGGCTGCGTGCCCGCCCCCATCAGTTGGCGGCACTGATCGACAAGCACCAGCCGGACGTCATCGGGTTGCAGGAAACCAAGGTTCACGACGAACAATTTCCCCTGGCCGAGGTGCAAGCCCTGGGTTATCACGTGCATTACCACGGGCAGAAAGGCCATTACGGCGTCGCCCTGCTCTCGCGCCAGCCGCCGCTGACCTTGCACAAAGGCTTCGAAACTGACGACGAAGACGCCCAGCGGCGTTTCATCTGGGGCACCTTCGCCGATGCCCATGGCGTGCCGGTGACCATCATGAACGGCTATTTCCCTCAAGGTGAAAGCCGCGACCACCCGACCAAGTTCCCGGCCAAGGAGCGCTTCTACAGCGATCTGCAGCAACTGCTGGAAACCCGCTTCAGCAACGACCAGCCGGTGGTGGTGATGGGCGACGTGAACATCTCCCCGGAAGACTGCGACATCGGCATCGGCCCGGACAACATGAAGCGCTGGCTCAAGACCGGCAAATGCAGCTTCCTGCCGGAAGAACGCGAATGGATGGCGCGCCTGAAGAACTGGGGCCTGGTGGACAGCTTCCGGCACCTGAACCCGGACGTCAGCGACCGCTTCAGCTGGTTCGACTACCGTAGCCGCGGTTTCGAGGACGAGCCCAAGCGCGGCCTGCGCATCGATTTGATCCTCGCGTCCCAAGGCCTGCTGCCACGGGTCAAGGACGCCGGCGTGGATTATGAATTGCGCGGCATGGAAAAACCCTCGGACCACGCGCCGATCTGGCTGGAACTGAGCTGAATAGCAGCCTTCCACTCCATCCCCTGTGGGAGCGAGCCTGCTCGCGAAAGCGGTATTCCTGTCGAAAATGATGGCGCCTGACACAGCGCTTTCGCGAGCAGGCTCGCTCCCACATTCGACCGGGTCGGTCATTCGCTCCGCGTCGCAACCCTGTCATCTTTCAGCAACCTGACTGACTTAATCTTCCGGCACCTCCCTGGTTCGAAAAGGTGCCGGCATGCGGCTGTGCGTTGTGTTTTTCATGAGCTTCTGGCTGCCGCTCATGGCATGGGCCGGCGCCTTGCCCGTGCCCGAACACGGCCCGGCCCTGCGCATCCAGGGCTCCAATACCATCGGCGCGGCACTGGGGCCAGCCCTGGTCAAGGGCCTGATGCTAGGCCAGGGATTGCTCAGGGTCAGCAGCGAAATAACCGGCCGGGACAATGAGCAACGGATCGTTGGCTGGACCGCCGAAGGCAAGCGCGTCCAGATCGACATCGCGGCCCACGGTTCCAGCACCGGATTCGCCGCCCTCAAGCAAGCCAGCGCTGACCTGGCAGCCTCTTCCCGACCGATCAAGGACGGTGAACTGAAGGACCTGTCGGCGCTCGGCGACTTGAAAAGCCCGATGGCCGAGCAGGTCATCGCCATCGACGGCCTGGCAATTATTCTGCATCCGCAAAACCCGTTGCGTCAGCTCGACACCGTGCAACTGGCGCGCATTTTCAGCGGTGAGGCAAAGACCTGGGAAGCGGTGGGCAGCGTCGGCGGGGCCATTCATTTATACGCGCGGGACGAACAGTCCGGCACCTACGATACCTTCAAGGAACTGGTACTCAACCGACAAGGAAAAAAGCTCGATCCTACGGCCCAGCGCTTCGAATCCAGTGAGCAATTGTCCGATGCGGTCAGCCAGGATCCGCAAGGCATCGGCTTCATCGGCTTGCCCTATGTACGTCAGGCCAAACCCCTGGCGCTCGTCGACGGCGCCTCGCAGCCCATGCTGCCGCTGAACAACCTGATCGCCACCGAGGACTATCCTCTGTCCCGGCGCTTGTTCTTCTACTTGCCGCCAGCGCAAACCAACCCATGGGCCGAAGCCCTGGTCGACTTCAGCCAAAGTGAACAAGGCCAGGCCATCGTCGCAGCCAACGGATTTATCGCCCAGACCATCCAGGCCATGTCCGTCACGCCCAACGCGCTGATGCCGGAGGGTTACCAGGCCTTGAGCCGCCATGCCCAGCGCCTGACCGTGAATTTCCGCTTCGAGGAAGGCAGCGCCAGCCTGGACAACAAGGCCCATCAAGACCTCGGTCGGGTACTCGACTATATAAGGCAACACGGAAAACTCGACCGGCGCGTGACCCTGGTGGGTTTTGGCGACCTCAAGGACGACCCGGCGCGAGCCGACCTGCTGTCGAAGTTGCGCGCCATGGCGGTGCGGCGGGAACTGGTCAAGTACGGCGTGACGTTGCGCGAGGTCCGCGGCTTCGGCGCGTTGATGCCGGTGGCGGCCAACAATGAAGACGAAGGCCGGGTGCGCAATCGGCGGGTGGAGGTTTGGGTTTATTGAAACTCGGCCAGCACAATGCAATAAAGCCTGGCGGCGTGCCTGATTACGCCGGAACTACTGACAGTTCTGATAGTAGCCAAATGCCGAAGAATCGCTGAGCCTAAAGCCAACTTCACTTCGAGTAACGGCCAGTGCCTGACCCGTCTGCTGCAACCGTTTTGTGCCTGTACCACTACGACCCGTTGGATCGCTTGGGGCAAGTCACGCCTTATGAGAATACGGGCGCTCTGCGGTTTTATAGAAAAGACCGACTGGTGACTGAGTCTCAAGGGACGAGGCACATCAGTGTCGTACAGGACGGTGATCGTCTGCTGGCGTTGCTTCTACACGAAGACCAAAAAATCAGCCCCCGACTGTTGATCACCGATGAGCAGCGCTCATTATTGAACAGTCTTGGCGCCGGATCGCTTCAACCGCCCGCCTTTGCTCCCTATGGCTATCTCCCTACGGAAAGATCCCGGGCGAACCTGCTCGGCTTCAAGGGTGAACGGCCTGATTTCGTGACCGGGCACTATCTGTTAGGCAATGGCTATAGAGCCTACAACCCTGTCTTGATGCGATTTAACAGCCCCGACAGTTGGAGCCCTTTCGGCAAGGGCGGCATAAATGCCTATGCGGCGTTCGACGGCGATCCGGTGAATAAAAATGACCCCGGCGGCCATTTTTCCTTTTTCATGATTGTGAAACTTACAAGCGCCTTGAAGAAATGGAAAAACCGAGCGCTGTTCAAGTTGGAGCGAATGCCTGACATACCGTTAAAAAACGTACTGGGTTACCTCAATGGCAACGACGTCAAATCCTTGGCCATGACGTCCTCAAAAATGTACAGGAACGTAAAGAACAGTCGCCTTCCCATGAAAAAAGTAGTGGCAAATACCGAGCCAGGGACAGTCGACCAGGCACAACGATTATCAGACATTTCCTTTGGCAAGAAGCAAGGCTATCTTCCCGCCCAAGTCATTGGGGACAGACGCTATGCGGCCATCGCCAAGGGCCAGGAACTACCCGACGGGGAACTAAGAGACTTTCGCATCCATCGCGAACGGATCAGGAAGGAAGCCAGCAGAACAAGAAGAAAGGAGATATATGGCGAGGATGCAGCCAGCGACACCAGTGTCGACAGCGATTGAATTCCTGCAAGGCAGGCGAACCTCTCCAATCATTTTTGACGGCTGCTGCGCAGCCGAGCGGGAGCAAGCTCCCTCGCCACGAAAAGCCTCGGGGTTTACCGCGCAGGCCTCTGTGTAGGACCGAACTCCCGCGTCTTGCGCCTTTGCCTACAACTACGCCAGAATCCGCCGGCTTGTGCGCCTTGGGGTTGGGCTTTACTGTGGCCCGGTCGTTGAAAAATCAGCGATCGGGTTTGGTAGCCCGGGCTTTCGGTGCATAGCGTCACCTCTTGTGAGTGCAATCATGTGCCTCGCTTTATGGTGGCCCTGCGCAGGGTCTCTCCGGAGACGCCGGCTTCCGATGCCCGGTCTACCAACCTTCGTATGGCCACCACCCTTCGTTTGGTAGCGAGAGGGTTACGGCTCCTTCTGACGCATCGGAGATTCACCATGTTCAAACCAACACCCAACCCACCGGACACCGATCCAGCCACCGCCGCTCCAAGAGAAACCGATCCCGGCCAACTCTTCACCGTCATCAACGGCATCGACACCGAATCCCTGCTCGCCAACCTCAGCGAAACCCTCGCCTCCGCCAACGCCATGGTCGGCTACCTGGCCTTCGACCTGGAAGACTCACGACGCCACATTGCCCTGGGCATCCAGCAACTGATCGAACTGGGCGCACTCCTGGCAAACCGCGCGCTGGACAACGTCGACCCACGCTAGCCGCTTCAACACATCCCCTGTGGGAGCGAGCTTGCTCGCGATGGCGGTAGGTCAGTCAACATCTGCTGGACAGACAGATCGCTATCGCGAGCAAGCTCGCTCCCACAGGTTTCTAGGTGTTGGTCCGCCCTTGTATCAAAACAAAACTGGGCCTGCTGCGCAGTCCAGCGGGAGCAAGCTCCCTCGCCACGAAAAGCCTCAGGGTTTACCGCGCGGGCCTCTGTGTAGGACCGAACTACCGCGTCTTGCGCCTTTGCCTACAACTACGCCAGAATCCGCCGGCTTGTGCGCCTTGGGGTTGGGCTTTACTGTGGCCCGGTCGTTGAAAAATCAGCGATCGGGTTTGGTAGCCCGGGCTTTCGGTGCATAGCGTCACCTCTTGTGAGTGCAATCATGTGCCTCGCTTTATGGTGGCCCTGCGCAGGGTCTCTCCGGAGACGCCGGCTTCCGATGCCCGGTCTACCAACCTTCGTATGGCCACCACCCTTCGTTTGGTAGCGAGAGGGTTACGGCTCCTTCTGACGCATCGGAGATTCACCATGTTCAAACCAACACCCAACCCACCGGACACAGATCCGGCCGCCGCCCATCCAAAAGAAACCGATCCCGGCCAACTCTTCACCGTCATCAACGGCATCGACACCGAATCCCTGCTCGCCAACCTCAGCGAAACCCTCGCCTCGGCCAACGCCATGGTCGGCTACCTGGCCTTCGACCTGGAAGACTCACGACGCCACATTGCCCTGGGCATCCAGCAGCTGATCGAACTGGGCGCACTCCTGGCAAACCGCGCGCTGGACAACGTCGACCCACGCTAGCCGCTTCAACACATCCCCTGTGGGAGCGAGCTTGCTCGCGATGGCGGTAGGTCAGTCAACATCTGCTGGACAGGCAGATCGCTATCGCGAGCAAGCTCGCTCCCACAGGGTTTCTAGGTGTTGATCCACCCCTTGTGTCAAAACAAAAGACCAGGCCTGCTGCGCAGTCCAGCGGGAGCAAGCTCCCTCGCCACAAAAGCCTTTCTTCCCGGGCTGCTACCGTGCGGCCAATTCCATGATCATCCGCGTCAGCAGATAAATCCTCGGCACCACGCTTTCGACCTCGGCATATTCCTCGGGTGTATGGATATTGCCGCCGACGATGCCAAAGCCGTCCAGCGTGGGTGTACCAACGCCGGCGGACAGGCTGGCGTCCGCCGCGCCGCCGCTGCCTTCCTCGGTCAGTTTGCGGCCCAGCTCGCCATAGATGCCCTGGGCCATGGCCATCAACCGGTCCGACTCGGCGGTCTGTGGCATCGGCGGCAAGCCGCGCTGCAGGCTGGTGGTGACTTCGGTGTCGGCGATCAGCTTGTCCTTCGAGACCCGGGCCAGGTCTTTTTCGATGCGGTCGAATTCTTCCGGCACCGCTGCGCGCACGTCGGCCTTGGCGGTGGCTTGGTCGGGAATCACGTTGGTCCGGTCACCGGCCTTGAGCACGGTGAAGTTGATGGTGGTCTTCTTTTCCGCGTCGCCCAGCTTGCCCAGTTGCAATATCTGATGCGCCGCTTCCATTGCCGCGTTACGCCCCAGTTCCGGTGCGACGCCGGCGTGGGCCGCCTTGCCCTTGACTTCCACCAGCGCGGTTGCGCTGCCCTTGCGCCACACCACCAGGCCGTCGGCCGGGCGCCCCGGTTCAAGGTTGAGGGTCACGTCATGGACCTTGGCGGTTTTCTTGATCAGGTCGGTGGCGACGTCCGAACCGGTCTCTTCGCTGGCATCGAGCAGGAACGTGATCTGCGCGTAATTCTTGAAATCCAGATTCTTCAGCACCTTCAGCGCATAGATGCCGGCGACGATGCCGCCCTTGTCATCCATCACCCCCGGCCCGTAGGCGCGGCCATCCTTGATATGGAAGGGACGTTCGGCCGCCGAGCCTTCCTTGAACACCGTGTCCATGTGGGCCATCAACAGGATTTTCGCCTTGCCGGTACCCTTGAAGGTTGCCAGGACATGCTGGGTGCCGTCCGAATTGGGCACTTTTTCGATGGTGGCGCCGAGCTTCTGCAACTCGTCGATCGCGATGTCGCCAACCTGGGTCAGCCCCGGCACATAGCCGGAACCAGAGTCGATGTTCACCAGGCGTTCAAGCAGTTTCAGCGCCTCGCCCTTGTACTGCTCGGCATCGGCCAGCACCTGTTGATGAGGTTGCGCCAGGGCCGCCGGGGCGAAGGCACCAAGGGCCAGGCTCAGGCCGAGGCCGATGGCGAGACGGGAGCGACGAACGATAACGGTCATGAGTTCATCCTTGTTTCATCTGGAAAGCATCATCGGGAAGGTCAACCAGCACCCTACCCGACAATTCGCCACGGCTCTAGACCGCGGACGCCTCCAGCACCGGCCGATGTCGCTGACAGACAACCCGGTTGCGTCCGCTGCTCGTCAAATAGCCTTTATCGATACAAGGGCATTTATTCCGACCGATCAACGTGGCTCCCCGCGGATTTTGGCTATACATGAAAAAGGGAAATTCATTGGTACGGGGTCTCGATCGCCTTGTCTTGGTATGGAGGCAACATATGCTGGTGTTGTGGGTGGTCCTTGCGGTGTTCATCGCCTGGAGCTGGTTGACGTATCCGGGCATCGGCCATGTGCTGTATGACCTGGGCATGGCCCTGGAAGCGCGTCTCTACCGGCTGCACAAGATTACCGTGCCCATCAGCGAAATGACGGTGTCGACCTGGCAGGGCGGGCCCTATGAAGCGTCCGGCAGCGTGCTGATGCTGCATGGCTACAGCGCCGACAAGAACCTCTGGTTGCGCTTCGCCCGGCATTTTGTCGGCGATTACCGGGTGGTGATTCCCGACCTGGCCGGCCATGGCGAAACCGGCTTCAAGGCCGGCGGCGGTTATGACATCCCGACCCAGGCGCGGCGAGTGATCGAATTGCTCGATGCCTGTGGCCTGGACAAGGTCCATGTGATCGGCAACTCCATGGGTGGTTACCTCGCAGCCTGGCTGGCGGCGACGTCGCCTGAGCGGGTGTTGACCCTGGCGCTGATCGATCCGGCCGGGGTCACCGCCCCCGAACCCAGCGACATGGAACGCCACCTGGCCGCCGGCCACAACCCGTTCCTGGTTGATTCTCGAGACGATTTCGCGCCGTTCTACGCCATGACCATGGCCTCGCCGCCCTGGCTGCCCAGTGTGGTGCTGGCGGCGCTGGCCGAGCGTTATGAACAGCGCCGGGAGGAACTGGCGGAGATCTTCGTCGATTTACGCGCCAGCCCACCAATGGAACCGCGCCTGGCCGACATCCGCGCCCCTTCGTTGCTACTCTGGGGGCGCAAGGACCGGTTGATCGACGTCAGCAGCGTACCGGTATGGAGCAAGGGCATCGCCGACCTCAGGGTGGAAATCTGGGACGGGGTCGGGCATATGCCGATGGTTGAAAAACCGCGCAAGACTGCGGCGTTGTACCGGGATTTTCTGAAGGGGTTGGGGCAGTGAAAACAATAACGAGTACTCAAGTAAATCCACTCTGTGGGAGCGAGCTTGCTCGCGATAGCGCAGGCACATCCAACATTGATGCAAGCTGACCCGCCGCCATCGCGAGCAAGCTCGCTCCCACAGGGGTTCCGCGCCGACTCAGAGGTATCTGATTGCCATGAACATCCTCTACGACGAGCAGCTCGACGGCCCGCTGCCGAACGTGAACAAGCAGGCCTTGCTCGACGCCATGCAGGCACGTATTCCGGACCTGGATATCCTGCACCGCGATGAAGACCTCAGGCCCTACGAATGCGATGGGCTGTCTGCCTACCGGACCACGCCGCTGCTGGTCGTGCTGCCGCGGCGGGTCGAGCAGGTGCAGGCCTTGCTCAAGCTGTGCCATGAACAGCATGTGCCGGTGGTGGCCAGGGGCGCCGGGACCGGCCTGTCCGGTGGCGCCCTGCCCTTGCAAAACGGCGTGTTGCTGGTGATGGCGCGCTTCAACCAGATCCTGCACGTCGACCCCGACGCCCGCACCGCGCGCCTGCAGCCAGGGGTGCGCAACCTGGCGATTTCCCAGGCGGCGGCGCCGTACGGGCTGTACTACGCGCCGGACCCTTCCTCGCAGATCGCCTGCTCCATCGGCGGCAACGTCGCGGAGAACGCCGGTGGCGTGCATTGCCTGAAATACGGCCTGACGGTGCACAACCTGCTGAAGCTGGAAATCCTCACCATCGAAGGCGAACGCCTGGTGCTGGGCAGTGAGGCCCTGGACTCGCCAGGCCTGGACCTGCTGGCGTTGTTCACCGGCTCCGAAGGCCTGTTGGGGATCATCACCGAAGTCACCGTCAAGCTGTTGCCTCGCCCCCAGGTCGCCAAGGTCTTGCTGGCCAGCTTTGATTCGGTGGACAAGGCCGGACGGGCGGTGGCCGAGATCATCGCGGCCGGGATCATTCCCGGCGGCCTGGAAATGATGGACAACCTGGCGATCCGCGCCGCCGAGGATTTCATCCACGCCGGCTACCCGGTCGACGCCGAAGCGATCCTGCTGTGCGAGCTCGATGGCGTCGAGGCCGATGTCCACGATGACTGCGAACGGGTCCGCCAGGTGCTGCAACGGGCCGGTGCCACCGAGGTGCGCCTGGCCCGGGACGAGGCCGAACGCCTGCGGTTCTGGGCCGGACGCAAGAATGCGTTTCCGGCGGTAGGCCGCCTGGCGCCGGACTATTACTGCATGGACGGGACCATCCCCCGGCGGGCATTGCCCGAGGTCTTGCAGCGCATCGCCAGCCTGGGCCGCGAACATGGCCTGCGGGTGGCCAACGTATTCCATGCCGGCGACGGCAACATGCACCCGCTGATCCTGTTCGACGCCAACCAGCCGGGCGAGCTGGAGCGCGCCGAAACCCTGGGTGGGAAGATTCTCGAACTGTGCGTCCAGGTGGGCGGTAGCATCACCGGTGAACACGGCGTCGGCCGGGAGAAAATCAACCAGATGTGCACGCAGTTCAACAGCGACGAACTGCTGCTGTTCCACGCGGTGAAAGCCGCGTTCGATCCGCTTGGCCTGCTCAACCCCGGCAAGAACATACCAACCCTGAACCGCTGCGCTGAGTTCGGCGCGATGCATATCCATGGCGGGCAATTGCCGTTTCCTGAACTGGAGCGATTCTGATGACCGCGCAAGTCGACCGCGACGCCAGCGAGCTGCTGCTGGAGCAGGTCAACCGCGCCCGGGCGAGCGATACGCCGCTGCGCATCCAGGGCTCCAACAGCAAGGCGTTCCTGGGACGCCAGGTGGCCGGCGAGGTGCTGGACACCCGTGCGCATCGCGGCATCGTTGACTACGACCCCACGGAGCTGGTCATCACCGCCCGCGCCGGCACCCCGCTGCGGGAACTGTTGGCCGCGCTGGACGCCGCCGGGCAGCGGCTGCCCTGCGAGCCGCCGGCGTTCGGCGCGGACGCCACGGTGGGCGGCATGGTCGCCGCCGGATTGTCGGGGCCGCGCCGTCCGTGGGCCGGCTCGGTGCGCGACTTTGTGCTCGGCACGCGGATGATCAGCGGCCACGGCAACCTGTTGCGCTTCGGCGGCGAGGTGATGAAAAACGTTGCCGGCTACGACCTGTCGCGCCTGCTGGCCGGCAGTTTCGGCTGTCTGGGGGTGATCACCGAAGTGTCCTTGAAAGTGCTGCCCAAGCCCCGCCACGGCTTGAGCATCCGCCTGGAAATGGACAGCCGCGAAGCCCTGGAAAAACTCGCCGAATGGGGCCGACAACCCTTGCCCATCAGCGCCGCCAGCCACGACGGCGATTGTCTGCGCCTGCGCCTGGAAGGCGGCGAGGGTTCGGTCAGCGCGGCCCATCAGCGCCTGGGCGGCGAAGCCATCGACGATCAATACTGGACCGAGCTGAACGAACATCGCCTGCCGTTCTTCGCTGAAGACCTGCCCCTGTGGCGCCTGTCGCTGCCCAACGCTACCAGCCCGCTCGACTTGCCCGGTGCGCAACTGATCGATTGGGCGGGCGCGCAGCGCTGGCTGAAAACCGACGCCAATACGGTCCAGGCCCTGGCGCGGGAATGGGGCGGCCATGCCGTCTGCTATCGTCCTGGCGCTACCTCAACGCCGTTCCAACCGTTGGCCCCGGCGCTGCTGCGCTACCACCGTCAACTCAAGGCGAAGCTTGATCCCCAGGGACTGTTCAATCCTGGCCGAATGTACGCGGAGTTCTAGATGCAGACCCGGTTCAGTGAAAAAAGCCAACGCCTGCCTCGCGCCGAAGAGGCCGAACGGATCCTGCGCAGTTGTGTGCACTGCGGCTTCTGCAACGCCACCTGCCCCACTTACCAACTGCTCGGCGATGAACTGGACGGCCCGCGCGGACGCATCTACCTTATCAAACAGGTGCTCGAAGGCCAGCCGCCAACCGCCAGCACCCAACTGCACCTGGATCGCTGCCTGTCGTGCCGCAACTGCGAAACCACCTGCCCGTCCGGCGTCGACTATCACAACCTGCTGGACATCGGCCGGGCCGTGGTCGACGCGGCCGTGCCCCGCCCCGCCGGCCAACGCGCCCTGCGTCTCGGCTTGCGGGGCCTGGCCACGAGTCCCGAACGATTCAAGAATCTGCTGCGTCTGGGAACGCTATTCCGCCCGCTGCTGCCGGCGAACCTGGAGGCCAAGTTTCCACGGTCGGCGGCGTCCCCCGGCACGCGCCCGGCCGTGCGGCATTCGCGCCGCGTGCTGATGCTTGAAGGCTGCGTGCAGCCGGGCCTGTCGCCCAACACCAATGCGGCCGCCGCCCGGGTGCTGGACCGGCTCGGCATCAGCGTCGTTGCCAGCCCTGAAGCCGGCTGTTGCGGCGCGCTGGATTATCATCTCGACGCTCAACCCACCGGGCTGGACCGCGCCCGGCGCAACATTGACGCCTGGTGGCCGCACCTGCAGGACGGCGCCGAGGCGATCGTCCAGACCGCCAGCGGCTGCGGCGCGTTTATCAAGGACTACGGGCATCTGTTGGAACACGATCCCGCCTATGCCGCCAAGGCGAAACACGTAAGCGAACGTGCGCTGGACCTGGTGGAGGTACTCGGCAACGAACCGCTGGAAAAAATCTGCGCCGCCAGGGATCAACGCATCGCCGTCCATTGCCCCTGCACCTTGCAACACGCGCAAAAACTCGGCGGCACCGTCGAAGCCCTGCTCACACGGCTGGGCTTCAACCTCACCGAGGTGCCCGACGGCCACCTGTGCTGCGGCTCGGCCGGGACCTATTCGCTGACCCAGCCGGCGCTGGCGCGACAATTGCGGGACAACCGTCTCAACGCGCTGGAAAGCGGCCGGCCGGAGTTGATCGTCACCGCCAATGTCGGCTGCCAGAGCCACCTTGACGGTGCTGGTCGCACGCCCGTGCGGCACTGGATCGAGCTGGTGGATCAGTCCCTGGCAGAATGAAGTCGTGAAGATTCTTCGTTTGCCGACACTGGCGAAGGCTGCGATCTTTTGTCCATCTTTCCCACAGCCCTCGCCAGGAATTCCCACGATGAGCTTCGTCAGCCCCGACCTGATCCGCCAACGCTTCTCCAGGGCGATGTCCGACATGTACCGCGACGAAGTCCCGCTGTACGGCGCGTTGATGAACCTGGTGGAGCAAACCAACGCCCGCGTGTTGGGCAACGATCCACAACTGGCCGAACACCTGCGCAACACCGGCGAACTGCAGCGCCTGGATCTGGAACGGCATGGCGCGATCCGCGTCGGCACCGCCGCCGAGCTGGCGATGCTGGGTCGGCTGTTCGCGGTCATGGGCATGCAGCCGGTGGGCTATTACGACCTCACGCCGGCCGGGGTGCCGGTGCATTCCACGGCGTTTCGCGCCGTGCATGAAACCGCACTGCAAGTCAGCCCCTTTCGCGTGTTCACGTCGCTGTTGCGCCTGGAACTGATTGAAAACACCGAGCTTCGGGCCTTTGCCGAATCGGTGCTGGGCAAACGGCAGATCTTTACCCCCGGCGCCCTTGAACTCATCGAGCTGGCCGAACGCCAGGGCGGCCTGACCGAGCCCCAGGCCGAGGAATTCGTGTTGCAAGCGCTGGAAACCTTTCGCTGGCACCACAGCGCCACCGTCACCGCCGAACAATACCGCCAACTGAGCGCCCAGCACCGGCTGATCGCCGACGTGGTGGCGTTCAAGGGTCCGCATATCAATCACCTGACGCCGCGCACCCTGGACATCGACATTGTCCAGGCCCAGATGCCGGTGCACGGCATCACGCCCAAGGCCGTAATCGAAGGCCCGCCACGTCGCCAATGCCCGATCCTGCTGCGCCAGACCAGTTTCAAGGCGCTCGATGAACCCGTCGCGTTCACCGACCAACCACAATCCCAAGGCAGCCACAGCGCCCGGTTTGGCGAAATCGAGCAACGCGGCGCGGCCCTCACGCCCAAGGGCCGGGCGCTCTACGACCAACTGCTGAATGCGGCGCGGGACGCCCTGGGCGCATTTCCCAACGAGGCCAATGCCGAACGCTACAACACGCTGATGGCTGAACACTTCGCCGACTTCCCTGACACCCTCGACGAACTGCGCCGACAAGCGCTGGCGTACTTTCGTTATTTCGTGACGCCAGCGGGGCTGGCCGCCAAGGGCGCGATTGAACGGTCGAGCTCGCTGGAACACTTGCTTGAGCAGCAATACCTGCGCGCCGAACCCTTGGTGTACGAAGACTTTCTTCCGGTCAGCGCCGCCGGCATCTTCCAGTCGAACCTGGGCGATGCCGCGCAGAATCACTACGCCGGACAGTCCAATCGGCATGCCTTCGAAACGGCGCTGGGGCGGCCGACCATCGATGAACTGGGGCTGTATGCCGAGACGCAGCAGCGCTCCGTCGATGAATGTCTGCACACGCTGGGGCTCTGAAAACCAGCGCAGGAAGCAGAAGCAGCAAGTTGCGCAAGTCCGACAGCAGCATCCGCTCGACTTACGCGCCTTGCTCCCGGCAACACGGTGCCTGGTGCGTGGGCAGATCAATGCGACGCAGCGTGCAGCCGTTTGCGTGATTTGCCGGGCGCGTGACCCGACGTTCGCCCCGAAAACAAGCTAATGCCTTGATCTGGCTGTATTTTCTTGTCGATGGCACGGCTCTTGATAACGCTCAGACCGCCTCAGGACGATTCGCGTCCCGGGGCTTCTCAGTTTATCCAGGAAGGAGAGCATCCATTGGCTACCCCCGCTTACATGTCCGTCACCAGTGAAAAACAAGGCCTGATCACTGCCGGTGCGTTCACCGCCGACTCGGTTGGCAATACCTATCAGGAAGGTCATGAAGACCAGGTCATGGTGCAGGGCTTCGAGCATCAGGTGAACATCCCCCGCGACCCTCAATCGGGCCAGCCAACCGGCCAGCGCGTGCACAAGCCGCTGGTCATCACCAAAGTCTTCGACAAGGCTTCGCCCCTGCTGCTGGCAGCCCTGACCAGCGGCGAACGCCTGACGAAGGTGGAAATCCAGTGGTACCGCACATCGGCCGCAGGCACCCAGGAGCACTACTACACCACCACCCTGGAGGACGCGATCATTGTCGACATGAAAGACTACATGCTCAACTGCCAGGACCCGGGTAACAGCCACTTCACCCATCTGGAGGATGTTCATTTCAGCTATCGGAAGATCACCTGGACTCACGAAGTCAGCGGCACTTCGGGCTCGGATGACTGGCGCACCCCGACAGCGGGCTGAGTCATGCAGGTGTTCGCCCAGTGTGACGGCCTCGGCATTCCATGCACTGGTAAAGAGCCTGGCACTGGGCGAACGAAAACAATGATAGTGGAGCTTGCCGGGGCTGTCCGTGAGGCCCGCTTAAATAATTATTCACGTAGCGTAGCGAGGGACCTTGTTTCTCGCCACCAAGGACTCAATCGCGCCGTGCCGTTTTTTGCGCATCGGTTTCCTGCGCCTCGGCATTGCCTTGCTGTTCTCGCTTGGCCGGGTCGTTCGGCCGTAGCGCGTCGTTGTCTCGCTCCACTTCGCCGGGCAGAGCCGGCTCGTCGGGGTTGTGTTGCGTCTGATCGGGACCGGTCTTCATGGTGGACTCCTTGGGTGGTGGTGCCAGTGGCTGGCGTTTGGTTGGATGGCGGCGAGGGCTGTCATCCAGGACCGGGTGGTCTTCTTCGCGAGCAGGCTCGCTCCCACACTGAAACGCGTTCTCCTGTGGGAGCGAGCCTGCTCGCGAAGGCAGCCCACGAAGAATCAGGCGTCAGGATCGGCCACTTCCTCCGCCACATTCGCATCCGGCGAGCGCTGGTGCAGTTCCTCGGCCTTGGTCTTCAGCGCCTGCCAGCGGTCCAGGTCAATGGCTCCCTGGCCAAACAGGTCGTCGGCCAGCCGCATCAGCTCGGTGAAATGAGCGTCGGGCGACTGCTGGAAGTAGGCTTTGTCGTCGAACAGCCGCTGCCAGTCGGCCAGCGACGGAGGTTTGAGGTCATCGCTCATGAGGGGCTCCCGCGAGGCATTCATAAAGTATGAGAGGCGACGAATGTCGGGAGTTCCGGTGATTGTCAGTAGCCGGTCATTTCCAGGTAGCCGATGCCGCCACGATTGCCGCTCAGTTGCACCGGCCCTTCCCAATAGGGAATACGCAGGTTCATCCAGGCAGCGGGGTTCAGCGCCTGAGTGGTGATCTCGAGCTGCCTGGTGGGAATCCTGATCGACCAGCGCACCGGCATCGAGCGTCCCGCAACCTCGGCGGTGTCCAGCGGTTCGAGGCTGATTTCGCTGGCGCTCAGAGTCGTTGCCTGGCCCTGGGCATCGATCCAGGTGCCGGTGAGGTACGGCGCGCCCTTCTTGTGCCGCATGCGGTAGAGCATGACGTGTTCGCCATTATCCAGATGCAGGGAAAACCAGTCCCATCCGGTCTGGTTCTCGGTCAGCGGCTGGCTGCTCCATTCCCGGTCGAGCCAGGCCGGACCACTGACCTGATAACGCTGGCCATCGATTTCCAGATGGCCGTTGGCCTGGAAGAAAGGCTGGCTGTAGTAATACGACGCCTGGCCCTGCTCGGATTTCTGGCTGAAACCCTGGTTGCCTTGCAGGACCAGCGGGCGCGTCGAAGTGAGTTGCAGCTCATAGCCGAAACGTGCATCCCGCGCCTTGAGCTGCATCGCCGCCAAGGGATCGGTGCCCGCGCTTCGGGTGGTCAATTGCCAATCGTCGATCCAGGCATCGAACGGGGTCGTGCGCACTCCGGCCTGCCCCACTCCGCCCCGGGCATAACGTTCGGCGGCATGTTGGACGGTCGCGGAAGTGACCGCGGCATGACCGAGCCAGATGGTCTGGTTACGCCAGCCACTGGCCTGGGGGGCGGCATCCTGGCTGCTGCGGAACAACGTCCACTGCACGCCGAAATCCCGACCTTCGGCATCCTTGAGATTGGCGGTGACATACCACCACTCGATACGAAACCCGTCATGGGCACCATGATCGGCCGGAAAACTGAACACGCGCCCGGGCACCACGGGCGTAAATGCAACGGCCTGGTTGCCAAGGCCGGCAAAACCTTTTTCCGGCGCCGACGAGTCGTCGCAGCCGCCGAGCAAGGCCAGCAGCATCAGGCCGATTCTAATTTTCATGGGCAAAGGTCCTGAGCAGATCCGCCGGTTGCGTGCGGTACAGCGCGTACAGCGGCCACGCCGACGCCAGCAGCGTGGCGAACATTGCCAAGCCCAGCAGCTGCGCCAATTGCAGCGGGAACACCCGCAACGGCAGGCGCCAGCCAAACGCCTGCACGTTGATCACCGCATCCAGGCACCAGGCCAGGGCGATGCCCAGCGGCACGGCCAGCAGTAAGGTCAGCAGCGCCAGCAACCAGGTCTGGCCGAGGTTGAGCAGCATCAGTTGCCGACGCGTTACCCCCACGGCCCACAACGGCGCCAACTGACCGAGACGGCTCTGGCTCTGGGTCAGCAGGCTGATGAACAACGCCACTCCGGCGACCGCCAGGGTCAGGCTGTTCAGCGCGGCGGTAGCGGCAAAGGTGCGCTCGAATACCTGGGTCGACCAGCCCTTGAGGCGAGCCTGGTCGACGATGTGACTGTCATCCAGGCTGAACCGGCTTTGCAACGCCGCCAGCAATGGCCCGATGGCGGACGGCTCGATGCGCAGGTTGAAGCGATTTGGCGTCAATTGCGGCCAGTGCGCCAGTAGGTGATCGGCGTTGATCAGCACATGCCCCTTGGGATTACCGTAATCGGCATAAATCCCGACAACCCGCGGTGTCCATGGCCCTTGTGGGGTCGGCAGGGTCAACCGGTCGCCGACCTCCACTTTCAGGCGCCGGGCCAGTTGTTCGCTGAGCATCAGCGTGTCGGCGCCGGCCAGTTGGTCCCAGGCCTGCTCACCGGCCGCCTCCAGCAAGGGCCAGTGCAGGCGATAGGAAGGGTGATCGATGATGCCGTAGATATCCGTCGGCCAGCCTTGCAGAGGGACCGATACCTGCCAGTTCGGCAGCACGGCGCTGATACTCGGTTGTTGCTTGAGCCATTCGTACAACTCGCCTGCCTGGGCCGGGGTCTGTGGGTTGATGTACAGCTCGGCGGTGAGCCGCTGTTCGAGCCAGTCGCTGAAGGTCTGGCGGAAACCTGCGGTCATGCTGCCGGCACCGATATTCGCCGCCAGCGCCAGCAACAACGCCATCAGCGCCAGGCTCAACGTTGGCAATTGCTGGCGGCAATCGGCGAGGAACCATTGGCCGAGCACGGAACGGTTGCCGCGCAACAACCGGTCCAACACAGCGTTGAGCAACACCGGCAGCGCCAGCGCCGCGCCCAGCAACAACGCCGTCATCAGGACAAAACCGCTCGCCAGGCTGTCGCCCCAGACCAGCGCCGCCACGGCGATCAGCGCGGCCAACAGCGCCACCCCGCCCTGGCGCCGCAACCACCGCGCGTGGGCCTGGTGCCAGGCCTGGGGATTGGCCAGCGCCAGCAAGGGCAGGCGCGCCGCCCGCAACAGGCTTTGGCCCCCGGCCAGCAACGCACCGAGCAGGCCCAGGCCCACGCCGCCGAGCCACCACCAAAGGCTGAGGTGCAACTGCCCAGGCACTTCGGCGCCGTACAGACCGCGCAGGCTCGCCGCGACATCAGGCAATAGCAGACTCGCCAGCCAGTAACCGCTGAGCACCCCGGCAACCCCGCCGAGCAAGGCCAGCGCGCCCAACTCCAGCGCCAGGCTGGCGACCAGTACCCGCGCACTGACGCCACAGGCGCGCAAGGTGCGCAGGAGGCTGCGCCGTTGTTCCAGGGCCAGGCCGATGGCGGCATGAACGATGAACAGTCCCACCACGAATGACAGGAACCCGAGCGCATCGAGGTTCAAATGAAAGCTCTCGGTCAGGCGCGTCAAGTTGTTCTCCTCGTCCGCGCGCTTGAGTTGCAACAGGCCGTTGAACGCCTCGGGCAAGGGCGCGGTGAACGTCGCGGGCAACAGCAATCGCGAGACCTGCTCCGGCAATCCCAGGAGCTGCTGGGCGAAGCCGATGTCCATCAACAGCATGCCTGGCGCCATGTCCGGCTGTACCTGCAGCGGCGGCAAGGCCTGGCCGTCGGCGCTGCGGGGCCGGTCGCCCACCTTCAGCCCGAGGGCCTGCAACGTCTGCGGGGCGATCCAGGTACGACCGGGCCCGGTGAAGAAATCCACCACCTCGGCAATCTCCCGCGCTTGCCCCGCCACGGCCGAACCCGGCGGCAGCGACACCGGGTCGATGCCCATCAATTGCAAGCGCTGGTCTTCATGCCCCGCAAGCGTCAGCCGCCCCTGCAACACCGGCGATACGGGCCAGCCCTGACGCCGCAGGTCGACAAACCATTGCTGTGGGAACGAGCCCCCGCCGGGAGCACTGAGGCTGGCCTGGGGTTCGCCGCCGATCAGTTGGCTGGCCCGGGCGTAGCTGTCCCGGGCCTGGCTGTTCAAGGCCTGCACGCCGGTGAGCAGGCTGGTGGCCAGCCAAAGCCCGGTCAACACACTGAAAAATTGCACTGGGTGCCGACGCCAGTGACTGAGCAGCGCCTTGAGGGTCTGGCGAAAGATCATCACGCCGGGCCCGCTTGCGCCAGGCGCCCGCCTTGCAATACCACGCGATGCGCCAGGCGCGCCGCCACCCGCTGGCTGTGGGTAACCATCAACAGGCTGGTCGGGCTGCCATCGAGCAATTCCAGGAGCAATTGCAGCACCTCATCGCTGGTGGCTTCGTCGAGGCTGCCGGTAGGTTCATCGGCCAGCAACAACGGCGGCCGTGAAGCCAGCGCCCTGCCCAGGGCCACCCGTTGTTGCTGACCACCGGAAAGCTGCTCGGGATAACGCCGCAACAGCTCCGACAACCCGAGCCGCTGCACCAGATGCGCTTGCCACGTAGCGTCGAAACGACCGCACAGGCGCGCCTGGAACGCGAGATTGTCTTCCACCGCAAGGCTGCTGATGAGGTTGAACTGCTGGAACACCAGGCCGATTTCGGTGCGCCGCCAGTTCGCCAACTGGCTTTCGCTCATGTCTTCGAGCCGGTGCCCCGCGCTGTGGATGCTGCCCCGATCGACCTTGTCGAGGCCGGCGACCAGATGCAGCAAGGTACTCTTGCCGCTGCCGGATTCCCCCATCAGCGCCAGGCTGCTGCCGGGAGGCAGCGTCAAGTCGATACCTTGCAGCACCGCCAGGGGGCCCTGGGGCGTGGTGTAGCTTTTGAAGACGTTTCGGACCTCAAGCATGGGCAACTCGGCTGATCGACAAGGGCATCAGGATAGCGGAGGTTGCGCTGTGCGCAGAGTTCCAAAAACATGTGATGCGGGTTTGTTTGTAATAGCGGCAAGCCCAGGGGAATTGCAAGCTGACCGGACGCCATCGCGAGCAAGCTCGCTCCCACAGGTTAGTCCAGTGAATCCAGAATCTGACTCAACACAAATCAAATGTGGGAGCGAGCTTGCTCGCGATAGCGATGCACCAGTCGCCACCAAAGCCACTGATGCAGCGCCCCCGAGGATTCAGGTTTCCCACCCGCCAGTTCAATGCCCCACCGCCATTTCACCCTGAACCGGTTTCGGCGTGACGATGTTGCCCAGGTCAATGTGCTTCCACGCCGGCTTGGCCCCCAGCCGCGCGTTGAAACGGTAGTTGAAGGTGAAGTCGTCTTCGGTCGGCTGGTCGAGGGATTTTCCATACAGCGCCGTGACGCCGGCCGACTCGTAGCCCATCAAGCGCAGCAGCGTCGGAAAGATGTTGTAGTGGCTGGAGCGGTCCTTGTTCTGCGCCCAGGCGCTGCGCCAATCGAGGGTCTGCACCCCGCTCCCCTGGATCACCAGCAACGGCACCAGCCCTTCTTCTTCCACCGGATCTCCGCCGCAATGGGTGTTGAGGCCGGGGTTGCCGCGTTCGTGCAGGTCCTGGCCATGGTCGGAGGTGTAGATCAACACCGCATTGTCGAGAGTGCCCTGTCGGAACAGGCGTTGGAAAAATTCGCCGACGTTCCACAGCAAGGTGTTCTGGTAAGCATTGCGATACAGCACCCAATCATTCGCTTCGCCACTGAAGCCGTCGCGCCGGCCGGTGTCGGCCACCTCCTCGAACTGCCCTCGCGGCAAGGCCGGACGGTAGGTCATGAAAGCATCGGGGTATTTGTCGTGGACCGGGAAATGCGCGCCGACTTTGTTGACCACCACCAGTTCGGCCCGGTCATTGTCCATCAGCTCGATCAGTTTCGCCGCAGCCGCCATGTCACGGTCGCGCACACGAATCTGGTCGAACTGGACAAATTCGTCGATGTCCTGTTGTTCCAGCTCGGTCATCAGGTTCTGCCGCTTGCCGCCGGTGTTCTGGCCGTCGATATAGACGGTGCGCAACCCGGCGTTGCGGGCGTACTGCCAGATCGACGGCTGGGTGCTGTTGATGCGCATGTAGTCGCCACGGGTGCCGCCATAGCGCAGCGTAACGTTGGTGTCAGCGCTGCAATTGGCGATCGAGGCGGCGTAGCCGTAATTGAGGATTTCCACCCCAGGAGGGGGGGTCTTGAGGCCGGTGGCGACGCCGGACGGCGTGTTGATATCAAGATAATTCCCGCTAATGCTTTCGTCGATGATCAGCACGATATCGTGGCCGATTGCCGTTGTTTGCCGCACGAGACTGACTGGCGCCCGTGGACCCACAGTGTTGTGCAGGGCTTCATAGATGAACAGGTTCAGATAGGCCAGCGGCGTGTACATGATCGGTAAACCGCGCGCGCCCTCGCCTGCCCGTACGAACAGCACGCCACTGAGCAGTAGCACGCCGAGCAGGGGTGCGCTGATCGCAACGTAGCCGGGCAACGGCAGATGACGCCGAGGCTTCAGGCCGATTCCCAGCAACAGCAACAAGCCCCACGCAACCGCACTGATGATCACCTCGCGGTACTGATAAGCCGCCTCCTGGATGAACCCGCCGGAATACACCATCGACACGAACTGGCTGTAGGTCAGGTAGCTGTCGGTTACGCGCGTGTAGACCTCGAAGAACACCGCCGAGGCAAACATCGCCAGGGCAAACAGATGCCGCACCAATGCCTGGCGGATGTACGCGGTTATCCACAGAGCCAGCACCAGCGCAACGAACATCGCGCCGAACAGCAGCGTTGCAAAGCCAAAACCCAGCGCCGCCAGACGGTCGAGGTAATAGTCATGTGCCCTGAGCAGGTACAGCAGCAGTAGCAGTTCCTTGAGGTATCGGGCCATGTTTTTCCCAGCGTTACGAGGCGGTTGAAAACGGCTTTGTTTCTGCACACTAGCAGCGGGTTTGCAAAGCGCAAGAAAGCCGATCAACGGCTACAGCGTCAAAAAAAAGTTAGCTCAAAAATGACACCTAATAACCGCTAAAAATATAAAAATCTATGGATGAATACCGTTCATCGGCTACTCAAACTGCTTTGAAGCCCTTTAAAAACGGCACATTTCCAATTCCGTCAAGGACTTGATATCAAAAAGCCCTACTCTTTCGAGTTTGCCAACAGTGACAACTGTCATTTTGCTGACACGCTTTTCTGAGGCTGCGCTATACCCCTCTAAACAGTTTCATCCGAGTTACATCAACGGGTCTGCGAGGCGCGCCAAGAATGGACGTGAGCGTATTTGGAACGGGGTACGTTGGGCTGATTCAAGCGGCGGCGCTGGCAGACGTCGGACATCGCGTCCTGTGTGTCGATATCGATCCGAACAAGATCCGGCAACTGCAACAGGCGGTGCCGCCCATCAGCGAGCCGGGACTGTCCGGGTTGCTCGAAGACAACATCAAGGCCGGGCGCCTGTCGTTCAGTTGCCAGGCCAGTGATGCGGTCAACCATGGCGAGCTGATCTTCATCGCCGTCGGCACGCCCGCTGATGAAGATGGCTCGGCGGACCTCAGCCATGTTCTGGCCGTGACCCGGCAGATCGCCGATTTCATGGACAGCGACCGCACCCTGATCATCAAGTCGACCGTGCCGGTCGGCACGGCCGACAAGGTCGCCGAATGCGCCCGCCAGGCGTTGGCCCGTCGTGGCCTGCAACAACTGAATGTGCGCGTGGTGTCCAACCCGGAGTTCCTCAAGGAAGGCAGCGCACTGGCCGATTGCATGCGCCCGGACCGGATCATCGTCGGCACCGTCGACGCCCTGGCCCGCGACCAGATGAGCGAGCTCTACGCGCCCTTCTGCCGTAACCACGAAAAGCTGATGTTCATGGACAACCGCAGCGCGGAACTGACCAAGTACGCCGCCAACGCCATGCTCGCCACGCGCATCAGTTTCATGAACGAACTGGCCAACCTCACCGAACACCTGGGCGCCGACATCGAGGCCGTGCGCAAGGGCATCGGCTCGGACCCGCGCATCGGCTACCACTTCATCTACCCCGGCTGTGGCTTTGGCGGCTCGTGCTTCCCCAAGGACCTGCGTGCCCTGCTGCACACCGCCGAACAAAGCGGCATGCCACTGCGCCTGCTGCGCAGCGTCACCGATGTGAACGACAGCCAGCGGCACATTCTTTTCGAAAAACTCACGCTGCAGTTCCCCGACGGCCTGGCCGGCAAGTCGATTGCCATCTGGGGCCTGGCATTCAAACCGAACACCGACGACATGCGCGAAGCTCCCAGCCGCTACCTGATGGAGGCACTCTGGCGCGAAGGCGCCCGCGTCCAGGCCTACGACCCGGAAGCCATGTCCGAATGCCGGCGCCTCTATGGCTATCGCAAGGACCTGAACCTTTGCGCTACCCGCGACGACACGCTGGAAGATGCCGACGCCCTGGTGATCTGCACCGAGTGGAAGAATTTTCGCGTGGTCGATTTCGACCTGCTTGCGAGCAAGCTGCGCGCGCGGGTCATCATCGATGGTCGCAACCTGTACAACCCGGAACACCTGGCCGCCGCCGGGCTGCTGTATCGCGGCATCGGGCTGCGCCACACCGTGCCCGTTCAAGGGCCACAAGCGTGAACATCCTGGTGACCGGCGCGGCCGGTTTCATCGGCGCCCATTGCGTGTTGCGACTGCTGCGCGACGGCCATGACGTGTGCGGACTGGACAACTTCAACGACTACTACGATCCGCAGCTCAAGCACGACCGCGTGGCCTGGGTCAAAGGCCAGGCCGGCGACTTCCACCTGGCGCGAATCGACCTGACCGACGCATCGGCCCTCGACCAACTGTTCCGGTCCCATCGCCCCGACGTGGTGATCCATCTGGCAGCCCAGGCCGGCGTGCGTTATTCGCTGGAAAATCCGCGGGCTTATGTCGACAGTAATCTCAGCGGGTTCCTGAACATTCTGGAGAGCTGCCGCCGCCATCCGGTCAGGCACCTGATCTACGCCTCTTCCAGTTCGGTGTACGGCGCCAACCAGCGCACGCCGTATTCGGTACAGGACGGTGTCGACCATCCGTTGTCGTTGTACGCGGCCACCAAAAAGGCCAATGAACTGATGGCCCACAGCTACAGCCATCTGTTCGGCATCCCCTGCACCGGCCTGCGTTTCTTTACCGTCTATGGCCCCTGGGGCCGGCCGGACATGTCGCCGATCCAGTTCGCCCGGGCCATTGCCGAAGGCCAGGTGCTGAAGCTGTTCAACCATGGCCAGCACGAGCGCGACTTCACTTGCATCGACGACATCATCGAGAGCATCGCCCGGCTGATCGAGCGCCCACCTCTGGCAAACCCGGACTGGAATCGCCACCAGCCGGACCCGGCCACCAGCCTGGCACCGTGGCGCGTCTTCAACATTGGCGGACAGCATCCGGTGACGCTGCGGGCCTACGTGGCGCTGCTGGAAAAACACCTGGGCCGGAGCGCGCGAGTCGAGCTGCTGCCCCTGCAACCGGGCGATGTGCTGAACACCTGCGCCGATGCCAGCGACCTGGCCCGGGCCACCGGTTTCCAGCCTTGCATCGAACTGGATGAAGGCCTCGGCCGTTTCATCGACTGGTTCCTCGATTACTACGCACCGCCCATCGCCCACGCACCGCTTGCGACAGAACGCTTGCGGCCCAACCTCAACGGAGGAGTCTATGACCCGACATGAGCAAGACATCCCGACCCGGACCCTCGGCCGCGACAAACGAGTCGACCCCGAGCACCGCAGGCGCCTGGACGCGGCTATCCACCGCCAGGGTCGTGGCTGGATGACCGGCCGCGACGGCGGCCGGCCCTGGACCGTCTCGCGCACCAACCGGGTGGTGGCCTGCCTCGGCGCATTGGCCCTGTTGCTGATGCTCAGTCCGCTGCTGCTGGGTCTGGCACTGCTGGTGAGGTTCTCCAGCCCTGGCCCGGTGCTGTTCGTGCAGAAACGCACCGGCTATCGCGGCCGCGTTTTCGGCATGTACAAGTTCCGCACCATGGTCGCCGACGCCGAGGCCTTGAAAGAATCGCTGCGCCACCTCAACAAGCACGGCGCCGACGCCATCGACTTCAAGATCGACAACGATCCACGCATCACCCCCATTGGCCGGTTCCTGCGCCGCAGCAGCCTCGATGAATTGCCGAACCTGATCAACGTGGTGACCGGCGACATGCGCCTGGTGGGCCCGCGGCCGACCTCGTTCAACGCCTACCGCTACAAGGACAACCATTTGGTGCGCCTGAGCATCTACCCCGGCCTCACCGGCCTCTGGCAGATCTCCGGACGCAGCAATATCGACTTCGACCAGCGCGTGGAACTGGACCTCAGCTATATCGCCGAGCAGAGCCTTTTGCTGGATTTGAAGATCCTGATGATCACCCCTTTCAAAGTCTTCAGCGGCCACGGAGCGAGTTAAATGGACGGTTCAACGAATATCCTGACCATAGCAAGCCCGAGCGAGACCAACCTGACCTCGACCGTGCTCGACCCTTCCTTGCGGATCCTGCTCCTGACGTCGGCGAACATCGGCACCGGCACGAGCACCAGCGCCATGGCGCTGGCCGCCCAGTTGGCGCAGATGAGCAGCGGCCGTGTGCTGCTGGTGGACGCCAGCCGGTCGCCGCGCAACCTCAGCCAGCAGCTGTCGCTGCAAAAAGAGCGCGGCTTCAGCGACCTGTTGTTCAACAGCCTTTCCCCACCATTGTTGCAGGACTGCGTGGTGCAGGTTTCCAGCCTGCCCTTCGACGTGCTGCCCAACGGCCGCCTGGGCCATAACGCCGAGCGCCTGAGCCCCGAGCGACTGCGCCCGCTGTTCAGGCAACTGGCCGCGCAGTACCGCTTCGTGGTGATCGACGCCGACGCGGTGTATTCGGCCACCGACACCCTGGTCATGGGCACTCAGGTGGACGGCGTGGTGCTGGTGGTGCGCGGCGAGGACACCCGCTGGGAAGTCGCCCAGGCCGCCCGGCAACGCTTGGCCCAGGCCGGTGCGAAGGTGGTCGGCAGCGTCTTCAATCGCCGCAAGTACTACATGCCCAAGTGGCTCTACAACAACCTGTAAGCCTGCAAAAGGATGACGAGATGAACGCCAGAATGCTTGTCCTGCTGTTGCTGCCGCTTGCCGGTTGCTCCAGCACCACCGATACCCGCTCGATGCCGGTGCAGATCCTCACGGCCGCGCCGGCCAACGCCCAGGCCACCGACATGCCCAAGGTCGAACAGACCCTGCGGCCCCAGGACGTGCTGGATGTGATTTTTCATATCAGCACCACCGCCTCCCAGGCTTATCGGGTACAGCCGGGCGACCAGGTAGCGCTGAACTTTACCGCCGCCAGCCAGCTCAATGGCACGCAACAGGTGATGCCCGACGGCAGCATCGAACTGCCGGGCGCCAACACCTCGGTGAAAGTCGCCGGCCTGAGCACCGACGAGGCCCGCCTGGCGGTACAGCGAGCCTATGAGCAGAAGATGCTGTTCCAGCCCAATCGCAACCAGTTGACGGTGTTGGTGACCAGTCCGCTGGCCGGCGAGACGACCCTGCGCAACACCCTGACCCACCCTGGCACCGGCATGAGCCGGGAAATCACCGTGGGCCGGGACGGCTACGCCAGCTTTCCGGAAATCGGCGCCGTACCGCTGCAAGGCATGACCGTCACCCAGCTGGAAACCTTCCTCAACGAGCGTTACGCCAATCTGCCCGGACGCATGACCGTCGATGTGCTGCTCAAGTCCACCGCCGGCAATGAAATCTATGTCCTCGGTGAAGTGGCCCAGCCCGGTTCCTATCCGATCCGCCGGCCCATCTCGGTACTGGAAGCCCTGACCCTGGCCCGTGGCCCGAACGTCAAGGCCCGGCTCGACTCAGTGGTGATCATGCGCCGCAACGGCAATCAGGTCGAAGCCCGCCACTACGACGTCGAAAAAGCCTTGAGCGGCGACGCCACGCAAATCGCCTACCTGCAGCCCGAAGACATGCTCTTCGTGCCCAAGACCGGGCTGGCCAAAGCCGGCGAAACGGCCCGCCAATTGGCCGACGTGGTGCTGTTCCAGGGCGTGGGGTTCGGCTTCGGCTACCGCGTCGACAACAAAGGCAGCGACAACTGAAATTCAGGTGACCGATCATGAACCCCAAGGAAAATTATCTGCACGAGTTTTTCAGGATCTTCTTTGCCAACAAGCAATGGGTGAAGCGCATCTTCCTGATTTTCGCCGTGATCGCCCTGGTGCTGCCATTGATGCTCAAGCAGAGCTTCGATATCACCGCCCAGGTGATCGTCCAGTCGAAAAAACTCTCCCAGGGCGACGCCACCACGTCGCTGAACCAGGAAAACGCCACGTTCATCCCGCCGTCCCTGGCGGACATGGAAACCGAGAGCAATATCCTCCGCTCGCCGGCGTTGATTCGCCAGACCATCCAGACCCTGCGCGACCAGGGCGAGTACACGCCAAGCCCAGGCATCCTCAACAAATGGGTCAGCGAGCCGCTCAAGCGCTACATCACCCAGCCGCTGCGTGAGTATGTGGTCAACCCGTTGCGCGACGGCCTGGGGCTTGAGGTCGATCCGGTGCGCGACACGATGCTCGATACGCTGACCGACCAGGCCATCGAGAACCTGAAGATCGAAACCCTCCCCGGCTCCAATGTCATCTCCATCGTCTACAGCTTCGGTGACCCGGCCCAGGGCACGCGGTTCGTCGCGCAACTGCTGAAGAACTACCTCACCGGCCGCCAGGAACTGCAATCGATCGAACTGCCGCAGACCTTCTACGAGCAGAAAAAAGCCCAATACCAGACGCGTCTCGACGGCCTGGAAGACAAACGACTCGGGCTGCTCGAAGGCATCGGTTCGTCCGATCCGAAGGAAGAAGTCACGTTCCGCCTGAACGCCATCAATACCGAAGAGCAGGCGCTGAACCTCTATCAGGATCGCCTGCTGCAAAGCCAACGCTGGCTCGACTACCTCAAGAGCAGCCTGGCGGCGACGACCAGCTCGCGGTTCAACGACTACACCTTCCCGTTCACCTTCACCACCACGGTGGACAACATCGCCTTCGAGGACCGGGAAATCCGCCAGTTGGGTGAGCAACTGACCGGCCAGGTCAGCCGCTACATGAATGACCTGGCGATTTTCCAGCCCGGCAGCGAACCGATGCTGCTGGCCCGGGAGCAGATCGTGCGCACCCGCCAGCAGTTCCTGAAAGTGGTGACCAACCGCATCCAGGAACGCACCACCGATCTTGCGGTGGTCAGCTCGGTGATCGAGCAGAAAAAAGCGCGCATCGGGGCCTTCAAGGAGCGCATCCATCAGTTGCAGGAAACCCAGAGCAAGCTGCGGCAGATGGACACCGAGATCAACGCTCTGCATGCGGCGTTCTCCACCTACGCCCAGCGATTCGCCGAAGCCAGTACCGCCCGCTCGCTGGACAACGACCTGTCCAACGCGCGGGTCCTGAGCCCGCCTTTCGAACCGACCGCCGCGGCATTTCCCAAGCCGATGCTGATCATTGTGTTCGGCCTGTTCAGCGGGCTGCTGCTGGCCATCGCCCTAGTCTACGTGCGTGAGTTCTTCGACCATCGCTTCAAGCATCCGGCGCAGATCACCCAGCAACTGGATCTGCCGGTGTTGCTGGTGATCAACGAGCAGTCACCCGAGCAGGTCAATCCGCATCGCAACTGGAGCTTGCCCAGCCTTGTCCATTGGGTGAGAAATTGAACGCGCCGTTCGGCCCGTCCCACCGCAGCAGCCCCCTGTCGATCATTCATCTGCTCGACAGCGGCGGCTTCTACGGGGCCGAGCGGATGCTGCTCGATCATTGCCTGGCAACGCCCGGCCAGCACCAGGTGGTGTTTTTGGCGGCGCCGCCGACCTTGATCACGCTTTCGCCAGGCCGGGGTCGACTGCCGCCACTGCGCCAACTGGGCCGAGCTGCTGCGGCATTTGCGGCAACGCCGCGCCGAGCGACCGCTGATCAACACGCACAACTTCAAAGGCCTGTTGTTCGGCTGGGCCGCGGCCACGCTGCTGCGCCTGCCCCTGGTGATTACCCAGCACGGCTTTACGCCGCGCAGCACCAAGCAGCGTTTCTATACCTGGCTGAGCCTGCAAACTGTGCCGCACCGCCTCGGTCAAGCGAGTGGTATGCGTGGCCGAAAGCATCGCGGCGTTGCACCGCCAGGCCAGCGTGCAGGCGGACAAACTCGACGTGATTCCCAACGGCCTGCCGGCGGTCGCGACGCCCCTGCCGCATCGCAATGACCGGCAGCGCTGGCGGGTCGGCTACGTCGGCCGCTTGAGCAGCGAAAAAGGCCCGGACCTATTTCTCGACGCCATGATCCCGCTGTGCCAGCGCCATGCTTCGCTGCACGCGGTGATGCTCGGCGACGGCCCGGAACGCCAGACCCTGCTCAAGCGCATCGCCGACGCCGGGCTGCCCACACGCATCGAATTGCCCGGCTACCAGACCGACATGAATGCCTGGTGGAGCCGCCTCGATGTACTGGTGATCAGCTCGCGCACCGAGGGCACGCCGATGATTCTGCTCGAAGCCATGCAAGCCGGAGTGCCGGTGGTGGCGTTCGGCGTCGGCGGCATTCCCCGATGTCGTACAGGACCGCCACAACGGCCTGCTCGCCACACCCGCCGACAGCGACGAGCTGGCCCGGCAGATCGAGACGCTGTTCAGCGAACCACCGCTGGCGCAAATCCTCGCCGACAACGCGCGGCGCACCCAACGTGACCGCTACGACCTTCGCACCCTGGCCGAACGCTGGTCGCAACTGTATATCCGCACGGCACGGGAGGCTCGGCCATGATTGTCCCGCTCTCGATCGTCAGCCTCCTGGGCCCTGGTTTGCCTCATGTTGCTGGCCAGTCCTTATCCGTACCTGGCACCCGGCGCGGTGCTCGGCCTGGTCGGCGTCGCCGTGCTCTATCGCAAGCCTGGCTGGGGTTTGCTGGGCATTGCCGCGCTGGTGCCGTTCGAAGGCCTGTTCAAGGAAAACGCCTTTTCCGGCAGCAAGTTCCTCGGACTGGCGCTGATCCTGATCCTGGCGTTGCAACTGGCCCTGCACCAGATTCCCGCCACTCGCCTGCGCAGCAACATCTGGAAGCCGCTGATCGGCTTCATGCTGTTCTATGGCCTGAGCCTGCTGCTGTCGGAAAATCCGGGCCTTTCCACCACCCACTTCCGGGAACTGGCGGTGGGCCTGGTGCTGTTCGCGATCACCCTGCTGATCGGCCGCGAGCTGAACCTGGACCTGTTCTGCCGGTTGGTCACCCTGAGCGTCACGACGACCTGCGTGCTGGCGATGTTCTCCGCCCGGTACCAGGATCAGGGCCGCGCTTCCGGCCTGTTGGAAGATCCGAACACCTTCGCCCTGCTGATCGCCTTCACCGTGCCGCTGGCGTTGTTGCTGGTGGTGCGCAGTCCGAACCTGCTGCACCGGTTGTTCTGGGGTGGCTGCTTCATCCTGCTGCTGGGCGGCATGACCAAGACCGAATCGCGTTCGGGACTGGTAGTGCTGCTGCTCAGCCTGATGATCGGCTTGTATCACTACCGCGCGCAGCTGCCGCGCATCCGCCCACGGCACCTGGGCTTCGCGATGCTCGGGCTGGCGCTGCTGATTCCCCTGGCAATCGCGGTGATGCCGGCCGGCTACGTGGCGCGCATCCAGTCACTGAGCATCCTCAGCGCTGGTGCCAGCGCGCACAAGGACGAATCCCTCGGCCGCCGCGCCTCGTACATCGTCGTCGGCAGCCAGATGCTTCGCGAAAATCCGCTGCTCGGCTCAGGTCCCGGAACGTTTCCCCTGCACTACGCCCCCACCGGTTACGCCAAGGCTTTCTCGGCCAACCGCAAGCTGGGGGACCTGTATCGCCGGGCGCATAACACCTACCTGGAAATCTTCAGCGAGATCGGCATTCCCGGCGGGTTGATGTTTGTCGGCATGATCGGCCTGGGTCTCTACAACCTGCTGCGCGCACGCCAGCTCTGGCTCCAGCGTCGGGACTGGGTGCAGGCCGACCTGCTGACGCATCTGGGCATGAGTTTCCTGTCGCTGGCGTTGTTCCTGATGTTCCTCAGTGCACCGAACCACAAGTTGCTGTGGATCATGCTGGGCTTGACCAGCGTATTGCGCTACGACGCCGAACGGTCCGCGCCGCAGGAGACCCGTTGATGAAACGCGTGAGCATTGTGATCCCGATGTACAACGAGGCCCGGCACATCGGCCGCACCTTGCTGGCGGCGCAAGAAGCGGCGCGCCACGCGCAGCTGGAGTGCGAGCTGATCGTGGTCGACAACGGCTCGGACGACCATGGCCCGCGCATTGCCAACGAATTGGGCGCACGGGTGCTGATCGTGCCCGGCGTGCACATCGGCGCCCTGCGCAATCGTGGCGCGGCGGCCGCCAGCGGCGACTGGCTGGCGTTCATCGATGCCGACATCGAAATGCCCGCCGACTGGCTCAGGTTGTTGATCGAAATCGAAGGTCGCCAGGGCGATGTGCTCGGTCTCGACCTGGATACGCCCGAGCAGGCGCCGTGGTTCGCCCGGGCCTGGCAGCGGCGCGGCCAACGCCCGGGGTCGCGTCCGCTGCACCGGGTGCAATGGTTGCCCAGCGCCAATCTGCTGATGCGTCGCGCCTGGTTCGATCGCGTCGATGGCTTCGATGAAACCCTGCGCACCGGTGAGGACAAGGATTTTTCCCTGCGCCTGCGCCAGGCCGGAGCGCAGTTGTTGCTGGTGAGCGAAAGCCTCGCCTTGCACTGGGGTTACGAAGGCAGCTGGCGCGAGTGGATGAGCAAGGAACTGTGGCGCCAGGGCAGTCACTGGCAGCTGCTGCGCAGCCACGGGCCGAGCCTGCGGCTGTTGCGCTTCCCCGCCTTGTCCATCGGTGCCTGGGGCCTGGATTTCGTGGCGCTGGTCGCGCTGTTCCAGGGCCAGCCGCGCCTGGGGCTGATGCTGCTGTTGATCAGCACATTGCCGGCCCTGGTTCTGAGCTTGCGCCAGAGCCAGCGCGACCTGCGCCTGACCTTGCAACTGTGGGCCCTGCATGGGGTGCGCCTGCACCTGACCGGCGCGGCGCTGTTGCTCAATCTTTTTCAATGGAACGTCAGGAGACCTGCCCGTGGCTGAGTTTTTCTATTGGTCTTGCCTGTTGCTGCCGGTGTACGCGTACCTCGGCTACCCGCTGTTGCTGACCTTGCTGGCGCCGCTCTTTCCGCTACGGCGCTACACCACGGCAGTGCCGATGGACGTGAGCATTGTGATTGCCGCCCACAACGAGGCGCGGCACATCGAAGAAAAATTGCGCACGCTGCTGGCTCAGGATTATCGCGCGCGCTCGCTGCAAATCATCCTCGCCAGCGACGGTTCCACCGATGACACGGTGGCCTGCGCACGCAAGGTCAGCGATCCGCGGATCAGCGTGCTCGACCTGCCGCGCCAAGGCAAGGCTGCCGCCCTCAACACGGGCGTGGCCCACAGCAGCGGCGAAATCCTGGTGTTCACCGATGCCGACAATCAATGGGCCCACGATACCCTCGGCCATCTGTTGGCGCCGCTGGCCGACCCGGAAGTCGGCGCCTGCGCCGGGCACATGGAAATCCCCGTGCCAGGCAAGGGCCTGAGCCTGGGCGACAGCCTGTATCGGCACTACGAAGGCTGGCTGCGTCGGGTCGAGAGCCGCACCGGCTGCATGGTCTCCGCTGACGGTGCTCTGCTGGCCCTGCGCCGGGAGTTGTTCCAGGCGATACCGGCGCAAGTCAACGACGACTTTTTTCTCAGCACCTGTGCGCCGGTGGCCGGCAAGGCGATCGTCTACGCCCCGCTCGCCCGAGTGACCGACCAGGGCGTGGACGAAGCCGACAAACAGTTCCGCCGGCGCCAGCGGGTCACCGTCGGTGGGTTGCAGAGCCTGGCCCAGCGCCGCGAACTGCTCAATCCCTTGCGGCATGGGCTCTACGCCATCGGGCTGATCAGCCACAAGTTGATCCGCCGCCTGGCGCCGGTGTTGCTGGTGCCGCTGTTGCTGAGCAACGCCTGGCTGTGGAGCGAGCACGGGTTCTATCGCCTGAGCCTGGTGGCGCAGTTGCTCGGCTACGCCATCGCCTTGATCGGGTTGCTGGACGTCGGCCACCGCCTGCCCAGGCCTTTCCGCCTAGCCGCGTTCGTGCTGGTGACGCTGGCGGGCATGAGCATCGGGTTGTGGCAGTTTCTGCGCGGCCACCGCTATAGCCAATGGAATCCCGAGCAGAACCGCTAAGGAGCAACGCCGATGTCGATCAAACACGTCTTCAAGCGCACCGGCGGCTGGCTGTACCTGAACACGTCGATGGGGCGCCATCCCTTGCGTGGCGCCGGCGTGATCCTGATGTTGCACCGGGTGTTGAACAACGACCGCGCCGCCGAACTGCCGCATCGCAACGAGCTGTGCGTGGGGCCTGAAGCGTTCGAGCACCTGTTGATCTGGCTGCAACGGCATTTTGAATGCGTGCCGTTGATGAGCTTGCTGCTGGCCGACCCGGAAAGCGTTCCGAACCGTCCGCGGGTGGCCCTGACGTTCGACGATGGCTGGCGCGACAACGCCATGAATGCCTTTCCCCTGCTGCGCCAGTACCAAGTGCCGGCGAGCATTTTCCTGTCCACCGATTTTGTTGGCAGCCGCCAGCATTTCTGGTGGGAAAGCATCGGCGAAACCCTCTGGGGCAGCCATGGGCAGCTGGCGCGGCATTCGCTCATCGAGCATTTGCAGCAGGTCGGCCGGCCATTGCCGGTGCTGCTCGATGACATCGACGACGAACGCCGCAGCCTGGCGTTGCTGCATTTCCTGCAAAGCCTGAAAACCCTCGATGCGCGAACCCTGAGCGATCTCACCGAGGCCTGTCCGCAAGGCTCGCAACCCCAGGCATTGGACTGGACCCAGGTGCGCATGCTCGAAGATTCCGGCCTGATCCGCTTCGGCCCCCACGGTGCCAGCCATGCGATCCTGACCGGGCTGGACGACCAGCGCTTGCACGAGGAACTGACCCGCAGCTGGATAGCTTTGGAAAATGGCTGCGCGCAACCCCTGCCGGTGTATTGCTACCCCAACGGTGATCATGATGCACGGGTACGCGAGCAGGTGGCGGCCCACGGTTTTCCGTTTGCACTGGGCACCGAGGCCGGGCTGTATCGCCACGATGGCGAGCCCTTGAACCTGCCACGCTTCGGCGTCAGCCAGCGCAATGCCTGCCACCCCGAGTTGCTGGCCTGGCGCATTCGTCGAGGAGCCCGCTCATGAGCCGAGCCCATTACCTCAAGCACCTGGCACTGAGCATGGGCACGCGCCTGGCGATGATCGCTCTGCGCCTGCTGCGCAACGTGTTGCTGGCAAGGATCCTGGGGCCCAGCGAGCGTGGGCTGTTTGCATTGCTCAGTACCCTGCCCGACCTGATCAGCGCGGCCACCAGCGGTGGCCTGAATTCCGCCGTCGGTTACCAGGCGGCGCAGCAGCGCTCGATGGGCTTGTTGCTCAGCCAGGTGCTGGTGTTCGGTTGTCTGTTGGCCGGGTTGTTGACCTTGTTGGTGGTGGCGCTGGTGCGTGAGTTCGGTGGTGAGCTGGACATCACCACGCAATTGGGATTGCTGGCCTGGCTGCTGTTGCTGGCCGTACCGCTGACCGTGCTCAAGAGTGGCCTGCTGACGCTGCACAATGCCTC
Source organism: Pseudomonas sp. FP198 (assembly GCF_030687895.1). Lineage (NCBI taxonomy): Bacteria > Pseudomonadati > Pseudomonadota > Gammaproteobacteria > Pseudomonadales > Pseudomonadaceae > Pseudomonas > Pseudomonas sp. FP198. Next base: position 3,842,485 of record NZ_CP117452.1, read on the forward strand.
GGGCGGCGTGGGCGCGTTCAACGCGTTGCGGCTGATGGAGTCGCTGGCACCGCTGTTGTTGTTCGTGGCGCTGTTCTGGATGTGGCAAGACAAGGCGCTGGAGGCGGCACTGATCAGTTGGCTGGCGGGCTTGAGCCTGGTGGTGCTGGCCGGCTGGATGTGGTTGCGCCGCGATCATGCGGTCGAGCTGCAGTGGGATCGCGCTGGCCAGAACGAGCTGTTGCGCTACGGCGCCCGCAGCCATCCTGACCTGTTGTTCCAGCAAGTGGTGCTGCGCTCGGATTTCCTGTTCATCGGCGCCCTGCTGGGCAGCACGGCGCTGGGGCACTACGCCATGGCCAGCGCCGCGGCGGAACTGCTGCTGATCGTGCCGGAAGCGGTCACCACGCCGCTGATGAAACGCCTGCTGCAGCAAGACCGCGACATGCAGCGCCTGACCCCGCTGGCCTTGCGCCTGACCGCCACGGTGATGCTTGGCGCTTGCCTGGGCATGGCGCTGATTGGCGAGTGGCTGATCGTCACGCTGTTCGGCGTCGCCTATCAACCGGCCTACCCGGCCCTGCTGGCGCTGCTGCCGGGGCTGTTCGGGCTCTGCTACGCGAGCATCCTGCGCCTGGATCTGCTGGGCAAGGACCGACCCGGCACGGTGTCGCTGCTGATGGGCGTCGGCGCGCTGCTGAACCTGGCGCTGAACCTGGTCCTGATACCGCGCTACGGCATCGTCGGCGCGGCCGCCGCGTCGTCGATCGCCTATCTGGGGGTAACGCTGGCGCTGCTGGGCATGTACTGCCGCCTCAGCGGCGTGGCGCTGTGGCAGACACTGATCATCCTGCCCAGCGATTTGCTGCCGATGCGCCAGATGCTGCTGGGGAAATCCGCGTGAACACCGCCGCCCGCCAGACCGCCATCGCGAGCAAGCTCGCTCCCACAGGGTCCAGGGTTGGGCTCGGTATTTGTGTTCACCGCAGATCACCTGTGGGAGCGAGCCTGCTCGCGAAAGCGCTGGGTCAGATGGCTGGGATGTTGAGGGTGACGGCCCCTTCGCGAGCAGGCTCGCTCCCACATAGGTTTGGGGTTGGGCAGGGTATTTGTGTTCGCCACATTTCAATTGTGGGAGCGAGCTTGCTCGCGATGGGGCCCGCACGGTGCATGCGAAAAATCGGCGTCGGTCTATGCCTTCTGGCCCTCGCAGCCTCGGCCCATGGCGCGTCCATGCAATGGACCGGCATCCGCGACGGCAGCCTGTACCTGCAAACCGACCAGCCGAGCAATGTGACCGTGCGCTGGGTGCCCGCCTGGCAGGCCGATGCCAATGCCGAACATCTTTACCTGCTCGACGGCCAGGGGCGCCTGGCCGGTGAACGCCTGGTCGAGGCGGCACAGACCCGTGGCGAGCAACAGTGGCCGCTGCAGCCTGGTGCCGCCAGTTATCGCCTGGAAATTCCCGGCTACAGTTTCCGCCGCTATACGGTAGAGCACGACGCGCGCACCCGTGCCCTGTTCGCTCCGGCGAAAGTGCATTTCAGCGCCGAAGCCCACGATGGCGACGAGTTGTACTTCAAGGTGGCGGCCGGCGAACGCGCAGTGCTGGCGGGTAAATTCCATGGCGGTGTGCACGCGCTGCAAGCCCGGCGCGTCGGCGACGGCAAACAGCTCCAGCTGAATCTCAAACCGTATCGCGCCTATTGGCAGTTCGACCAGATCGCCCTGCCGGTGGCGGATGTCGAGCAGACCTGGCGCCTGCACTTGCAAGGCAACGGCAAGGTAGCGTTCTGGCTCGACGGTAGCGCCAACCTGTTCGCCCAGGACCCGGCGCAGTTGCAGCCGGTGCGCCAGGATCGGGGCCAAACCCACCTGACCCTCCATGACGATGTGCTCGGCCCCACCCCCAGCCTGGGCATGTCCCTGCCCTACGTGTTGCCGCCAGCGTCCGCCTACGCGGTGATCGATACCCTCAAGCCCCGAGCGGCCACCTACTACAGCTTCGTCGATGTCACGGCGGCCAAGGCCGACCACGAAGATGCGTTCCGGCGCCTGTACCAGGATCGCTTCGGCATCACCCGGGACATTACCCTCTTGGCCGGCAGCCAACGCAAGGCCGATCTGCGCGCCGACCGGACCAGCAACAGCGGCTTGCAAGCCTGGCTCGACACGACCCGCGCCCTGGGCGGCAAGGGCCTCCATTACCTGAGTTTCGCCGACGAGCCGAACCTCAACTATCCGGACTTCACCAGCTTCCAGCAGATGTTCGAAAGCCTGGCGGCCCAGGTCCGCGCCAACGACGCCAACGCCCGCGCCGGAGTGCGCATCGCCATGCCGGCCAGCTCCCGATTCACCAATGGCCCGCTGGCCGAAAACGCGGCGGATCGGCGCGGCATCGATTGGGCACGGCGCCTGCTGGAAACCTCCGGCGACCGGATCGACGCCCTAGCCTGGCATGAATGGATGGTCCGCGACTTGCTGGCAACCCGGGTCTATCGCAACAGCGTCCGCCAGGCCGCCGACCTGGTGGGCCTCGACGGCCAGGGCCGGCCGCGCAAGGCTTTGCTGCTGGATCAGACCAACATCTCCAGCGGCTCGAGCCTCAGCCCCTACGATCAGGAAACCCACTACGCCGCGCTGTGGTGGACGTCGGTGGCGATCAACGCCTCCGCCGACGGCTGGCTGGACATGCTCAATTGGTTCCAGTCCGCCGACGAGCCGGAATACCCCAAAGGCATGGTGCGAGTGCTGGACAACCAGCGCTTCGAACTCAAGCCGGTGGGCCTGGCCCAGCAATTCATCCAGCAGCACTGGCTCGACCAGGTGCTGCGCCTGGACAACGACGCGTTTGAAGTCGACGCGCTGGCCATGTCTACCGGGCAGCAGCGCAGCCTGCTGGGCGTGAACAAAAGCACCCGCGCCCATCAAGTCAGCCTGCAGGGCGCAACCTGCCCGCAGCCCGGCGCCAGTCTGGTGTATTTCGGCCCGGACAACATCAGCCGCAACGTCCCGTTCGACTGCAAGGCCGGCCAGATCGGATTTCTCCTCCCAGGAGAAACCGTGTTCGCCCTGCGCTGGACTGCCACCCTTACCCCCCAACCCGCTATCCGTCAGGAGGCTCCATGAACGCTCTGCAAAAACTGCGTGATCGCATTCAGAAAAAAGGCCTGCGTTCCGTTTTCAAATTGCTGATACGCCGCTTCGTGTTTTTCCATTCGCAACTGGTATGGCTGGAGCACGATGTGAGAATCCCGCTGCGGCCGCATACCCTCAGGCCCTACCCACCGGTACGTCGCGAGTTCATCACTGTCGAAAACGCCGACGCTTTCGCCAGGCATTTCGGCGACCGCGTCGAAACCATGCGCGAGCTGGCCGCCGAAGGTTATACCGGCCTGATGTACCTGGACGACAAGGGCGACACCGTAGGTTTCGCCTGGGCCAGTACACGAGACTATTTTGATCGCCACTTCTATGGCTGCTGGTTCCCGATCAAGCCGGGTGAATACTTCCAGTTCGGTGGCGAGATGATCCGTGCGTACTGGGGCTCCCAATTGTCGGCGGATGTACAAACCGACATTTGGAAAGTCATGGCGGACAAGGGCTGCGACAAGATGGTCGATGTCTGCGACCTGGAGAACACCCCAGCGATCAAGATGCACATCCGCATGGACTTCCAGGAACGCGGCCAGATCACCCATGTGTATTGCCTGTTCGGTCGCTTCCGGTTCTTCCGCGACACGTTCTACAGCGGCTCGGTACTCGACGGCTTCCGTAAACCGGCGCGGCCGGTTGCATCGGCTGCGGCGGCCTGACGTCCATGGCGATCCGGTTCCAGTGGTGTCGCTCCATGAGCGCGGCGGAGTTTCCTGCAACGGCTTATGAAGAGCTGCGGACCCAGGTGGTCGACGCTACGCCGTTCAATACGCTGGCCTGGTTGCAAGCGGCGGAATTCGCCCTCGCGCCCGACCAGCAACTCCATGTGCTGCTGGGCTGGCAGGACCAGACACTGTGCCTGTGCCTGCCGCTGGTCGCGGGCCGCGAGCGCATCGGCGGGCTGCGCTTTCGGGTGTTGCATCACTTGGGGTTTCCACTGGCTGACCGGATCGCCCTGCTGGTGCGCCTGGACGCCGAAGCCATGGGCCAGGCGCTGGTGCAGATCCGCCAGCAGGTGCCCCACGCGTTGCTGCAATTGAATGAAGTAATCGAGCCGGTCGGCGAACAAAGCGTGCTCAGTGCCTGGATGGCGCTGAGTTCCACCGGCGAACGGCGGCTCGGTTGCCGGGTCCCGGTGCATCTGATCAGCGACAGCGACCATCAGGAAATCACCGGCGATCCGCGTTACAAGTTGCGCCGCGCGCGCAAGCGGATCGCCGCTTGCGGTGCCGAAATACGTCGGGTGACGCCAGATGCCATCGGCATGGGGCATCTGCTGCGGGCTCTCGCTGAAGTCGAGGCGGCCAGTTGGAAAGGCGAAGAAGGTGTCGGCATCTTCGCCGACCCCGGGCGCCGGCAATGGATGAACCTTGCCTTCACCGCCCTCGCCGCTCAAGGCCTGGTGCGGGTGGTGATGCTGGAGCTGAACGGCGAGTGCATCAGCTATCGCCTCGGCCTCCTCGACCAGGGACGGCTGTATGACTACAACCTGGCGTTCCTGCCGCGGCACGCCGACCTGGGCAGCGGTCGGGTCTTGCTCGAAGAGTGGATCCGCTGGGGGCTGGACGAGAACTGGCGGTGGATCGATGCATCGCGCGTCAGTCTGGAGAATTCCAGCCATCAACTGCACGAACGCATGACCGGCCAACTTGAGCACTGGCGCTGGAGTTTCTATTCCTGGCGGCCCGATGGCCTGCTCCTGGGGTTCGCCCTGCGGCTATGGAAAAGCCTGAAGCCCTGGCTCGGCAAGCGCCGCGCCAAACCGTCCGCGACGACGTCGCCCACTGCCCAAAAGCCGGAGGACACGCATGCCTCGCCAAGTGATCGTCAACGCTGATGACTTCGGGCTCAGCCTCGATGAAAACCAGTTGATTCTGCGAGCCTTCGAGGCGGGCGTGATCAGCTCCGCCACGGCCATGGCCAACATGCCGGGGTTTGACCAGGCGTGTGAACTGGCCCGACACCCACTGCTTGAAGGGCGCATCGGCCTGCATTTCAATCTCAGTTACGGACCGCCGCTGAGTCAGGCAATCAGGACACGGCAGACGTTCTGCAATGCAACCGGCGAATTCGACCTCAATCTGTCGCGCTACAGCCTGCGACTGGGGACGGACGATCTGGCGGCCGTGGAAGAAGAACTCCAGGCGCAGTGGCAATACTGCCTGGACCGTGGCCTGCGTCCGAGCCATCTGGACTCTCATCAGCATGTACACAACATCTGGCCCGTCGGCGAACTGGTGGCTCGCTTCGCCGCTCGGCAAGGCGTGCCCATGCGCCTGGCACGTAACCTGGGACCGAACCTGAGCGTGGCCAAACGCATCTTCAAAACCCTGCTCAACCGCCGCTTGCGCAGGCTCTGCGGCGCAACGGCGGATTATGTCTGCACGCCAGCGGACCTGCATCACGCGGCCCCACCGAAGCATGGTTCGCTGGAAGTGATCGTTCATCCGCTGCAGCTGGACGGGGATTTTGGCGACGCTAGCCTGGCCCTCGACAACTCGCTGACCCAAGTGCTGCACAGGCGCCTGGCGGGGGTGCCGAAGGTGGGGTATGGCGAGAGTGGGCGGGAGTTTGAGCGAGTTGAGTTTGGAGATCTGTATTGACCCGTGGCGAGGGAGCTTGCTCCCGCTGGGCTGCGCAGCGGCCCCGACGAGGCGAATGCTGGAACCGGAGGGGGCCGCTACGCGCCCCAGCGGGAGCAAGCTCCCTCGCCACGGAGGCGGTAATGTTTCAATTGCCCAGGCACGCTCGGGCCAGGGAGGCCCGCCGATCAATGGCTTCACACAGCCGACGCTTCTGCGTCTCCCAGACGTCAGCCTCGACCCGGGCCGAACGCATCAGCGCCAGCATCGCTTCCTTGGCATGGACGTACTCTGCCCAGGCATCCCGGATCTTGAGATTGCGGCGCTCTTCATCGCTCATGTCCATGCGCCTCAGGGCCAGGGTGCATTCGTCCCGGATCAATGGCCCGAGGGTCATCTGGATCTTGTGGGGTGCCTTGAAACATGCGCTACCGGCAACGATGTCCCGGGCCCGGCCCAGGCCCCATTCGAGCGCTTGGCACAACGGTTCGCGCAACGCGCGATCATGGAATTCCTCGACCCAGACGGATCCGTTCGGCCGATAAACACAGATGAAAAGTTGCGTCACGCTCTGCTGGTTGATCCGCGCCTGGACCTCGACCTGCGTGCCGTCTTCCAGGACCTCTTCGTGGTTGCGCCCCGCCAGCCGACGGTTCACCCACAGCCAATACGCTGCGCTTCTACGTCGCATCCCGTTGCCCTCCCCCTAAGGAACAGGGAGTAAGGCACACGGATGGGACAATTTCCAGCGCTGCAAAGCGGGCTTCTGACGAATGACAGTCGCCACTCAGCGGCCGAGCTTTTTCTCCACCTGGCCGACCTTGTCGCGCAATTTCTCAGCGTCCTGCTCATGGCTCTTGATCGACTTGGGCGTGATCGTCTTGTCGACTTTGTCAGTGGCCGGATCCGGGTGGTGCACATCGCGCTCCACGACGTCCACCGGATCGCCGGCGGCATCCTTCGCTGGCGCATTGTTGCCGACTTGGCTGACTGTTTTCGAATGTTCGCTCGTCATGACATCGTCCTCGACAGGATTGAGTATTGAATTTCGAGTGGGGCGAAACGGCGAGAGTTCGATCGGGTTGCATGAAGACCCCTGCCACAGGCAAACCGTCCGAAATCCCTGCGCGCCCGCCGAGGAATCTGCTAAAACGCAGCTTCTGTCCCCGAGTAGCGAATCGCGTCGATGCCTTCATCCTTACTTTCTCGCCTCAGGCAACGCTGGCTGGCCTGGTTGTTCATGGCCGCGATGGTGGTCGGCCTGCCGGTGGGCTGCGCGGTGTTGCAGCACAAGGAACGCGAGCTGGTGTTCCGCATCGAGCCGGGGACGGCGAGCTGGTTCAGTGGCCTTCCCAGCGGTGTGCAGGAGTTCGACCTCAAGCCCAAGAGCTTCAAGGCCGGGGAAAATATCCACGGCTGGTGGTGGCCGGCCGAACGCAAGAACGCGCCCGCCATCCTCTACCTGCACGGCGTGCGCTGGAACCTGACCGGCCAGCTGTTTCGCATCCAGCAATTGCGGGCTCTGGGCTATTCGGTCATGGCGATCGATTACCGTGGCTTTGGCAAAAGCCAAGGGGGGCTGCCCTCTGAAGCCAGCGTGTATGAGGATGCAAGAATCGCCTGGGAACGTCTTGCGGTGCTGCAACCAGACCCGGCCCTGCGCCTGATCTACGGCCATTCCCTGGGCGGTGCCGTCGCGGTGGATCTTGCGGCGGAGCTGGGTCAGGAGGCGGCAAAAAATGGCACCCCCGTGCCCGCCCGAGGCCTGGTCATCGAATCGACCTTCACGTCCCTGGGCGATGTCGCCACCGCCATGGCCAACACTTCCCTGCCGGTGCGCTGGCTGTTGTCGCAGAAGTTCGATTCCATCGACAAGATCGGCGAGATCAACATGCCGTTGTTGATCGTCCATGGCGCCGCCGACCGCTACGTACCACCACGCTTCAGCGAGCAGCTGTTCAACGCTGCCCGGGAACCCAAGCGTTTGTTGTTGGTGCCGGGCGCCACGCATAACAACAGCATGAGCCTGGCGGGCCGCACGTATCGGCAGGCGTTGGATGCGTTGATGAACACCCGCCCATCCCCGGTGGCCGGAAACGCCCAGGCAAGCCCGGCCAAGGCCGGTTAAACCATCATTGCCCTGTGGGAGCGAGCCTGCTCGCGAAGGGGCCAATCCATTCAACATCGGGGCGAACTGACAGACCGCTTTCGCGAGCAGGCTCGCTCCCACAGGGGATTGGGTTTACTTCAGAACTGGGAGCAAAAAAAACGGCACCTTTCGGTGCCGTTTTTTCATTGCGAGTGCAGATTTACTTACGCGCCGCCTCCCACGATTTCAGCAGTTCGGCATAATTCACCGTCTCGCCTTTAGGCTTCTCGTTCGCCAGTTTCGGCTTCGGTGCGCCCGGTTGATCGAACCAGTATTGCGCGTCGCGCTCAGGGTTCATCTTAGGTGCGCAGGTGGCCTGGGCCTTGGAGCGTTCCAGACGCGTCATGATCGCGTCCTGATCCTTGGCCAGCCCATCGAGAGCCTGTTGCGGGGTTTTCTCGCCACTGGCCGCCTCGGCGATGTGGCTCCACCACAGTTGCGCCAGGCGTGGATAGTCCGGCACGTTGGTCCCGGTTGGCGACCATTGCACACGGGCCGGGCTGCGATAGAACTCCACCAGGCCACCGAGTTTCGGCGCCAGGTCGGTCATCGCCTGGGAGTTGATGTCCGATTCGCGAATCGGTGTCAGGCCAACGATGGTTTTCTTCAGCGACACGGTCTTGGACGTCACGAACTGCGCGTAGAGCCAGGCCGCGAGGCGCTGTTTCTCAGGCGTTGACTTCATGAAAGTCCAGGAACCCACGTCCTGATAGCCCAGCTTCATGCCCTCTTCCCAATACGGACCGCGTGGCGACGGCGCCATGCGCCATTTCGGCGTGCCGTCGGCGTTCATCACCGGCAGGCCCGGCTTGGTCATGTCGGCGGTGAAAGCGGTGTACCAGAAAATCTGCTGGGCGATGTTGCCTTGGGACGGCACTGGACCGGACTCGGAGAAGGTCATGCCCGCCGCTTCCGGTGGCGCGTATTTCTTCATCCAGTCGACGTACTTGGTGGTGGCGAACACGGCGGCCGGGCCGTTGGTGTCGCCGCCACGGGTGACGCTGGAGCCGACCGGATGGCAGTCTTCGACGCGAATGCCCCACTCGTCCACTGGCAAGCCGTTAGGCAGGCCCTTGTCACCGCCGCCGGCCATGGAGAACCAGGCATCGGTGAAGCGCCAGCCCAGGGACGGGTCTTTCTTGCCGTAGTCCATGTGGCCGTAGACACGCTTGCCGTCGATCTCCTTGACGTCTTCGGAGAAGAATTTGGCGATGTCTTCATAGGCCGACCAGTTCACCGGTACGCCCAGCTCGTAGCCGTATTTTTCCTTGAACTTGGCCTTCAGGTCCGCACGCTCGAACCAGTCGGCGCGGAACCAGTAGAGGTTGGCGAACTGCTGGTCGGGTAGTTGATAGACCTTGCCGTCCGGCGCGGTGGTGAAGGAGATGCCGATGAAGTCCTTGAGGTCGAGGGTCGGCGAAGTGAAATTCTTGCCCTCGTTGGCCATCAGGTCGGTGATCGACTCGGTCTTGCCGTAGCGAAAGTGCGTGCCGATCAGGTCCGAGTCATTGACCCAGCCGTCGTAGATGTTCTTGTCGGACTGCATCTGGGTCTGCAGCTTCTCCACCACGTCGCCTTCCTGGAGCAGGTCGTGGGTCAGCTGGATCCCGGTGATTTCGTTAAAAGCCTTGGCCAGTACCTTGGATTCATATTCGTGGGTAGCGATGGTCTCCGAGACCACGTTGATTTTCATCCCGCGAAACGGCTCGGCGGCCTTGATGAACCACTTCAGTTCTTCGAGCTGCTGCTCGGCTGTCAGGGTCGACGGCTTGAATTCGCTGCCGATCCATTTTTTCGCGGCGTCTTCATAGGCGTCGGCCCAGGCCGTAGCGCTCAGCCCGCTGAGTGCCAGCATGGCTGCCAATGAAACGCTATGTCGCAGCTTATTGTTTTTATCGAACATAGAGACCTCCTGTTTGGGTTTAAGAGCCTGATCGTCGTCGAATTGTCGCGACTAGCCCCACCGCATCACTGCCAACAGCCACACCAGAGACAACGCGAACGCTATCCAGATGCTCCAGTCGGTAACGCCGATCACCAGCAGGTGCAGGTAGGCGCTACCGAGAAGACCGATAAACAACCGATCGCCACGGGTCGTGGCAATCGGCAGGAAACCACGCCGAGGGATACTCGGCGAACGCAGTTCCCACGTCGTCATGCCCGCCAGCAGCAAGGCGATGACCCCAAAAAACGTCGCCGTCGGGGCGGTCCAGTTCATCCATTCCATCATCGACTCCTCAGACCCGGCCCAGGGCAAAGCCCTTGGCCACGTGGTTGCGAACGAACCAGATCACCAGCATGCCCGGCAGGATGGTCAACACCCCTGCTGCTGCCAGCACGCCCCAGTCAATACCGGACGCCGACACCGTGCGGGTCATGACCGCCGCGATCGGCTTGGCATTCACCGAGGTCAGTGTCCGGGCCAGCAACAGCTCGACCCAGGAGAACATGAAGCAGAAAAACGCCGTGACGCCGATGCCGGACCCGATCAACGGGATAAAGATCTTGGCGAAGAACTTGGGGAAACTGTAGCCGTCAATGTAGGCGGTCTCGTCAATTTCTTTCGGCACGCCGGACATGAAGCCTTCGAGGATCCACACCGCCAACGGCACGTTGAACAGACAGTGGGCCAAAGCCACGGCGATATGCGTGTCGAACAGGCCGATGGACGAGTACAGCTGGAAGAACGGCAACAGGAACACCGCCGGTGGCGCCATGCGGTTGGTCAGCAGCCAGAAGAACAGGTGCTTGTCGCCGAGAAAGCGGTAGCGCGAGAACGCATAGGCCGCCGGCAGCGCGACCGCCAGGGAAATCACCGTGTTCAGGCTCACGTAGTACAGCGAGTTGAGGTAACCGGTGTACCAGCTCGGATCGGTGAAGATCACTTTGTAGTTCTGGAAGGTGAAATCCTGTGGCCATAGCGTCAGGCCGCCGAGGATTTCGGTGTTGCTCTTGAACGACATGTTCAGCAGCCAGTAGATGGGCACCAGCAGGAACAGGATGTAGATCAAAAGCGGGATCAGCTTTCTCTTGCTCATTGTGCGGGCCTCAACGGTTGGCGTCGGAGTGCGTCATGGCGGTATAGAACAGCCAGGACACCAACAGAATGATCAGGAAGTACACCAGGGAAAACGCCGCCGCCGGGCCCAGGTCGAATTGACCGATAGCCATCTGCGTCAGGGTCTGGCTGAGGAACGTGGTGGCGTTGCCCGGCCCGCCGCCGGTGAGGACGAACGGCTCGGTGTAGATCATGAAGCTGTCCATGAAGCGCAACATCACCGCGATCAGCAGCACGCTCTTCATCTTCGGCAACTGGATGTGCCGGAACACCGCCCAGTTCGACGCCCGGTCGATTCGCGCCGCTTGATAATAGACGTCCGGAATCGCCCGCAACCCCGAATAGCACAGCAGCGCCACCAGCGAAGTCCAGTGCCAGACGTCCATCACCAGCACCGTGACCCAGGCGTCCATGGTGTTGGCCGCGTAGTTGTAATTGATGCCCATCGCATTGAGCGTCGAGCCCAGCAGGCCAATGTCGGCGCGCCCGAAAATCTGCCAGATGGTGCCCACCACGTTCCACGGAATCAGCAACGGAATCGCCAGGATGATCAGCACCAGGGACGACCACTTGCCCTTGGTCGGCATGGTCAGGGCGATGGCGATGCCCAAGGGAATCTCGATCAGCAGGACACACGCCGAGTAGATGAACTGGCGCAACAGCGAATCGTGCAGCCGTGGGTCGAGCAGCACCTGCCGGTACCAGTCGGCGCCGACGAAGTAGCGGCTGGACTGGTCGAAAATGTCCTGCACCGAATAGTTGACCACGGTCATCATCGGGATCACGGCACTGAAGGCCACCAGCAGGAACACCGGCAGCACCAGCCACCAGGCCTTGTTGTTCTGCACCTTGTTCATGGCTGCACCTCGCCTGCGGATTCAAGCAGATATTCATCGGCATAGACCATCAGCCATTGGCCCGGAAAACTGATGTACGCGGTGCCTTCCGGCACGGGCTTGTCTTCGGCGAGGCGGACCTTCAGCGGTGCGCCATCAAGGTTGAGGGTCAGGATCTTGTAGGTGCCGAGGTCCTCGACATGCACCACCTCAGCCCGCATCGCGTCGTCGTAAGGGCCGTCCCAGACATGAATGAATTCCGGGCGGATGCCGACCTTCAGGCTCTTGCCTTGCGCGTCGGCGACACGCCGTTGGAGGGTTTCGGACAGCGGCAAGTGGGTCGAGGCGAAACCGACGCCACCGGGCTGCGCCTGGACCTCGATCAGGTTCATGCCGGGGCTGCCGATGAAGTAGCCGACGAAGGTGTGGCTCGGGCGCTCGAACAGTTCACGCGGCGTGCCGAACTGCACGATCTGGCCGCCGTACATCACCGCGATCTTGTCGGCGAAGGTGGAGGCCTCCAACTGGTCGTGGGTCACGTAGACCATGGTGATGTTGAACTGCTCGTGGATCTGCTTGAGCTTGCGCCGCAGTTTCCATTTCAGGTGCGGGTCGATCACCGTCAGCGGCTCGTCGAACAGGATCGCCGAGACATCGTCGCGCACCAGCCCACGGCCCATGGAGACTTTCTGTTTTTCATCGGCGGTGAGGTTGCGGGCCTTCTTGTCCAGCAGGCTCTGCAGGTCGAGAACATCGGCGATTTCCTGCACCTTGGTGTGGATCCGCGCCTCGGCCATGCCCTGGTTGCGCAGTGGAAACGCCAGGTTATCGAACACCGTCATGGTGTCGTAGACCACCGGGAACTGGAACACCTGGGCGATGTTGCGCCGCTCCGGGGACAGTTCGTTGACGACTTTGCTGTCGAACATCACCTGCCCTTCGGAAGGGCTGAGCAAGCCGGAAATGATGTTGAGCAAGGTCGACTTGCCGCAACCCGAAGGCCCGAGCAGCGCATAGGCGCCGCCCTGCTCCCAGATGTGGTTCATCTCGCGGATCGCGTAGTCCTCGGGGCCCGCCGGGGTGCTGGTGTAGCTGTGGGCGAGGTTCTGCAAACGAATTTCGGCCATCAGGCAACCCTCGCGATACGTTGCCCCGGGGCTTGGACGAGCTTGCCCTGGGCATCGAAGACAAACAGTTTGTGGGTCGGGATGTAGATGCGGATCGGCGCGTCGACGTCGTATTCGTGCACGCCGGGCAAATGCAGGACCAGCAGGAAGTGTTCGTTGCGCACGTGCAGGAAGGTCTCGGAACCGCTGATCTCGGCCACCTCGACGGTGACCGCGAGTTCCAGGTCGTCATCGTTGCTCGGCACCAGGGAGATATGGCTGGGGCGCACACCGAAACGGAACTCGCCCTCGCCCACCGGACGCAGGTCGACGTTCAGCGGGAAGTGCACGAAGTTGGCGAAGCTGACTTCATTGCCGGCAATGCGTCCCGGCATGAGGTTGATCGGTGGTTCGGAAAACAGCTCGGCGGCCAGCACGGTTTGCGGTTGGTGATAAACGGAAGATGACTTGCCGCTCTGGATCACCCGGCCCTCATGCAGGATCGTCGTGGTGCCACCCAGGGCCAACGCTTCGTTCGGCTCGGTGGTGGCGTAGACGGCGATGGTGTGGCGAGCCTGGAACAGCTCGCGCATTTCCTGGCGCAGTTCTTCACGCAGCTTGTAGTCGAGGTTCACCAGCGGCTCGTCGAACAGGATCAGTTCGGCATCCTTGACCAGCGCACGGGCCATGGCGGTCCGTTGCTGCTGACCACCGGACAGCTCCAGCGGATGACGCTTGAGGAATTTTTCGATCCGCAGCATCTTCGCGGTTTCCAGGACCTTGCCTTGGATAATCTCTTCGGAAATACCGGCCTGGCGCAGCGGCGAGGCGATATTTTCGAATACGGTCATGGTCGGGTAGTTGATGAACTGCTGGTAGACCATCGACACATTGCGCAGCCGCACCGGCCGCTTGGTGACATCGACGCCGTTCATCAGGATGCGGCCGCTGTCGGGCTTGTCCAGACCGGCCATCAGGCGCATCAGGCTGGTCTTGCCGGACAGCGTGCGGCCCAGCAGAACGTTGAAGGATCCGGGTTCGAAACTCAGATTGGCATCGTCGATCCAGGTCTGGCCTTCGACGGTGCGACAGATGTGCTCAAGCTGTAATGACATGGCTCGGCCTTTTTATTATTTGGAGTCAAGCGACCCGAGTGCAAAAGCGAAAGCCGTGCCAGAAATCACAAGCTGTTGATTATGCTTGGCTTTCTTTTTCTGACGGTAAAACTGGCGTTCATTGCTGAACAGAAGTGAACAATCAGGGATGAACAATTGAACAACGGGCCGGTTGACAATGAACAATTTTGAACAACACTGAATGAACGCTACCGGCTGGCCTGGTCACCGCCCTTGTGGGAGCGAGCCTGCTCGCGAAAGCGGTGTGTCAGCCGACATCAATGCAACTGGTCCACCGCCTTCGCGAGCAGGCTCGCTCCCACAGAATCTGTGTATGGATTGATATTCAGGCCTGCCCCAGCACAAGGACTCTGTGCGAGACTTGCCACAACAATAAAAACAGCACCTGCGAGAGTGCCCCATGGCCGCACCTGCTCCTGCCTTGTCCCACGAGGCCATCATTCAGGCTTCCTGGTCCCGTTGCCGCGCCTTTGGCCTCAATCACCAGAGCGTCCCGGCGTTCGACCCATTGCCGGCCGAGGGCATCGCCCAGTTACTGGAAAGCCAGCATTCACTGGTGCAGACCACTCACCAGGAAGTCCTGCCGTACTACGAGAACATCCTGAGCAATTCCAACTGCCTGATCATGCTGGCCGATAACCAGGGCCAGGTGCTGACCTCCTGGGGCACCCAGCGCTTCATCGAGCCGAAACTGGCCCACGGTTTCAGCGCCGGAGCGAGCTGGATGGAGCGCTGCACCGGCACCAACGCCATCGGCACCGCGCTGGCCTGTGAACAGGCGGTACACATCGAACACGATGAACATTTCCTCAAGGCCAACCGTTTCATGACCGGCTCCGCCGCGCCGATCTTCGATGCCGAGCGCAAGGTCATTGCGGTGCTGGACGTCTCCAGCGACAGCTACCTGCCGCCATCCCATACGCTGGGCATGGTCAAGATGATGAGCCAGACGGTGGAGAACCGGCTGATCCTCAATCTGTTTCGCGGTGAACACTTCCAGCTCACCTTCAACACCGGACTGAACAACCTCGACAGCCAATGGGCCGGGCTGTTGATTTTCGATGAGAGCGGCCAGGTGCTCTCGGCCAACCGCCGCGCCGACAACCTGTTGGGCCTCAGCCTGTCACGGGTAAGCATCGAAAGCCTGTTCAAGGTTTCGCTGATGGAACTGCTCAATCAACCCGACGGCCTGCCGTTCGCCTTGCAGGCGTCCGGGCGCAATCGGTTCCAGTGCCTGCTCAATCGGCCGAAGCAGGTGTCGGTCAAGCCGCGCATCTTTGCCGAAACGACGCCCTCGCCAGCGCCCGCCAATACCGGGATCAGCCTCAACACCCTGCACTTTGGCGACAGTCGCGTGGAAAAAGCCGTGCGCCAGGCCGAGCGCCTGTTGGAGAAAGACATTCCGCTGCTGATCCACGGCGAGACCGGCGTCGGCAAGGAAGTCTTCGTCAAGGCTTTGCATCAGGCCAGTTCGCGTTGCAAGCAGGCGTTTATCGCAGTCAACTGCGCGGCGATCCCCGCCGAGTTGGTCGAGTCGGAATTGTTCGGTTATGAAAAAGGCGCCTTCACCGGCGCCAACCAGAAGGGCAGCATCGGCCTGATCCGCAAGGCTGATCGCGGCACGTTGTTTCTCGATGAAATCGGCGACATGCCGCTGCCGACCCAGGCCCGCTTGCTGCGGGTCCTGCAGGAACGCTGCGTACAACCGGTGGGCAGCGCCGAGCTGTTCCCGGTGGACATCCGCATCATCTCCGCCACCAACCGCTCGCTGCGCGAACAGGTGCAACTGGGGCGATTTCGTGAAGACCTCTACTACCGCATCGGCGGTCTGACCCTGGAATTGCCGCCCCTGCGCGAACGCAGCGACAAGCAGGCGCTGTTCAAGCGCCTCTGGGAACACCACCGCGAGCCGACCCAATGGGCCGGCCTGAGCCGCGAAGTCCTGGAGCTGTTCGAACGCCACCCCTGGCCGGGCAACCTGCGGCAAGTCAGCAGCGTGCTGCAAGTGGCCCTGGCAATGGCCGAAGAACAACCGATCCGCCCGGAACATCTGCCCGATGACTTTTTTGTCGACCTGGAAATGGAGCCGGTGGAAACACCGGAACCGCTGGCAGTGGACCTGAACGACGCCGAAGACCTGAACCGCCAGTTGCAGGCCGTCGGCGGCAATATTTCCCACCTGGCACGACGCCTCGGCGTCAGCCGCAATACCTTGTACAAACGTCTGCGGCAGTTGGAAAACGTCGGATCAGCCGGCATCAACGGTGACTGATGCACCGCTTTCGCGAGCAAGCTCGCTCCCACATGGGGCTTGGGGTGAATGCGAAACCTGAGAACAACGCAGAAAAAATGTGGGAGCGGGCCTGCTCGCGAAGGCGTCGGGTCAGCCAACATCAACGTTGAATGACACACCGCTTTTCGCGAGCAAGCCCACAGATTGCGTTTCTTACTTGACTGGCATTATCAAGCAACAGATCAGTCGAAGGCACCGTTGAGCACTTCGTAAATGATGCCGCTGGCGATCGCCACCAGAATCAAATCGGTACCAACCTGCTGCCATTCGTAACCGTCATAGCGCGGCAGATGTCCCAGCAAACGTCCGTCGAGCTTCTTGGCGATGCCGGGGGGCAGCGGCTTGCCCCGGGCGAGGTTCTTCTGGATCCCCGGCGGCAGTGCCGAGCCAGGGCTCCAGTAATCGCGATAACCGCCAATCACACCCAGAACACCGCCACGGTCGATGCTCGGCCCGTTATGCCAATCGCTGCCACCACCGCCCTGGTTGCCTTTGCCTCCCTGGTTGCCTTTATTGCCAGCATTGCCTTGGTTACCCTTATTGCCAGCATTACCCTGGCCGCCCTTGTTGCCCTGCCCGCCCTTGCCTCCTTGTCCCTGACCTTGATCGACCTGAGCGTTGCCCTTGCCATTGCCCGGGTCCGCGACAGCAAGGCCGGGGCCCGCCACCAAGGCAAAACAGGTCACTGCAGCAATCAACGAGCGCGATTTGAACATGGCAGTACTCTCAAAAAAGGGAAGAGTCCCTGTAAAGATATAGAGACTAACGGTGATGTTAGTTCCATATCACGCTACGTGTCGGTTACCTGCACACGATGCCGCCCTGAACCACGCGGTCAGGCGGCAACTGACCCGGTTTTGTCGTATCAGTGACTTATTCCTGAGGCATGGTTGAAACGCTGCCGCCTCGACAGGCGTCGACACTTGCCACCGGTCGCCTGTGACAAGCCGTGCGCATGACACAGGCACGTCTGGCTCAAGGTTTGCAGCGGACCTTGTACGCAGCGCAGGACGACGTCTTTCTGGCGCGGCAGCAAATTCTCAACGCTTGGTCAGCCACCGGAGATGTACCGTGTCAACTCTCAATGAAATCGCAGCGAACCACGCGAGAATGGCAAAATTAAAGGAAGAAGAGTCGATGCGGTTGAGCGCGCTTCAAAGCCAGATAGTTGGCAGTCTTGAGTTGCCAGCGACGCAAACGGAACAGCAGATGCCGCTGCACTTTCTGACAATCGTCCCAGACCACGCTTTTGCAGATGCCATGCTCTGAGTGCGTCCTGAATGTTGGATGAAACCCGTCGCCCGTTTGATTGAGCGGGCGATTCGGCATGACCTGCCTTTGCGGTTTCCAGCGCCGTCGTGAACTTCCCGTCTGCCCTCGCAAGACCAGCGTGATGCCCATCACAGATCAGAAAGCCATTTAAGCAACTGTTGCGGTATTTTTGCGCGCGAACGCTTATAAAGCGGGCAGCAATAGCGCATTAGCCAAAGACCAAGAAAAACAGCGCAGGATTCTCGGAAGAACGATCTTTTTGATGGAACACCAGGAGCAGCGAAAAATGAGCACGACTGAACAAATACAAAGCAGCGGAAAATACAGCGCCAAATGGCAGGAACGTTTCGACTTCTTTGATACCTATGGCGCGCCAAACGACCCGCGCTACAAGGAAGCCGTCAAGACCCTGCCGGACTTCAAAAAGAAAATCCTGATCAACGCCAACGTGATCGCGTTTTTCTTTGGTCCTATCTACCTTTTTGTCTTGGGCCTGTGGAAGAAGAACCTGGCGCTGCTCGGAATCTTCCTGGCGATCAACATCGTATTGAGCGTGATTTTCGCCATCATCGGCATGGATTTTCCGCGGCCGTTGAGCATGGGTCTGAACATCGCCATGTCGATGATGTATGCGCTAATGACCAACTACGCCTACTACCTGAAGGAAATCAAAGGCGAGCAAGGCTGGAATCCGCTCAAAGGCATGCGTCTCTGATTTCCGGCTCAGTCGCAGCGCCCTATAAAAATGACGCAAACAGCCCCGCCTGATGGTCCATTGGATGTCGCCTGGCGTTTCCAGGCCTTTCACAGGAACTCGACAATGGCTGACGACTTGAGCAATCGCGGGCCCCAGGACCGGAACCGCATCAACACTTCCGAAGATTGGGAATTAAGATATTGGGCGAAAGAATTCGGCGTGACCGAAGACCAGCTCAAGGCAGCGGTCAAGGCCGTTGGGCCGGTGGCCGATGATGTTCGCAGGCAACTGAAGAAATAAAATAAAGCCCTACATCACTGTAGGGCTTTTTTGTAACGACGTACCTCGTCTTGGCGTCGCTCGATCAGCTCGTTAGAAAAAATGAATTACCCGTCAAGGCGTTCGGTCAACAATTATGAACGCAGTAATCTGACGAGGTAACAGCGATGACTATCGAAGCAGAGACACTCGTACAACTGACCGAAGCACTTCAGAAGCGTGGGATGGTGCTGGTATCCGACGTGGCGTTTATCCGAGCGCCTTACAGGGAGGATCATCATTGGATTTGCATGGTGGAATAATCGGCAAGTTGTACTGGCGGCGCTGATAACGTTTGCGCCGCCAGCCTCCGTCTAACGGGATGTAAATCCGCACTGAGGCAGTGCGCAATTTCCGAGGCCGATCATGAAGACCCCGGTGGAATACCCTCTTTGTTGAAGTCCTTCAAACGCTCACGCTCCTGCTCGGTGGAGTGGGCGGGCGTGTCGTCCTTGGGTTGTTCGTTTTTCTTCTCGTCGGTCATGGGTTTGCCCTCTCGTTGATAACAGGTTGGGCACATCAGGCCGGTGGCAGTTCAATCAATACGCGGTTCACAGGTCCGCTACGGTACGTCGTCCCGCACGCCCCCCAGTCTCAATTCTCGCAGTCCGCTGTTGCCCATGAATCGAATCACGACACCCTCCCCCCGCGTCAAGGCAAGCACATGGTCGATCAACTCACCTTGACTGTCAGCCTGCAGGATCGGTTTGTAGCCATGAGATTTATAAAGTGTCCAACGGTCGTTTTCGAACTCGATCCTGTACACATCCACTGCCAGGCGCTCCGATTGTGTTGTCGGTAGATACGCCACGGTGCTTCAGTGTTCCGGTTTGTTGTCGAGCGGAACCGACGTACGCTCAGACCTCGCCAAATCGAACGCGGGCCGCGCGAAAATCCGCCAGGTAAAACGCGAGGAATGGACGCTGCCAGTGCTCAAGGCCGACCTCGCGACAGCGCCCGCTGACCCGATCCGCAAGTACCGCGCAGTGTTCGCCGAAGGCAAAGGCGTCGCATGGCCGAAAGCGGACAGTTACAACTCACGAAAGAAAATCGAAACGACCAGTGTCGCGCAGTGGATCGAACAGCATTTGCGGTTATGGGCGGGGCGCCCGGGAAAGCCCGGGGCCAAGCCGGACTTCAGTGAAGGACTCTACGGCTCTCTCCGATCCTGATGCGATCAAGCGCACGGTTTAACGCATCCAGCGCCTTTAACAGTGCCTCGGCTTCAACTTCCCGGCCATCGCCCCACAGGCGCTCAGCCATTTTGTTGAGCGCCAGAATTGATCGCTCGATTTCGGCAGCACTCGCTGTCGTGTTGTCATCCGGCTGTTTCTTTGGCATTACCTTGGCGCTTCTTAAGTTGATCGGTCTCTTCGATGAATCGCCAGGCACCGCCCCGCTCAAGCCCAGATGGCCGTCTCGGTATTGATCTCGGCGACAGACGTAGCGTTGAACTGCCGCTGACGGTGCAGATCATCGCGCATTTTAGGGTAATTGAATTTCCTGGCCCCCAGTTCTTTCAGAACAAGGCCTGAAATCTTGTAGGTGCCGCAGTCAGCGCAGTTGACGAGCTCACCACCTTGGTTCTCTTCGGACTGTTGTGCTTCCAGCCCGCATAGATAACATCTCATACCTGATCTCCTGTTAGCCGATGCTTAGAAGATCGTCTCGTAATGGTTGAAGTTTCAACGGCTTGATCGCCTGCACCTCATGATTGCAGGATCCCGGACCCTCCAATCTGCTTTCGGGGGTGCCTATGGACAGGTAACAGTCTCGTGAGACTGCCGCTTGGTCCACAAGGTACGACCGTTGATTGCACTCTTGAACCATGCCTCGGTAACCGCATAGCATTTGCCCTCCCAGGTCTCGACAAATGTCCTTGGATAACCCTCAGGCTCATATCCACCCAGGCGCATCCAGTTTGGATCTGGCGAGGTGACTGTCCTATAAGGCATGCAGGCTGCCAGTACTACCAGCGACAATGCCAAGACTACCGTTTTCATATGAATTCCAGTCAATTGGAAGGCGTGTATAGCACACCGCGCTCTTGAGATTTACCGCGGCTGGAAACGCGGGGTATAGACGGATGGGGTGTTTTCCCAACGTGAGCTACGACGAAGAGCTCCTGCGAGTGACGCAGTACAACCCACCTTGACTGGCGGAAAGCGGAAAGACAGGGACAAGCCGTAATAGGAGTTCACCTGTAACCGGACCGTCGCGTAATTGTTGTATGGCCGCGTTTTCCTCGTCCTTGCATCTGTCGCCCATAAGATCATTGGCGCGAGTGACAATGAGGAAACAGCGGCAGACCTCGATTTGAACACATGATCGTTTTCCAACTCACTGTGACGCCAATCTGGTGATGCTCGCTCCCTGCGGGCTCGGCTTTTGAAGAAGGCACGGAAACGGCGCAAAGGGTTTGAATCGGACAGGGTCATCTCTATCCGTTCCTGCGCCATCTCGTTCTTTGCCTGAACGATTTGCCTTGCCAGGTTTATCGCCGTCTTTTTGAACACCCTTTGAAGCGCCTGCTCCTCGGTTTCGTTTTCCAGCGGTTTAACGTTCATCTCGGAAAACGTGAACAACGTTCTGTCGCTGAGCACGTAAAACGTGCCGCGAATTTTTTGTATATTGCCCTGAAAGGTAAAGTCCATTGAACAGAACGCATGTTCGTCCATGTTTATGTAGTACAGCGGCTCACCCAAGAGGTTTCGAACGTTACCGTCCTGGTGAATCCGGCCCAAGGGCGCCCCATCGCTGCCATTGCCTTTGAAGACCAGGTAGCGGCCGTTCGTGTAGTTGTACGGCGTTAACGGTTCCAGTTTACCCATTCCCTGCACACCCATGCCCCTTTCCCACAACGCTATCAGGTCAGGACTACCGATGCTCATTATCTTCTGGCGGTTGCTTGCCTGGCTGCTGATGTGTCCGCTGGAAAACTTACCTTCAAGAGGGGCATACAACTCCCGGTCTCAGGCGCAGGCAGCCAGAGGCCAACCGATGCGTGCTGCACGGAGCAGGCTGGCCCTGACCACCAAACGGTGAAATGGGGCAATAACGAAGATATAGGCCCGGCCAAAACGGTTGTGGCACCGGACCACGGTTGAAAACACCAGTTGGCGACTGCCTTCTGGCTCCGCTTCTTCAGAACACAGGATCGATATCCGAAAGTCGAGGTGCTTGTCGTCCTCTCCCAACACGATTTCAGTCTGGTCTGTGCTGTAGACCTTGAAGGCGCCAACCCGATTGGCCAGTGAGGCCAGATGTCTGGCTGTCTTGAGTCCAAAACAGGCAACGATAGTGTCCCGGACTGTCAGGAGCCATCCGATCCAGGAGGGCTGGTGGGAAAGGATGAATCGAGCCAGTAAATCCGGGCTACAGGATGTGCCCGCCGGGAGCCGAATCGCAAAGGCATCCGCCAGGTCCATCGGCTTGTAAAGGTGGGTAATACCGGACCTTGAGGGGACAGGCACGGACTTAATGAACTCGAATTCTCGCATCGGGGATCCTTCCTTAGTTTCCAGCTACGAATTGGATGACATGCCATGTCGATAAATGCGAGGTAGAGCTCTTGGTGCCCGCTACAGGCAGACCAGAAAGCGACGTCGCACTGAGCTTGTTAACGTTTGCTGGTGTGCGAAGCATAGCAATCAACTGCGCACCATACGCAGTCTGTATGGCGCGAAATATCGAGCGAAATAACCGGCGATAAACCTGACTCTTAGGGCAGAGGCGGATCCGACACGAAACCCGTCGGAATATTGAGAAAGGAATGCCAGGCATCTACAGCGTCATGATGCCGCTGGGCAGCGTCCTCCCAAAAAGGACCGGATACCTCTTTCGCAGAGACCAGCATCATCATCTTTATCGTCGCAGCATCCAGCTCTTTGAGAAGCTCATGGGATGTGGCCCTGAATTCTTCGAACGACGTCATTGCATTTGCCTCGGGCGGTGTTCACCGCAATTGAGAAATACATATTCCTCGATAAGTGGAGTCCCCCGAGCCGCAGTAATTCCGAACGACCGGACCGCCGGTAAATTCATTTCGAGGCAATGTTCACAACCCGCGGACTTGGCTTGCTAAGAAGACCAGGAAAAACGATGGTTACTACCTCGCTAAGAACACCTGACGGCGAACTCATCTGAAGGATAGTGCCTACATATCAGAAACGAAGAAAACCAATACAGATGTATTCGACGCCAGAAGCGGAACACCGCGTAACATTTGCTAACGCTTCAAATCATGATATGCATTGAAGTTCTGGAACAACTTCCCAGATCATGATCGCAAAAAAACAGTCAACCAAAAAACAAGGATCAGCCATGAAAGTATTTTTCTACGCCTCTTTCAACGACGAAGGGAATAGAATTCACTTGGTTCGCACGGCCGAAACACCCTTCGAGAGCCTCCCTGGCAATATTCAGGAAATCTACAGAAAGATTGAGGTTAACGAATACGACGTCAATCCAGATGATCTATCAAGCCACTGGTGGTTATGCAAGGAGCTCGTCGACAACCTTTGCACGAAAGGCTGGGAGGCGTGCGTTTGGGCGCGTGTTAACAGCTGCGCCTGAATAAAACCTCCCGCAGACGTTTGGCCTGCCATTGACCGCCTCAAAACCAACAAAAGGATTCGTTAGTGACTTCAGTTTATAAGCGCGTGGTGACTTATCGCTGCCTTGGAACTATTTATCATCAAGGCTTGGCATTTGGTGAAGCAGGGCGAAAGCTAATTGACTCGAAGCAGAGTAATCTGTTCGTGCCAGGAATGATCAATATCTGTCTTGCCACGGAAATATTTTTAAAATCAATCAACGCAACGATGACTTATGTTCTCGATGAAGAGGACGAACTGCCTGACGGGATTGCGATATCCCAAGGACGTGATGAGTCTCTCAAAATCGCACCTGGCGGACAAGGACATCATCTCAGCAAACTATACGAAAAGCTGCCAGACGAGGCTAAAGAATCAATCAAGACATTCGCCATTAAAGAAGGATACAGTGGCGATATCGCCTACGGACTACGGCAATATGACAAGGTTTTCGTAGAGTGGCGTTATATCTACGAAAAAAATGACCCTGGCGCCTTAGGCACGCATCCCCTCTTCCCGATTTGCAATGCCATCGACGCCTACTGCCGAGGGAATATCGAGAAGGCATTTGGGGCAGTTGACGAAAAGCTCGAAGAGTCCCATCCGGATTTCGAGGCCAAGTAATCTGCAAAGAAGGCCCCAGTGCAATCCGCCGGGGCTTTCTTCCGACATCAGTGCTGCCGCGAGTTCTAAATAAATTATCTTCTGGTGTGATGCTTCGTGTTTAGCGCTTGAAAAGTATATTGCACCGGCTACACCAGCCTTCAGCTGCGCTCCGGTTCATTGGAAAACGGAAGAGAGGATGACTTGTATCGGCAACCGTCAAAACCAGTGAGAATTTTATGAACCTACGCCGAATTTCGTCAGTTGGGACGCTCATGCCTGCCCCATCGACTATTTGAAGAACGCCGCCCGATACCCAGCTGTCAATCTGTTGCCACTCGAACTGCCAGCCTGTTACCCACGTAAAGTCTCGAATTTGATAGTCGCCGGTGACACTTTGGCATTGAGCGAGTTTCTTGTTGGACAGGTCAAAGACAAAAAACAGGGCGTTCGGATAGCCGAGCATCTGAGCACCGTCCAGGCTCAGACCTTCTTTTAGGTTGATGGATGTCACCAGTGCTTTTGCTCGTCGCTTACGCCATATCAAATACCCTATAGCGAGACAAAAAATAGAAAAAGAAGCCCCGAA
This sequence comes from Pseudomonas sp. FP198, assembly GCF_030687895.1. Classification (NCBI taxonomy): domain Bacteria; kingdom Pseudomonadati; phylum Pseudomonadota; class Gammaproteobacteria; order Pseudomonadales; family Pseudomonadaceae; genus Pseudomonas; species Pseudomonas sp. FP198. The sequence goes on from NZ_CP117452.1 coordinate 3,866,854, forward strand.
GAGCTGACGTCCTTCGACTGTAAGCTTATCGGGCGAAAACCGTATCATGCCCCACACGAGTCCTATCGTTACCAGCCCCGATAACCAAGCGGCAGGAACCACTATCCTGTTAGCGAGGCTAACTCCGAGCGTCCTCAAACAGCTTTCCATGACTGTATCCAATACCACTTAAAGAAGAACTCGCAGGCTATCACTCACAGAGCGCCAACTCATAGGGCTTGGCCAGCAATGCGCGGGTGCGTGCCTCAACAGGGCTTCGTTTGCTTGCTCGCGGAGAAAACCTCACCGTTGGCCGGCTAATTTCTTCAGCTTTCCAGAGCCATCATCCACGTATGCAGATAAACCCAGAAACGCAGCGAGCTCGCGGGCGAGCTGTTTCTGTTGGTTGACTTCTTTTCCGCCGACACGGCGAGCGATTAACAAGCGCCCGTTTTCATACTCGACATAAATACCGTAGGACTTGCTAAAAATAGCCAGGTGGCCGTCGGGTTTGAGCACTATTCGCAGCGGTGTGCGTTTCGTTAGTGGATACCGCCCGAGAAAAGCCACACCAGACGCCTGCACCGCCAGTGGAGCGCGCTCGCTGATATCTCTGCCCAGTTGATATACCCACCACATCACAACCAGGCTCGCGAGGATGATGCCCGGCCATTCCCTCCCCGGCAACGACAGGCCGGTCGACAAGCTGATACAAAAGATCGCCGTGATTGCCCAAGGTGTCTGGCGAAGCAGTGGGACAAAAAATAAACGACCGATGCCGATCTTCGGCCGGATGATGAAAACCTCGTTGGAGCCAAGTGGTGTCATCCGTAATCTCTGCTGCAGCCTGAAGGAAAAGATAGGTAAAGGGGCAAATTTATTTTCCAACCAACTGCCAGTTCCAAGCGAATCCATTCGATAAGAACTCACAAACGCCGGAAGAAAAATAAATCGGTCCCCTTTTTTATGGACCGCTCCGTTTCCTACGAAGCGCCTTCATGCTAGCGGGCGTCCGGCATGGGGGGTACCTATTTTTGCAAGGTAGCGGCTAGATGCGTCATCCTGTGGCCCCCTCGAACCATGGACGGTCATTATGAGCAAACGCTTGCCGAACACTTTTTCGCCTATTACGAAAATGTTGTACATCGCTGCGCTAGGAATCTTATCGCTCATCCAGCCTTTGTCTTCCTTTGCGGATAACGCCAACGGCAAGACCCTCTATTTGCAGAGGTGTGCCATGTGCCATGGAACAGACCTCAAGGCAACGGGACCACTGGCTAGAAAAAGCAACCCACCCACACCAGACCTCACGACGTCCGCCTTCCAAAAGCGACTGAGTGATTATCCAGGCGTTATCGTGTCCTCGATAATCCTTCGTCCGAATGGCGACTTGATTCCAAACACGTTGCGAGAGAACGGTGTCAGGTTACCGCCACATGCTTGGAGCGTTATGGATCTGCGCGATTTGAATCAGTATATGAGCGGGGTGATTGGGAGAAATCGGTGAATTGAAACGAAAAGCAGCGCTTGAATCCGGGGCCCACGCGCTTAGCTGTTTATGCAATTAGACATCGCCGACGCTACCGCCAGACAGGAATCGATTGATGATCATCGAGACCGCTTGCACCGGAGAGGCAGAGGCCGTGTCTATGCAAAACGGTGCTTTGACCCATGGCTCATATTCATGATCCAGGACTGACTGCCAAGTGGATGGTATCAGCCCGGGAATATCACCCGCTCTTGTTTCGACCCGGCGTCGATGTTCGTGTTTATCGGAGCAGATCACTTCAATGTTTGCCAATAGGCTACCAGCCCGTAAGGCGATGTCGCTCCACGCGATTCGGCTTTCCAGGACGGGATTGACGCAATCAACGATGACGATGCCGCCCAAGCGTAGATTACTCAGGGCCAGCTCATTAGCAACCATGTAACCACTGCGCCCCACATCTTGCGCAAAAGCGCCAGAGTTTCGAATCGCCTGCTCAATCGTATCGACGCGCAGGTACACGGCGCCCGTCGTAACGGCAAGATCCTTGGCAATAGTCGTTTTTCCGGTGCCGGGAAGGCCGCTGAAGACGATAAGCATTCCATTTCCTTTGATAGTGGGCTAATCCAGTGCAGGCAGTCGTTTTCCCGAGGCGGCCTCAGAAAATAGAAAAGGTGAAAAAGGGGACGCCAGCACTACCCCCTATCCGCCTTCTTCCGGCAGCTCACGGCGGATTGCCAAACGGATCATCGCGCGCCAAACGCAGCCCTGATCGTCCCGGACATTGAAGGATGCTGCGCATCAGCATCTTGACTTACAGTATCCAACTGGATACGGTCAGCGCATGAACTATCTCATCCAGCAAACGCAGACATTCTCTGCTTGGCATTCATCGATCCGTGACCTGCGAGCAAAAATCGCCATCGCCCGCCGCATTGATCGTGCCGCAGCAGGCAACTTGGGCGATGTGAAAGCGGTCGGTGATGGGATTTCAGAGTTGCGCGTGGACGTAGGCGCTGGGTACAGGGTCTATTTCACCATGCGCGGTGGAGTGGTCATCGTGCTACTGGCAGGTGGTGACAAATCTTCACAAAATGCTGATATTCGGCGAGCGAAAAAATTGGCAAAGGAGATTTGAACATGAGCCAAAACCTGACGACATTTGATATGGCTGCGCTGCTCGATAGCGATGAAGCAATCAGCGAATACCTTTCTCAGGTGTTGGCTGACGGTGACAGCGAGGAGTTTCTTCGAGCGATAGGTTACGTAGCCAAGGCCCGCGGCATGGCCCAGATCGCCAAAGACTCCGGCTTGGGGCGAGAAAGCTTATACAAGGCGTTCGCACCTGGATCAAAACCGAGATTTGATACCGTGCTCAAGGTCATTCATGCGCTAGGCATTGATCTTCATGCGCAGCCTGGGCATGGAGCCGTACATTCGCCTACATAAGTATGCGGCGAAAAAGGGGACGGATTTATTTTCTAACCGGTTGCCAGTTCCGAGTGAGTCCATTCTATGAGAACTCTCAGAGCGCCGGAGCAAAAAACAAATCTGTCCCTTTTTCTTATCTTTTACTAAACAAGGACGAACTGCTTCATCGCCGCCATCATGGCAATGACCAAAATGGCTAGCCCTATCGCCGACGTCCATTGGGCTGAAGGGCTTTCTGAAAACCAAGAGCCTTTGGCGGGGTACTTCCCTAAGGTGAGGGCCTTCATTAAAGGCCAGCCGATAGGGAAGCAAATCGCTTGGAAAACGTAGTCAACCAGCACACCCAATAGTTCACTCAAAGGCCAGATCCCGCTTAATTCCCAGTCATCAAATTTTGCAAGCCACCTGCGGAGACGCAGCAGGCGTCAGCGTTTGTGGGATCACCATTGAAGTGCCTGGCAAAGGTGTCACTTCGAGAACCGCCAACACGCAAATAAGCGCCTGCTCGCCATCTTTGCCTGGTCTGCTATCCACCCCTACCACAGCTTCGTAGTCTTTCCCTGGTTCCAGCTTGTAAACAAGCGCCTGGCCAGCGCAGGATCTGTAGGAGCTGCCATTGCCCGCGATGGTCGCGCCCCAGGTCGCAATTTGGAATGGCAGATCCGTCCTGACGCGATACTCGGTTACGACTTCTTTATATGCCCCTTCCCCCATCCGAATCGCAGGGATGTACTGGGTAAGACTGGGCCAGATTCTTTTCGGCATGCCAAGGTCTGACGATTTCAGGGGATACTGCGGATAGTTGATATTCGCCGTCCCGTCACGCCCGAAACGTCCGGCTTCAGCCATCTTGTGCCGGGTAGCAGGAGCACAACTGCCAACGATGCTATCGCCGTACACATCGGAGTTGGTGATAACGCGAACACGCGCAATTGCCTCTGATTGAGCAGGCTCTTCGTATGGAACTGAGGGAATTCCAGAACAACCCGCAAGTACTACACCAAAAAGCGTTATGAGAGTGACAACCCGCATGACCATTTCCTTATGTATTCGAAGTTCGTCCATTGGAAAATGGAACAACCCAGCCGTACGAGCTTCAGCCAACAAAAAAGGGCCCACCTTTCGGTGAGCCCTTCTAGACCGCCCAGCAGAGCGGATTTTGTTTGGTAGGCGCGATTGGACTCGAACCAACGACCCCCACCATGTCAAGGTGGTGCTCTAACCAACTGAGCTACGTGCCTGCTGTGAGGCGGCATTCTACGGAATTCCAAAAGGGTGTCAACACCTTTTTTTCACCTAACCCTATGAATATGCAAAATATTTAATTGCGCCAACGCGACGAAGATTTTGCGCTGGCTGGCGGCGGATTTTTATCTCGGGTAGGATCGGCGCATTCGTAAAAAATATAAAACAGAGGTTCCAGAATGGCGAACACATCCTACCCAGCGTCCTATTACGCCGCATCGGCGAATCCGGCGCCGTCGCGCCCTGCCCTGCAGGATGACGTTGAAACCGATGTCTGCGTCATCGGCGCGGGCTATACGGGGTTGTCTGCTGCATTGTTTCTGCTGGAGCACGGCTTCAAGGTCACGGTTGTCGAGGCGGCCAGGGTCGGCTTTGGCGCCTCGGGTCGTAACGGCGGGCAGATCGTCAACAGCTATAGCCGCGACATTGATGTGATCGAACGCAGTGTCGGCCCTCGGCAGGCACAGTTGCTGGGCAACATGGCGTTCGAGGGCGGCCGGATCATTCGTGAGCGGGTGGCGAAGTATCAGATTCAGTGTGATTTGAAGGACGGCGGTGTGTTCGCCGCTCTCACCGCCAAGCAGATGGGCCATCTGGAGTCGCAGAAGCGTTTATGGGAGCGTTTCGGGCATACCCAGCTGGAACTGCTGGATCAGCGGCGTATCCGCGAGGTGGTGGCTTGCGACGAGTATGTCGGCGGGATGCTGGACATGAGCGGCGGGCATATTCATCCGCTCAACCTGGCCCTGGGCGAAGCGGCGGCGGTCGAGTCGCTGGGCGGGGTGATTCATGAACAATCGCCGGCGGTGCGCATCGAGCGCGGCGCCAGTCCGGTTGTGCATACCCCGCAGGGCAAGGTCAGGGCCAAGTTCATTATCGTGGCGGGTAATGCTTACCTGGGCAACCTGGTGCCTGAGCTGGCGGCCAAGTCCATGCCTTGCGGTACGCAGGTGATTGCCACCGAGCCGTTGGGCGATGAGTTGGCTCAACGTCTGCTGCCCCAGGATTATTGCGTCGAAGACTGCAACTACTTGCTCGATTACTACCGGCTGACAGGCGATAAGCGTCTGATCTTCGGTGGCGGCGTGGTGTATGGCGCGCGGGATCCAGCGAATATCGAAGCGATCATCCGGCCGAAGATGCTCAAGGCGTTTCCGCAACTCAAGGATGTGAAGATCGATTACGCCTGGACCGGAAATTTCCTGCTGACACTGTCGCGTCTTCCGCAGGTCGGACGGCTGGGGGATAACATTTATTATTCCCAGGGCTGCAGTGGCCATGGCGTGACGTATACGCATCTGGCGGGCAAGGTCCTGGCCGAGGCACTGCGAGGTCAGGCGGAGCGTTTTGATGCGTTTGCGGACCTGCCTCACTACCCGTTCCCGGGCGGGCAGTTGTTGCGTACGCCGTTTGCGGCGATGGGGGCCTGGTATTACGGGTTGCGGGATCGGCTGGGGTTCTGAGGCGAGTTCGACATTTCACCGAAGGGCTGCTTTGCAGCCCAGCGGGAGCAAGCTCCCTCGCCACAGGGGCTTGTTCCGATCTTCAAATCCCAGAAACAAAAAACCCCGGTCTTTCGACCAGGGTCTTTGCTATCGATTGGAAGAAGCTTTTCAGCTTTCTTCCTAGCTTCAAGGCGTTCAGTGGGCCTCGAAGCAGATATGGCGCAGCGGACGGGACTCGAACCCGCGACCCCCGGCGTGACAGGCCGGTATTCTAACCGACTGAACTACCGCTGCGCGTCGGTGGAGGCTTTTGACAGCTTCCATCTTGCTTTCGCAAGACTCTCAAGAAACATGGTGGGTGATGACGGGATCGAACCGCCGACATTCTGCTTGTAAGGCAGACGCTCTCCCGGCTGAGCTAATCACCCTTTGCTGCGTTGAGGCCGCGAAATTTACGCAGGTACCGATGCTAAGTCAATAGCAGGATTGAGTTTTTTTCAAAAACAGCTTCGAGCGGCAAGCCTCAAGCTGCAAGTCAGAACCACCAGCAGCACCCAATCGCTTGCAGCTTGTCGCTCGCCACTTGCAGCTGCCGTTTATTCGTAGATCATTTTCTTGGTCATGCCACCGTCCACGACAAACTCCTGCCCGGTAACAAAACCGGCGTTGCGCGACAACAGCCACGCCACCATCGCCGCCACGTCCTCCACCGTGCCTACCCTGCCCGCCGGATGCTGGGCATGATCGGCGTCGGTCAACGGCTGCGCACGACGTTGCGAGGGGTCTCGCGCATCGATCCAGCCGGGGCTGACGGCATTGACCCGGATCTCCGGCCCAAGGCTGATCGCCAGGGCATGGGTCAGCGCCAACAGGCCACCCTTGCTCGCCGCATAAGCCTCGGTGTCGGGCTCCGATTGCGCGGCGCGGGTCGAGGCCAGGTTGACGATGGCGCCGTTATGGGCTCGCAGGTAAGGCGCGCAGTGCTTGGCCAGCAGCATCGGCCCGCCCAGGTTCACCGCCAGGACCCGATTCCAGTGAGCCAGGTCGAGGCTTTCCAGGGTGATGTTGTGCGGGTCGGCAATGGCCGCGTTGCATACCAGCGCGTCGAGCCGGCCGAACTGCCCGAGCACTTCGGCGATGCCGGTGGCGACCTGCCCTTCATCCGCCACGTCCATGCCGATGAACCAGGCATTGTCGCCCAAGGCCTTCGCCACCCTGGAGCCGCGCTGGCGGTCCAGGTCGGTCAAGACGACCTGCCAACCTTCGCAGATCAGCCAGGCGGCAATGCCCAGGCCGATCCCCCGTGCCGCGCCCGTTACCAGGGCAACCCGGCCATGAGTACCGCTCGGCGGCGTTGCCAGCTCGATCACAAGGCCGCCAACCCGCGGGCCAGGTCGGCTTGCAGGTCCGCTACGTCTTCCAGGCCGACCGCGACGCGGATCAGGCTGTCACGGATGCCCGCCGCTTCACGCTCTTGCGGCGAGAGACGCCCGTGAGAGGTGGTGCTTGGGTGCGTGATGGTGGTCTTGCTGTCACCCAGGTTGGCGGTGATGGAAATCAACCGGGTGGCATCGATGAAACGCCAGGCGCCCTCCTTGCCGCCCTTGACCTCGAAGCTCACCACCGCGCCAAAACCACGCTGCTGACGTGCCGCCAGGTCATGTTGCGGATGACTCTTGAGGCCGGCGTAATGGACTTTCTCGACGCCGTCCTGCTGTTCCAGCCACTCGGCCAGGACCTGGGCGTTGGCGCAATGCGCTTTCATCCGCAGGCCGAGGGTCTCCAGGCCCTTGAGGAAGATCCAGGCGTTGAACGGGCTGAGGGTCGGTCCTGCGGTGCGCAAGAAGCCCACCACTTCTTTCATCTGCTCGCCACGACCGGCGACCACGCCGCCCATGCAACGACCCTGGCCGTCGATGAACTTGGTGGCTGAGTGCACCACCACGTCCGCGCCCAGCTTGAGCGGCTGCTGCAGCGCCGGCGTGCAGAAGCAGTTGTCGACCACCAGCATGGCGCCTTTGGCATGGGCGATTTCCGCCAACGCGGCGATATCCACCAACTCGGCGAGCGGGTTGGACGGCGATTCGACGAACAACAGTTTGGTGTTGGCCTTGATCGCCGCATCCCAACCCGACAAATCCGCCAGCGGCACGTAGTCGACTTCGACACCGAAGCGCTTGAAGTACTTTTCAAACAGGCTGATGGTCGAGCCGAAGACGCTGCGCGACACCAGTACATGATCACCGGCGCTGCACAGGCTCATGACCACGGCCATGATCGCGGCCATGCCGGTGGCGGTGGCAACCGCTTGCTCGGCGCCTTCCAGGGCGGCAATGCGCTCCTCGAAAGCCCGCACGGTGGGATTGGTATAACGCGAATAGACGTTGCCCGGCACTTCACCGGCAAATCGCGCCGCGGCATCGGCAGCGGTGCGGAAGACGTAGCTGGAGGTGAAGAACATCGGATCGCCATGTTCGGCTTCCGGTGTACGGTGCTGGCCCGCGCGAACCGCCAGGGTATCGAACGCTACGCCCTCAAGGTCGCTGTCCAGCCGACCGGCATCCCAATCCTGACTCATGCTGCCACTCCTTCTATCGCTTGAACGCAAACCGGCCCCTCGGGGCCGGTTCGTTACTCAGTTGTTGTACAGATCGATGATCGCGCTGACCGCCTGGGTCTTGGCCTTGGACGCATCGTTACGGGCGTTCTCGATCCGGTTCAGGTAGGCCTCGTCGATATCGCCGGTAACGTACTTGCCGTCGAATACCGCGCAATCGAACTGCTCGATCTTGATCTTGCCGCCACCGACCGCTTCGATCAGGTCCGGCAGGTCCTGGTAGATCAGCCAATCGGCGCCGATCAGGTCGGCCACTTCCTGAGTCGTGCGGTTATGAGCGATCAGCTCATGGGCACTCGGCATGTCGATGCCGTAGACGTTCGGGTAACGCACGGCCGGGGCCGCGGAGCAGAAATACACGTTCTTGGCGCCGGCTTCGCGGGCCATCTGGATGATCTGCTTGCAAGTGGTGCCGCGCACGATGGAGTCGTCCACCAGCATCACGTTCTTGCCGCGAAATTCCAGCTCGATGGCGTTGAGCTTCTGGCGTACGGATTTTTTCCGCGCGGCCTGGCCCGGCATGATGAAAGTGCGGCCGATGTAGCGGTTCTTCACGAAGCCTTCGCGGAACTTCACACCCAGGTGGTTCGCCAGTTCCAGGGCCGCGGTGCGGCTGGTGTCCGGGATCGGGATGACCACGTCGATGTCGTGGTCCGGACGCTCGCGCAGGATCTTGTCGGCCAGTTTCTCGCCCATGCGCAGGCGCGCCTTGTAGACCGAGATACCGTCGATGATCGAGTCCGGACGCGCCAGGTAGACGTGTTCGAAGATGCACGGGGTCAGGCTCGGGTTGGTCGCGCACTGGCGGGTGAAAAGCTTGCCGTCTTCAGTGATGTAGACCGCTTCGCCCGGCGCCAGGTCGCGAATCAGGGTGAAGCCGAGCACGTCCAGGGACACGCTCTCGGAGGCGATCATGTACTCGACACCTTCGTCGGTGTGGCGCTGGCCGAACACGATTGGGCGGATGCCATGCGGGTCGCGGAAACCGACGATGCCGTAGCCGGTGATCATCGCCACCACCGAGTAGCCACCGACACAACGGTTATGCACGTCGGTCACGGCGGCGAACACGTCTTCTTCGGTTGGCTGCAGCTTGCCGCGCTGGGCCAGCTCGTGGGCGAACACGTTGAGCATCACTTCCGAGTCGGAACTGGTGTTGACGTGGCGCAGATCGGATTCGTAGATTTCCTTGGCCAACTGCTCGACGTTGGTCAGGTTGCCGTTGTGCGCCAGGGTGATGCCGTACGGCGAGTTGACGTAGAACGGCTGGGCCTCGGCCGAGGTCGAGCTGCCCGCTGTCGGGTAGCGCACATGGCCGATACCCATGTGGCCGACCAGGCGCTGCATGTGACGCTGATGGAACACGTCACGCACCAGGCCATTGTCCTTGCGCAGGAACAACCGGCCGTCATGGCTGGTCACGATACCGGCAGCGTCCTGGCCGCGGTGCTGGAGCACGGTTAGCGCGTCATACAGCGCCTGATTGACGTTCGACTTACCGACGATACCGACGATGCCACACATGCGACGCAACCCCTACTTAATGGATCTGAACTGAACAACACTCACTGCGGCGTTTTGGCCATCGGCAAGAGCTGTTCCTTGAACGGTATTTCAGCGGGTACGCTGATACCGCTGGCAAGCCACTGACTGCTCCAACCCAGGATCAGGTTCTTGGACCAGTCTGCGACCAATAGAAATTGTGGCACGAGCCGGGACTCCTGCCACCACGTATCCTGCTGTACCGGCCCCAGGCTCAACAGCCCGACGGCCACGACCACCAGCAACGCGCCACGCGCCGCGCCGAAGGCCATGCCCAGGAACCGGTCCGTCCCGGAAAGCCCGGTGACGCGAATCAGTTCGCCGATCAGATAATTGATCATTGCGCCAACCAGCAAGGTGGCGATAAACAAGATGGCACAGCCCGCGATGACGCGGGCCGACGGTGTTTCGATGTATCCGGCGAGGTACTGGGACAGCGAGCCACCAAACATCCAGGCCACGACTCCCGCAATGATCCAGGTCAGCAGCGAGAGCGCTTCCTTGACGAAGCCGCGACTCAGACTGATCAATGCAGAGATGGCGACGATTGCAACGATCGCCCAGTCAACCCAGGTAAATGGCACGGTGCAGCCTACAGACGGATAAGGCGGCGCATTTTAGCAGAGCGCAGGGCTGTCGGTAAGCTGCGTGATTCAAATCAGCCAAATGGCGTTCAACCACGCTCAGGCTGGAAGCGCACCACGAAACCCTTGAGGTTTTGCTGGCGATTGAGCAAGTCGCGCAGGCGGTCAGCCTCGGCACGCTCGATCAGCGGACCGACAAACACCCGATTCTTGCCATCGGCGGAACGGATATAGGCGTTGTAACCCTGGCTGCGCAGGTTCTTCTGCAGTTTTTCCGCGCTTTCGCGACTGGTCAGGCTGGCCAGTTGCACCGACCAACTGACCGACAGGCCATTGGCATCGACGCGGCTTTGCGTGGTGTCCGGTTTCGGTGCCGCCGTGATCGGCTGGGTCGGGGCTGGCTTGACTGCTGGCGCAGCTGGAACAGGCGTTGGCGCGGCAGCCGGTTTGCTCGGCGTGGCCGGAGCCGGTGCCGTCGGCGCGGGCGCGATGGGCGCAGACGGCGCGGCGGGCTCCTCGGCCAATTCCTCGTCACTCGGAACCGGCTCCTGAGGCAACGCTTGCGGCTCGGGCACCGCCACCGGCTCGACCTGCACCGGCGGCACGGCGGGCGCCTGGGGCGCGGCGGGCGCATCGACCGTGACCTGGCGCTGCTCGTCCTGACGGGAAAACAGCATCGGCAGGAAGATCACCGCCAGGGCCACCAACACCAGGGCCCCGACCATGCGCTGCTTGTACGCCTTATCCAGCAATGCCATCTGCAGCTTCCTCCGAGGAGCGCCGGGCCAACCATTGGAGGGCCTCGGCTACGCAAAAAAATGATCCAAACAACAGAATCTCGTCGTCGGCCGTCGCCAGGGCGCACTGCCCTTCCAGCGCGTCAGCCACACTGGCGTAAGCATCAACCGAAGCGCCACGACCCTGCAAGGCTGCCTGCAACTCGCTGGCCGGACGGGAACGCGGCGAATCCAGCGGAGCGACGGCCCAGTGCTGGACAGTACCATCCAAGGCATCGACCACGCCATCGAGGTCCTTGTCGGACAGCAGCCCGAACACCGCCAGGCGCTTGCCCGCCACCGGCCGCCGCGCCAGGCGCTCCGCCAGGTACTGGGCGGCATGAGGGTTGTGGCCGACATCGAGCAGCAGGTTGAGACGCTTGCCCTGCCAATCGAACGAACGACGATCAAGACGACCGACGACGCGAGTCGCCTGCAACGCCTGGACAATCCGTCCCGCGTCCCACGGCAGATCCGCGAGCAAATAGGCCTGAAGCGCCAGCGCAGCGTTTTCCATCGGCAGGTCCAGGAGCGGCAGGTCGTGCAGCTCCACCGGATTGCCCTTGGCGTCACTGCCGCGCCATTGCCAGTGCTGCTCGGTCATGGCCAGGTCGAAATCCCGCCCACGCAGAAAAAATCGGCAATCAAGCTCGCGAACCTTGTCGAGCAAGGGCTGCGGGGGATCAAGGTCGCCACACAGCGCAGGCGCGCCCGGGCGGAAGATACCGGCCTTCTCGTAAGCCACGGATTCGCGGGTATCGCCCAGGTAATCGGCATGGTCCACGCCGATACTGGTGACCAGCGCGATGTCCGCATCCACCAGGTTGACCGCATCCAGCCGTCCGCCCAGGCCGACTTCCAGCACGACCGCATCCAGGCCGGCACGGGCGAACAGCCAGAACGCTGCCAGCGTGCCCATTTCGAAATACGTCAGGGAAGTCTCGCCCCGCCCGGCTTCCACCGCCGCGAAGGCTTCGCACAGTTCGGCATCGGAGGCTTCGACGCCATTGACCTGCACCCGCTCGTTGTAGCGCAGCAGGTGCGGCGAACTGTAGACACCGACACTCAGGCCCTGGCCCCGTAACAGCGAAGCCAGGAAGGCGCAGGTCGAACCCTTGCCGTTGGTGCCGGTAACCGTGATGACCCGGGGCGCCGGCCTGGCCAGTCCCATGCGGGACGCTACCGCTTGCGAGCGCTCCAACCCCATGTCGATGGCGGATGGATGCAATTGCTCAAGGTAGGCAAGCCAGTCGCCCAGGGTACGTTGGGTCATAGACCGGCAGGCGCCGGCGGAACCACGATCGGTTCGATCGGCGTGGCGACGAACTTCGGCGTCGGCAGGCCCATCAGTTGCGCCAGCAGGTTGCCCAGGCGTGGACGCAGCTCCTGGCGGTGAATGATCATGTCGATGGCGCCGTGCTCAAGCAGGAACTCGCTGCGCTGGAAACCTTCCGGCAGTTTTTCCCGCACGGTCTGTTCGATCACGCGAGGGCCGGCAAAGCCGATCAGCGCTTTCGGCTCGCCGACGATCACGTCACCGAGCATCGCCAGGCTGGCGGAGACGCCGCCGTAGACCGGGTCGGTCAGTACCGAAATGAACGGAATGCCTTCTTCACGCAGACGCGCCAGCACCGCGGAGGTCTTGGCCATTTGCATCAGCGAGATCAGCGCTTCCTGCATCCGCGCACCGCCGGATGCGGCGAAGCAGATCATCGGGCAACGGTTTTCCAGGGCATGGTTGGCGGCGCGAACGAAGCGCTCGCCGACGATGGCGCCCATGGAACCGCCCATGAAGGAGAACTCGAACGCCGACACCACCACCGGCATGCCCAGCAGGGTGCCGCTCATGGACACCAGCGCGTCTTTTTCGCCGGTCTGTTTCTGGGCGGCGGTCAGGCGGTCCTTGTATTTCTTGCCGTCGCGGAATTTCAGGCGGTCCACGGGCTCCAGTTCGGCGCCCAGTTCAACACGGCCTTCGGCGTCGAGGAAAATATCGATACGGGCACGCGCGCCGATGCGCATGTGGTGGTTGCACTTGGGGCAAACGTCCAGGGTCTTTTCCAGCTCGGGGCGGTAAAGCACCGCTTCGCAGGATGGACATTTGTGCCACAGACCTTCAGGCACCGAGCTTTTCTTCACCTCGGAACGCATGATCGAAGGGATCAGTTTGTCTACCAACCAGTTGCTCATGCTTCTTTCTCCAGTACCGGCGGCCCGAACGCTCTGGTTCGCGGCCCCGCGTATGCCCTTGAGCTCAAATTCATTGTGCGGCGAGGGTTGCGGACCGTCGCGGTCAGCGCGAAACATGACCTGCGTCCAGCCCCGCCATCCCCTGCCATCCCGACAACCGCTGCACGGCGATTGCCACTACGCTATCGGCCCGCCCGGAGGCGGCGCCTGCCTGCTTTGTACAGTGCAGGTATGGACGGCGGCAGTCTGCCAGCCGTCACATTGACTACTGGCTGCTGCGCACAGCAGCCATGAATGCGCGAATCTTTGCCGGATCCTTGAGGCCCTTGGCCTGCTCCACGCCACCACTGACGTCCACCGCATAGGGGCGGACCTGGGCAATGGCTGCCGCCACGTTGTCCGCCGTCAGGCCACCGGCAAGAATGATCGGCTTGGCAAGGCCTTGGGGGACCAGCGACCAGTCGAACGCTTCGCCGGTCCCGCCGGGAACGCCCTCGACGTAGGTGTCCAGCAAGATCCCGCTGGCACCGGCAAAGGCCTCGCAAGCCGCGGCAATGTCGTCGCCGGCCTTGACCCGCAGGGCCTTGATATAAGGGCGATGCCAGCCTTCACAATCGGCTGGCGTCTCGTCGCCATGAAACTGCAACAGCGCCAGCGGCACCGCATCGAGTATCTCGCCCAGCTCGCACCGGCTGGCGTTGACGAACAGACCGACCGGCGTCACGAATGGCGGCAAGGCCTGGATGATCGCCCTCGCCTGCTGCACCGTCACCGCCCGCGGACTCTTGGCGTAAAACACCAGCCCGATGGCGTCCGCCCCGGCCTCGACCGCCGCCAGCGCGTCCTCGACGCGAGTGATCCCGCATATCTTGCTGCGAACGACCGGCATGCTGGTGAAAACCTCAGGCAATTCCATGAAAGTCCCGGATGGTAACAAATGCAACGGAAGGCGTCAGCCGTCGAGTTCCGAGAAGCCTGTCAGGAAATGCGGCCCGATGTAACGCTCCGGCAGTTCGAATTCATCGTGATATTCCACCTGCACCAGGTACAGGCCAAACGGATGCGCCGTGACGCCACCGGAACGACGGATGCGGCTTTCCAGCACTTCCTTGATCCACTCGACCGGTCGCTCGCCCGCGCCAATGGTCATCAACACGCCGGCGATGTTGCGCACCATGTGATGCAGGAAGGCGCTGGCACGGATGTCGAGCACGATCATCTTGCCGTGACGGGTCACGCGCAAGTGATGCAGTTCCTTGATCGGCGACTTGGCCTGGCATTGGCCGGCGCGAAAGGCGCTGAAGTCATGGACGCCGACCAGATATTGCGCGGCCTCGGCCATGCGCTCGACGTCCAGCGGGCGGTGGTTCCAGGTGATTTCTTCGTTCAGGTGCGCCGGGCGGATCTGGTCGTTGTAGATCACATAGCGATAACGCCGGGCGATAGCCTTGAAGCGGGCATGGAAATGCGCCGGCATGGCCCTGGCCCAACTGACGCTGACATCGTGCGGCAAGTTGATATTGGCGCCCATGACCCAGGCCTTCATCGAGCGCTCGACCTGGGTATCGAAATGCACCACCTGCCCGCACGCGTGCACGCCGGCATCGGTACGCCCGGCGCAATGCAGCGACACGGGCGAGTCGGCGACTTTGGACAGGGCATTTTCAAGGGTTTCCTGCACCGTCAGGACGCCGGAGGCCTGACGCTGCCAGCCGCGATAGCGCGAGCCTTTGTATTCAACGCCCAGGGCGATCCGGAAAAAGCCGTCGGCCGCCATTTCTGCGGCCGGGTTGTCTATGTTTGCCAAGGAATTACAGCCTGCTGAGGTACGCAAAGGCGGGCATTATAAGGCCGGTGAGGCGCGATGCCAGTGCAACCGGTGGTTCTGCGCTGGAACTACTGGCGCTTTCGCGAGCAGGCTCGCTCCCACATTGTTTTGCGGCGCTCAGAGAACCCTGTGGGAGCGAGCCTGCTCGCGAAAGCGTCAGCCCAGACACATCCAATCCCCTGCAAACAAAAACGGCAGCCTCACCGGCTGCCGTTGTTGTTTAACCCATCACCTCAAGCCAGGCGCGACAACATTTCCTGCGCTTCACTCTTCTGCGTGGCATCGCCTTCGTTGAGGACTTCGCCGAGGATATCCCGGGCGCCGTCGTCGTCGCCCATGTCGATATAGGCCTGGGCCAGATCGAGCTTGGTCGCCACTTCGTTGGTGCCGCTGAGGAAGTCGAAATCCGGCTCGTCGTCAGCAGTTGCCAAGGCATCATCGGCCGTGAAGGTCGGTTGGCCGAGGCTGTCGGACAAACGATCCAGCTCGGCGTTGACATCGTCCAGCTCGGATTCGAAGGCATCCTTGGGCTGGTCATGGGCATCCATTTCGTCCGCCAGGGACAGGTCGAAATCCGCCGGCAGCTCAAGATCGTCGGCCGGGGTGTCGTTCAGGGCTGGCGTTTCGGCAGCCGGGACGTCCAGGCCCTTGAGGTCATCCTCCAGATCCAGCAGGAAGTCTTCATCCTCCAGCGCGGGTGCCGGCGCATCGGCGCCCAGGTCCAGGTCGAACTCCGACAGGTCGTCGAGGCTTTCGTTGGCCTCGGTCTGCTGCTTGAGCACCGACTCGAAACTCAGGTCATCGTCTTCCGGAAACGCGTCCAGCTCGTTGAGCGGCTCGGGTGCCGGCGCTGCGGGCGTCGTATCAAAGTCGTCCAGGCTCAGGTCAAAAGCGTTGTCGAGCTCTTCATCGGTCGCCGGCTTGTCTTCCAGCAGTTCCTTGACGTACTGCGCATCCAGTTCGGCAGCCACGGCTGCGGCCGCCAGGCCTGCGCCAGCGGCGACCGCCATGGCCGGGAAACGGCTCTTGAGTTGTTCGACCTGGGCGTAGTTCTCACCATTGGCCACCAGTTGGCGTTCCTGGGCAACAAAGGCGTCTCGATCGCCCTGTTGACCGTAGACCTCCATCAATTTCAGGCGCAGGTCACTGCGCTGCGGCTCGGCCTTGATGCCTTGCTCCAGCAGATCGGCCGCCTGGTTCAAACGACCGCGATCGATGTGCGACTGGGCCTGAGGCAGCACGTCGTCGGAACGATCGGCGGCCGGGGCCACCAACGGGGCGGCAATGGGCGGCGTGACAATCACCGGCGCAATCACCGGAGCCGGCTTGGGCACTGGCGCCGGGGCTGGCTTGGGTTCGAGTTTTACGCTGGGTGGTGGAACCTCAATGCCCTCGAAGCTGCTCGGGGGCAGATCGAGCTCCGGGGAGAAGTCGGCCTCCTCCTCGAGGGCTCGGGCCATGCGCAGATGTTTCTCGGCTTCCTGCTGGGCCTTGCGACGACGGGCAAGCAGCAACAGAAGCAGCAACAGGATCAACGCGCCGCCGCCAATCAGTCCCAGGAGGATCGGATTGGTCAACAGGTCGTTGTATTTCTTTTCATCGGAAGCGGCAGGTGTCGGCTCGACCGGTGCGGCGGGCGGCGTCGCTTCCGGAGCGGCCTCGGGTGCGGGTGCTGGCACCGGTGGCTGTGCCGTCGGCGCCGGGGTCAGCTCGGCCGACATCGTCGGGGTCGACTCGCCCGCGGGTGGGACAGCAGCGCCATCAGCCTGCATTTTCGCCAGCTGGTTGTTCTTCAGCTCGATCAGGCGCTGCAGCTTGTCCAGTTGGCTCTGCAGATCGGCCATGCGGCTTTTCAGTTCTTCGTTGTCGCGGCGAGCCGCATCGAGGCTTTCCTGGGTCACTGCAAGCTGATTGCTCAGTGCCTGGGCATCCCCGGCCGGCCCTTTGCCCTTGGCGCCGGCCTTCGCCGACTCGGCGGAAACCAGGCTCAGGTTGTCGCGCGCGGCGGCCTGGGCTGGCGCGCCCTCGGCAGCGCCCCGCTTGGTCGCGTCCAACTGTTGCCGGCCGTTACCCGCCACACCCCGACGCCCCTGGCGCCAGGCGGCGTTCTGTGCAGCCACTTCGGCGATGGCCTGGGGTTGCGGCAGCGCCGTGCTTTGCACCGGATCCGGCAGGCGCAACACCTGGCCGGTCTTGAGCAGGTTGATATTGCCGTTGATGAAGGCGTTCGGGTTCAGCGCCTGAATCGCCAGCATGGTTTGTTGCACCGAGCCACCATTGCGCACCTTGGCGGCGATTTCCCACAGGGTGTCGCGCGGCGTGGTGGTGTATTGGGACGGCTTGGTGGCCCCGGTGACCGGTGTGGAAACCGCTTGGGACGGCTTCGCCCGCGCAGCATCGGCGGCCTGCGGCGAGAATTTGGACGGATCGAGCAGCACGCTGTAGTCGCGCAGCAAGCGGCCGTTGGGCCACATCACCTGCACCAGGAACTTGACCATCGGCTCGGACAGCGGCCGGCTGGACGTCACCCGCAGGACACTGCGGCCGTTGGCGTTGATCACCGGGGTGAAGCTCAGGTCATTGAGGAAGGCTTGGCGGTCGATGCCCGCCTTGGCGAACTCTTCGGGGGGAGCCAGGCTCGGCACGACTTCGGCGGCGGTCAGTTGCTGGACATCGAGCAGCTCGATCTCGGCGACCAAAGGCTGGTTCGGCGGCGACTTCAGGGTCAACTCCCCGAGCCCGAGCGCTTGCGCCATACCGGAGGACAGCGCCGAGGCGGCCGCTATTGCTAACACCAGTTTGCGAACTTGAACCATAGCCTCTTCCTTTGTTTGAACATTCCTCGGCCAGCGAGAAGGTGTTGATGCCGCTGCCGTAAGGCATTGCGCGCAGCCCCGAAGCGACGGCGCGCGCGATCGTTTCACTCATGCCCGAGGACGCCCCGGGGAGGAGGTTCGCCTTCAGCACTCTGGCCAAGCATAGCGCCCAGCTAGACTCATTCGACAAATTGTTGCCAAGTATCTTTTACAGCAAGTCTTTTATCAACAACTCAGCCACCTGCACGGCATTGAGCGCCGCGCCCTTGCGCACGTTATCCGACGTCAGCCACAGATTCAGTTCCGCCGGATCGTCCACGCCACCGCGCACGCGCCCGACATAAACCACATCCTGGCCGACCGCATCGCCCACCGGCGTCGGGTAATCGCCCGCCTCCACCAGCTCAATGCCGGGCGCCGCCTCCAGGGCTGCGTTGACCTTCGCCAGGTCAACGGCGCTCGCGGACTGTACGGTCACGCTAAAGCTATCGCCGAAAAACACCGGCGCTTGAATGCAAGTGACGGAAATCTTTAACAAAGGTTGCGCAAGCACTTGGCGCAGCTCGCGGACCAGGCGCTTCTCCAGCAGCGTATGACCCTGCTCATCCGGGACACCGACCTGGGCCAGCAGGTTGAACGCCATCTGCCGATCGAAGAATTTCGGCTCCAGCGGACGGGCATTGAGCAACTCGGCGGTCTGGCGCGCCAACTCGCTCACCGCTGCGCGCCCCTGGGCGGAGACGGCGAGGCTGGCGGTCAGGCTGATGCGTTGCAGGTCCAGGCATTCGCGCAGCGGCGCCAGTACCACGGCGAGCGCGGTGGCCGAGGCGCTGGGGCTGCTGACCTGGAAGGGTTTGCCCAGGCCGGCCAGCAACTCGGCGTTGGCCTCTGGCACGATCTGCGGCGCCTGTTCCGGCGGCAGCGCGCCGGAGAGGTCGATCAGCGCGCAACCGGCGGCCGTGGCGCGCGGGGCAAAACTCAGGGTGACCGCCGGGCCGGCGGCGAAGAACACCAGTTGGACCTTGGCGAAATCGAATTCATCGACCTCGCGTACCCGCACGTTCTTGCCGCGAAACATTACCGAGCTCCCCGCCGACTCGCTGCTCGCCAGCAGGTGCAGGGTGCCGATCGGGAAATTTCGCTCTTCGAGAATCTGCACCAGGGTTTCGCCGACAGTACCGGTGGCGCCGATCACGGCAATATCAAAGGACTGGCTCATGGGTCTACCTCAGGTAAAACGTGGGGAGCGGCACTTTACCGGGTGGTGGGTAGGCAAGCAATTGCGGTGCCTGGAATGACCCTTTCGCGAGCAGGCTCGCACACGGGTTTTGTGTTCTACAGAGATCCCATGTGGGAGCGAGCCTGCTCGCGAAGAGGCCGGGTCAGATACCCCAACACCTCAGCGCTGTTTTCCAATAAAAAACCCGCACCTCTCGCAAGGCACGGGTTCTTCAACAGCAGCAACCGATCACCGCTCGAGCAGGATCCGCAGCATCCGCCGCAGCGGCTCGGCCGCGCCCCACAGCAGTTGGTCGCCGACGGTGAAAGCACCGACGAACTGCGAGCCCATGTTCAGTTTGCGCAGGCGGCCCACCGGCACGTTCAGGGTGCCGGTGACCTTGGTCGGGCTCAGCTCTTGAATGCTGGTTTCGCGGTTGTTCGGCACCAGCTTGACCCAAGGGTTGTGCTGGCTGATCAACCCTTCGATGTCGGCGATCGGCACGTCCTTGTTCAGCTTGATGGTCAGCGCCTGGCTATGGCAACGCATGGCGCCGATGCGCACGCAGATGCCGTCCACCGGGATCGGGCTCTTGAAGCGACCGAGGATCTTGTTGGTTTCGGCCTGGGCCTTCCACTCTTCACGGCTCTGGCCGTTAGGCAGTTCCTTGTCGATCCACGGGATCAGGCTGCCAGCCAGCGGCACGCCGAAGTTCTCGGTCGGATAGGCATCGCTGCGCATCGCCTCGGCGACCTTGCGGTCGATGTCGAGGATGGCGCTGGCCGGGTTGGCCAGGTCATCGGCGACAGCGGCGTGGGTCGCGCCCATCTGCTTGATCAGTTCGCGCATGTTCTGCGCGCCGGCACCGGAAGCCGCCTGATAGGTCATGGCGCTCATCCATTCCACCAGACCAGCCTCGAACAGGCCGCCCAGGCCCATCAGCATCAGGCTGACGGTGCAGTTGCCGCCGATGTAGTTCTTGGTGCCCGCGTCCAGTTGCTGGTCGATGACCTTGCGGTTGACCGGGTCGAGGATGATCACCGCGTCGTCCTGCATGCGCAGGCTGGAAGCGGCGTCGATCCAGTAACCCTGCCAGCCGGCTTCACGCAGCTTGGGGAACACTTCGCTGGTGTAGTCGCCGCCCTGGCAGGTCAGGATCACGTCGAGGCTCTTGAGCTCTTCGATGCTGTAGGCATCCTTGAGCACACCGGTGTCCTTGCCCACGGACGGGCCTTGGCCACCGACGTTGGAGGTGGTGAAAAACACCGGCTCAATGAGATCGAAATCCTGCTCTTCCAGCATCCGCTGCATGAGCACGGAACCGACCATGCCGCGCCAACCGATCAGACCTACACGTTTCATCGCAACTACACCTATACAAAAGTGGGCCACCGTCGAAGCAGTGGGCCCGAAAGATTACAGATTCCGCAGCGCGGCGACTACTGCATCGCCCATTTGCTGCGTACCGACCTTGGTGCAACCTTGTGACCAGATGTCACCGGTGCGCAAGCCCTGGTCCAGGACCACGCTGACGGCTTTTTCAATCGCGTCGGCGGCATCGTTCAAGTTGAAGCTGTAGCGCAGCATCATCGACACCGACAGGATGGTCGCCAACGGGTTGGCAATGCCCTGCCCGGCGATGTCCGGCGCCGAACCGTGGCACGGCTCGTACATGCCCTTGTTATTGGCATCCAGGGAGGCCGACGGCAGCATGCCGATGGAACCGGTGAGCATCGACGCTTCGTCGGACAGGATGTCGCCGAACATGTTGTCGGTGACGATCACGTCGAACTGCTTCGGCGCGCGCACCAGTTGCATCGCGGCGTTGTCGACGTACATGTGGCTCAGCTCGATGTCCGGGTAATCCTTGGCCACCTGCTCGACCACTTCGCGCCACAGTTGGCTGGAAGCGAGCACGTTGGCCTTGTCCACCGAGCACAGCTTCTTGCCACGCACGCGGGCCATGTCGAAGCCGACCCGGGCGATACGGCGGATTTCGCTTTCGCTGTACGGCAGGGTGTCGTAGGCCTGGCGCTCGCCGTTTTCCAGCTCACGGGTACCGCGCGGGGCACCGAAGTAGATACCGCCGGTCAGCTCGCGAACGATGAGGATGTCCAGGCCGGAGACGATTTCCGGCTTCAGGCTCGATGCATCGGCCAGTTGCGGATAAAGGATCGCCGGACGCAGGTTGCCGAACAGGCCCAGTTGCGCGCGGATCTTCAGCAGCCCGCGCTCGGGGCGGATGTCGCGTTCGATCTTGTCCCATTTCGGCCCGCCCACGGCGCCCAGCAGCACGGCATCGGCGGCACGGGCCCGGTCCAGGGTTTCATCAGCCAGCGGCACGCCGCTTGTCGATGGCGGCGCCACCGATCACGTCGTGGCTGAGTTCGAAACCCAGGCCGTACTTGGCGTTCGCCAGCTCCAGGACCTTGACCGCCTCGGCCATGATTTCCGGGCCGATGCCATCACCTGGGAGAATCAGAATCTGCTTGCTCATGCTTTCCTCGTTAACTGTCGGCGCCCTTGGGCTAGCCGGGAAAAAATGCTATCGCTCGGCCCACAGCACCAGTACATCCGTACTGAACGAACCATCGGCCTCAATCTGAAAATATTCACGCACTTCATCGCCCATCGAGCGCTGCAGCTCGAGAATCGCCGCCCGCATTACCTCCGGGGTACGCATGCGCTCGACCCACGAACGGTATTCCAGGCGCAGACGCTGGCGCGAGGTGCTACGAGTGTGCAGCCCCGCGTCGCTGATTTGCTGCAACCACTCGGCGGCCGAATAGTCGCGCACATGACTGGTGTCCCGCAGCACTTCGACGCTTTGCAGGTAGGTATCGAGCAGCGGCATGCCCGGCGACAGGATATCAATGAACGCCGCTACGCCGCCCGGCTTGAGCACCCGGCGCACTTCCCGCAACGCCAGGCCCAGGTCACTCCAATGATGCGCCGAATAGCGGCTGAACACGAAGTCGAACTCACCGTCGGCGAACGGCAGCCGCTCGGCGGCGCCACGTACCGTGCCGATATTGCCCAGGCCACGCTCGGCCGCCGCCGCGGCAACCACGTCGAGCATCTGCTGGGACAGGTCGTAGGCCACCACTTCACCGGCCAGCGGCGCCACATGGAAACTTACATGCCCGGCGCCACAGCCCAGGTCCAGCACACGGGCATTGGCGTGACCGGCGAGCTCGGCCTGCAGCAGGGCAAATTCGGCGCCCTGGGCGTGCACGGCGCTGCTCAGGTAGGCCGAGGCCTGTTCGCCGAATTGCTTTTGTACGACTTGGCTGTGGGCGGTGCTGGTCATGGGGACTTCCTTTTGGGCTGTAGCCTTGTGGTGTCAGCACCGCCGTCTTCGCGAGCGGGCTCGCTCCCACACTGGATTTGCGCCATCCCTGTGGGAGCGAGCCGGCTCGCGAAGAGGCCAGCACTGACTACATCAACCTCACATCAATCAAGCATCACGAAACAACCAAGGCTGGCTCGCCCGGTGCTTGGCTTCGAACGCGGCAATCGCCTCGCCGTCCTGCAGGGTCAGGCCGATGTCGTCCAGGCCGTTGAGCAGGCAGTGCTTGCGGAACGCGTCGATTTCAAAACCCAGTACCTTGCCGTCGGGACGGGTCACGGTCTGCGCCGCCAGGTCGATCTGCAGTTGATAGCCAGGGTTGGCCTCGACCTGCTGGAACAGCTCGTCCACTTCGGCGTCGCTGAGAATGATCGGCAGCAAGCCGTTCTTGAAGCTGTTGTTGAAGAAGATGTCGGCGTAGCTCGGCGCGATGATGCTGCGAAAACCGTACTCTTCCAGGGCCCATGGCGCGTGCTCGCGGCTCGAACCGCAACCGAAGTTCTCGCGGGCCAGCAATACGCTGGCGCCTTGGTAACGCTCGGCATTGAGCACGAAATCCTTGTTCAACGGCCGCTTGGAGTTGTCCTGGTACGGCTGGCCCACATCCAGGTAACGCCATTCGTCAAACAGGTTCGGGCCGAAGCCGGTGCGCTTGATGGACTTCAGGAATTGCTTGGGGATGATCTGGTCGGTGTCGACGTTGGCACGATCCAAAGGCGCGACAAGACCGGTGTGCTGGGTGAAAGCTTTCATGCTGCGCTCCTTCAGATCAATTCGCGGACATCGACAAAACGGCCGTTGACGGCAGCGGCGGCGGCCATCGCCGGGCTCACCAGGTGCGTACGCCCACCGGCGCCCTGGCGACCTTCGAAGTTTCGGTTGGACGTCGAGGCGCAGTGCTCGCCCGACTCCAGGCGATCCGGGTTCATCGCCAGGCACATCGAGCACCCCGGCTCGCGCCATTCGAAACCGGCCTCGAGGAAAATCTTGTCCAGCCCTTCCGCTTCGGCCTGGGCTTTCACCAGCCCCGAGCCCGGCACCACGATCGCCTGTTTGATCGTCGAGGCCACCTTGCGGCCCTTGGCGATCACGGCGGCGGCGCGCAGGTCTTCGATCCGCGAGTTGGTGCAGGAGCCGATGAACAC
Source organism: Pseudomonas sp. FP198 (assembly GCF_030687895.1). Lineage (NCBI taxonomy): Bacteria > Pseudomonadati > Pseudomonadota > Gammaproteobacteria > Pseudomonadales > Pseudomonadaceae > Pseudomonas > Pseudomonas sp. FP198. Next base: position 3,890,506 of record NZ_CP117452.1, read on the forward strand.
ACGGTCGAGCTGAATGTCGGTGATCGCCTGGTTGGCGCTCAGGCCCATGTATTTCAAGGCACGGACGATGGAGTCACGCTTGACCAGATCCATTTCCTTGGCTGGATCCGGCACGTTCTGGTCCACCGCCAGAACCATTTCCGGCGAAGTGCCCCAGCTGACTTGCGGCTTGATCTGCGTCGCGTCGAGCTCGACCACGGTGTCGAACCTGGCGTCCGGGTCGGAGACCAGGTCTTTCCAGGCTTCGACCGCCATGTCCCATTCGGCGCCTTTCGGGGAGAACGGCCGGCCCTTGACGTATTCCACGGTTTTTTCATCGGCCGCCACCAACCCGACGCGCGCGCCGGCTTCGATGGACATGTTGCAGATGGTCATGCGGCCTTCGACGGACAAATCGCGGATCGCGCTACCAGCAAACTCGATCGCGTGGCCGTTACCGCCGGCGGTGCCGATCTTGCCGATCACGGCCAGGACGATGTCCTTGGCGGTCACGCCGAATGGCAGCTTGCCCTCGACGCGCACCAGCATGTTTTTCATTTTCTTGGCGACCAGGCACTGGGTGGCGAGCACGTGCTCGACCTCGGAAGTACCGATGCCATGGGCCAGCGCACCGAAGGCGCCGTGGGTCGAAGTATGCGAGTCACCACAGACCACGGTCATGCCCGGCAAGGTCGCGCCCTGCTCCGGGCCGATCACGTGGACGATGCCCTGGCGGACGTCATTCATCTTGAATTCGACGATGCCGTATTCATCACAGTTGTCGTCAAGGGTCTGCACTTGCAGCCGCGAAACCTGGTCGGCAATGGCTTCGATGCCACCCTTGCGCTCCGGCGTGGTCGGCACGTTGTGGTCCGGGGTCGCGATGTTGGCATCGATGCGCCAAGGCTTGCGCCCGGCCAGGCGCAGACCTTCGAAGGCTTGCGGCGAGGTCACTTCGTGAATGATGTGGCGGTCGATGTAGATCAGCGCCGAGCCATCGTCGCGCTGCTTGACCAAATGCGAATCCCAGAGCTTGTCGTAGAGCGTTTTGCCGGCCATCAGACGGTTTCCTCATCAGCTTGTTTCTATGCCCTGGGTCCTGAGCGGATCAATAACCCCTTGGCTTGTGAGGCTGATGGTAAGAGGCTACATTAAATAACTCAAATTCATATTTTTCATGCTTTGCATAACCAACTGGAATCCAGGAGATAAACAGCATTCACGTGCCGTCCACCGTCCATGGCTACTGATCCGGTTAAAGATGCTGATGGGGGTAACTCTGAACCCGCTGCGCCGGGTTGCGGGACTCTTGGGCAACCCGGCTTCGAGCGGTGTGATCAATCAGCTTCTGATCAGGTTGCCAGCGGCAAGAACCACTGATGAATCAGATTCGAGCCAATCTGGCCCCGATACACATTGATCCTCACTTGTGCGGCCTCTGTTCCGGTCGCATACGTGCCTTGCCTACGTTGCTCCCGGGTTTTCAAATGTGCAGCTGTATAGGCGTCCTTCGGCGTATCGGCTGCGCGGTAATGAAAATGTGCATACCAAGGGGCGTCCGCGAGGCCCTTACCGGTTTCATAGAGCGCATATTCCTGCAAAAAGTCCCTTCGCATTTTCTGGCGCGGTCCCAGCTTATGGATTTGCAGAAACTTGTTCTCAAGCAGAAATTGAAGGTTGCCATGCGTGGGGGGCAACCTGAGGCTTAGCTCCTTGCGAAACTCCAGGCCCTTGGCCCTCAGTGCCTTGGACTTTCCAACCAGTTCGTCAATCAGCGGCTGATAACGCGCTTCGTTATCGTCCAGCGCTCCTTTGAGTGCATTCTTGAGCCCTCTGGCAGCCTCATCGAGACATTGTGCCTGGTGGTCGGCAATCTCTTCGACCGCGACGGCGTGCTCGCTAACCTGTTTGAATCCCTCCAGTCCCTTCAAAAAATCCACTTGTTCGGCAGCGAGTTTGCGAGCATTCCCCACCAAAATGTCGATATTTTGTGGTTCGGGCGCCTGAACGTTAACTTCCTCCCATATATCCCCTTGCTTTGAATACGTGGAAAGCAATTTGTTATCAGGTTCAGATCGGATTTCGACCATTTCATTTTGGGCTTCGCGCACAAGCGGCCTCAGCCGGCCAATCAAGGTGCCTTTGTGACGGGTCTTGATGACCCTGCGCTGCGTAACTTGCAGGGCAGGCTTGGACTTGGCCGGAGACGCCGACTGCTGGCCCACCCACTCAAGCTGTTCTATTTCAACGCTCAGTTTACTGAACGCATCCTGTTTCAAAAATTTCAGAACGTCGTTGACCTGGCTCGAAACGTCACTGTCCAACTGGCCATCAAGATTAGCCATTACATCCTGAGCCTCGCCGTAACGCTCAACCAGGCTACCTAGCACATCCAAACGCTCCGCAGCGCCTAGATTAATGCTGTTCAGCTCGGTGTGCGTCTGGATGTGTTCTTGCAGCGGCTCGAATACCGCCTCCAGCATTATTCGCGCAGCGCTATGCCATTGTTTCAAGCCTTGGAATAACTTGCTGCGCAAGATAAAGGCTCTCATGCCAAGAGGCGTGTAGCTGGATGCAGCGATCACATAGGGATGGGTGCCCTCGAACCCTGATGAACTCAACTTTTCCCGGCGCTGCAGAAAGCGTTCCTTGAGATCAGTCATCGCGAGACTGCTTTTGTCAAGCTTGGTCAACTCCCTGCTGAGCTCCTTATATCTAGCGTGGTTTTTTCTAATAACCTCTATCAACTCCGGGCCCATGGGGATATCAAACTCCGGGTACGCCTTCCCCAACGCTACACGCCCTAGAGAATTAACCGATACGACAGCATCACAAGCTCTGGCCAGTTTATTGACGACTTCGCCCACGTCACTGCGCTCGAATGCCATACGCTGCCAGTGTTTGGATTTCTCAAACAGGCTCAGCGCTTTTTCCAGAAAACTCTCATATAAATTTATTTGCTCCTGGGCGATAGGCGAAAGCTTTTGATGCATTTGGTTAATCTGCTCCTCGCTAAAAGGCTTGCGTGGATCATTTTTTGCGCGTTTTATAAGCGTTACCAACTTTTCGTATTTTTCTTCCAGCCTCGGCGACTCTTCATTGAACTTTTTAGCAAAGGTTGCCAACTCGTTTTGTTTTTCAACGTTTGCCAGAGCCAAAGCGCCCAAGCGCTTCGAGGGCGCGCCGCCCTTCAATCCCAAACGCAAGTCCAGTGACCACATTCCGTTTGACCGCTGCAAATAGGGGCCCTGCTGATTGACGTTGCGCGGATTAACAATGGCAACGGCTCCATCCTGCACATCCTGGACCTGATACAGCTGATTCTCGACCATGACATGTCGCTTGCCGTTTATTACATACATGCCGTCGGGTATCGGATCGGGCAGCGGCCCTTCAACCATCACCTCGAAGCGCGACAAATTTTCACGCTGGCTGGGCGTCAGACGATTTCGGGCACTGGCAAAACTGAAATCCAGAAGCATACTGTGCGTCTTGGGCAGCTCTCCCGCCAAACTGACAGTTCCTGCGACAACTTTCGGCAGGAGTGGCTCCGGCAATTGCTTGGCAATCCTCAGAGGGGCCGGCAAGGGCACGACTTTGGCCCTTGTCCCTGGGGCCAACCTGGGCTGGCTCTGTAGAACGCTCGAACCCACATGGAACAGCGACATTCCTACGTTGAGCAACAAATCGACGAGGGCCAGCTCGCGCGCAACCGGGTCCTCGCTATAAAGCGCTGGAATGTCCTTGACGACGGATATCAAGCTGAGCAACCAAGCCGTTACCATCACCGGGCCGCCTAGAAAAGGTAGAGACAACAAGGTATTGAATATCAGGCTTCCCCCTTCAAACAGGGCGGCCCATCGGTTTTCGCTGTTGGACACCGAGTCTCTGTCCGCCTGTTCCACCAAAGCTCTGGCATTGCTGCCATACAGGTATTGATGCAACTTTCCGTTCTGCAGGTACGTCTGCAACTCGTCATTGGAGTCGCTGGTGGACAGACTGGCCGCAGGGGGGGTCAGATCGATTGGCGCGTACTCGATACCCAGGCCATAACGCACGAAATGGGGTTCATGAAAACCTCCATTGGCATAAACCGACCGAGCGCTATCGTCCAACCAGACCAGGACGCTGTCTTGCAACGGCCCGGGGTTTGAAATGGCCTCTAATAGGGCTGCGCGAGAACTGAACTCGTGCAGTACGGGCGAATAAAACGGCCGGTACAGCAAGTGCGGGCCTGCCTCGATATTGGCCGGTTCAATAATGAACATGTTGCTGACAATATCAGGGGTTGCATCGGGTTCACGCAGCAACGCCAGATGACGAATGACCACCGGCTCATCACCGACCTGCTGGACAACGCCTTCGGGCTGCATCAGCGCCGCGACATAACGCACGCCCAGCGGGGTCAAACCGTTTTCTTTCTTGAGGCTCAATTCCAGAGCCTGCAATGGAAGCTGCGCGCTGAGTTGGTCACCAAATAACCGTTCACGCTCGCCTGCGTCAGGGGTATCGCCTAATAAGCGCGCCTGAAGTTCCTGAGGGTAAACCCTGCCAATATCAACCTGTTGGATCAACCCCGTTACATATCCAGGTGTCAGCCATGCAGGCAGCGACAATCCAAGGCGATGGCGCACGGTTGCTAAACTACCCGGTGAACCCGACAGGTTTTTCAGTGCCAGATCCGTCAGGCTCATTGTCACCGGCTCCACAACACCACTGACGGGGCCAGGACTGCCGATGCTCCCTCCTGAGGCGGCAAACTTGAAAAAAATCAACTCGATATCATCGATATTCAGGACGGAGGATGTCTGTACTGATGAACGGGGTTCGAACCGCCCGCGGTCACTCAGCATTTTTATCCAGAGAGCAGTTTTCGCAAATTGACGTATATCCGAAATTCCGCTGAGGAAATTACGACCCCACTTGGCTTTTTTGACGCGAGCCAATTCAAGACTGTAATGGCGATAGAGGGCCTTATCAGCAGGGCAAGCCTGAAGCAACCATTCGGGCAGATGAGTTTTTAGCGAATCAAGGGCTTGCCGGTCAGCGAGAGGCGCTCCGCGAAAATAGCTGGTGGGGTCAGTCAGCTTTTTAGATAACACCTCCAATGCCTCCACCCCGATACTGGCCGGCAGTTTCAGTGTGCCAAGAGTATGTAGTTGCCTGTTCAGAACAACCCCTGCCTGAGCATCGAAAATATTGCCGTCAACGACGTAGCGATTGATAAGAACCTCATCGACTGAATATTTTTCAGCCACCTCACGCCTCAACTGCTCAAAAACCGCGTCCATTGAAGAAAAGACAGCGATTTTCCCAGCGGGCGGGCATTGCAATGCCAAGTTACCGCGCGTCAGCACAAATGTGGAACTTAGCGCGGTGGCATTGGGACTATCGCTGCTGAGCGTGATTTCCAGACACAAGACACGCGTATGATCTTCACCGAATCGACGGATTTGTTCTTCATTCTCAGGACACTGGATCACTTGATTGATGGTTTCACGGGCGAAATCGCTCAAGTCATCCTGGCGGGCTGCGTGAATGCTCAGTGTGTCCCTAAGCACATCGCTGACCCATCGCCAACGACTGAGGCCCGTATCCGCAGCCTGGGTCCAATAATCCATCAGGGCATTCTGCATGCCGACCGGGATGATCCATGGCAGCTCTTTGATCAGCCCTTCGATCACTTTCATATCAGGATTGTCGGAGGGAGAACCCAGCTCCAACCCCGCCCCATCGGTCAACTTCTGGGGCCAAGAGTAGAGCGGCCCCAGATCAAGTGCAGTACCGTTGGCCAGGTAATCCATCACTCGACCCATCAACGGCACCAATAACCAGCTTCCAGTCGACTCGGGCGTTGCCAGCCAGGTCTTCGCCAAATCGATGCTCAGCGAGGGGTATTTTTTATTAATCGCAGCGGTGAGTATTTGTTGGGTAACGTTTTCCAGGGTTGGGCGAGTGGCGAACTGCGCTCGCATCGAATCTTCGATTGTAAATTGTGGTTTTGTTGAATAAGGAATCGGCATAAAAGTCCTTTTAAATCCGAAAAGGCCACATGACCTGCAGGTATTTACGCCAGGAATACTCAACACAAGGTGGTACATATTTATAGCAGTGAAAGAAAATTGACTTTACTGGCTACCCCTCCTGGCAGAATCGGTTGCCCGCCGGATGAATAACCAGAATTCATGGTTTTGGTATCATTTATAACCCACTCGAATTCGACCCGAATCGCCATGGACCTCGCCAACCTCAATGCCTTTATTTCCATCGCTGAAACCGGCAGTTTTTCCGGTGCCGGTGAACGCCTGCACCTGACGCAACCGGCCATCAGCAAGCGTATCGCCGGCCTCGAGCAGCAGCTCAATGTGCGCCTGTTCGACCGTCTGGGCCGGGAAGTGAGCCTGACCGAAGCCGGTCGGGCCCTGCTGCCACGGGCCTATCAGATCCTCAACGTGCTGGACGACACCCGCCGCGCCCTGACCAACCTGACCGGCGAAGTGACCGGGCGCCTGACCCTCGCCACCAGCCACCATATCGGCTTGCACCGGCTGCCACCGCTGTTGCGGGAGTTCACCCGACGCTACCCACAGGTGGCACTGGATATTCAGTTCCTGGATTCGGAAGTGGCCTACGAGGAAATTCTCCATGGCCGGGCGGAACTGGCGGTCATCACCCTCGCCCCCGAGCCCCACACGCTGGTACGGGCCACGCCGGTGTGGGACGACCCGCTGGATTTCGTGGTGGCGCCGGAACACGCCCTGCTGGAAAACAACGCGGTCAGCCTGGCGGACATTGCCCTTCATCCGGCGGTTTTCCCGGGAGGCAACACGTTTACCCACCACATCGTGCAGCGGCTGTTCGAAGCCCAGGGCCTGACGCCGAACATCGCAATGAGCACGAATTATCTGGAAACCATAAAGATGATGGTCTCCATCGGCCTGGCCTGGAGCGTTTTGCCGCGCACGATGCTTGATGATCAGGTGGCGCGTGTGCCTTTGCCGGGCATACAGCTCAGTCGCCAGCTAGGCTATATCCTGCACACCGAACGGACGCTGTCGAACGCTGCACGGGCTTTCATGGCTCTATTGGACGCACAAATCGATCTGCCAGGGACAAGGGCATAAGTTGTGCTACTCCTACAGGGCCATTACGCCTGCGCATAACACCCAATCGCCCAAGGCCCGCTAGAGAATGCCCACACCCGCCGACCGTACTCCGCCCCTGCCGCGTATCCAGGCACTCGACCCGAAACGGTCCGAGCAAAGCTGGGAAAGCGCGCCACAGTTGCTCGCCGCCCTGAACGGAGCGCGGCTGGGGGCCTGGTCGTGGGACATCGATACCGGCCAGATCAGCTGGTCCCGAGGCACCCAGGCGTTGTTCGGCTTCGACCCGCGCCAGCCATTGCCGGCGGACGTCGACTACCTCGACCTGTTGCTGCCCGAAGATCGGGCCAGGGCCGTGCGGGCCTTTCATGCAGCCGTTTCCGGCATGCCGTTGGAACAGGCGATGCACCACCGCATCGTCTGGCCCGATGGCAGCCTGCACTGGCTGGAAATCAGTGGCAGCGTATTGCCCGACAAGCACGGTCGCCCGCGCATGATCGGGGTGATCCGCGAAATCACCCACCAGCGCGAACGGGAACAGGCGCTGCGCAGCTCGGAGAAACGCTTCGCCACGCTTTTCCACCTGTGCCCGAACATGGTCCTGCTGACCCGCCAGGAGGATGGGCTGATCAGCGAAGCCAACCAGTACTTCGAAAGCCTGTTCGGCTGGCCGGTCCACGATGTGATCGGCCGCACCACCCTGGAACTGGGCTTGTGGGTCGACCCCACGCAGCGCGCCAGACTGGTGGAGGCCACCAAGGCCAAGGGCGAACTGGTGAGCATGGAAGTGGAATTTCGTGCCAGTAACGGCCAGGTCCACAACGGTATCCTCAGCGCCCAGAAAGTCGAACTCGAAGGCCAGCCTTATCTATTGAGCACCTTCCTCGACACCACCGAACGCAAACTTGCCGAACAGGCCCTCAAGGACAGCCAGGAGCGCCTGGACCTGGCCCTCGACTCGGCGCAACTGGGTACCTGGGACTGGCACATCCCCAGCGGCATGCTCTACGGCTCGGCCCGGGCCGCGCAGCTCCATGGCCTGGAGCCCCAGCCGTTCCACGAATCGTTCGATGCGTTTTTCGAGGGCGTGCCTACCGAAGAACGCAACAACATGCGCAACGCCTACCGCAGCCTGCGAGAAGGCCCGGCGGGCAATTACCAGCTGACCTACCGCGTGCAACTGCCGGACGGCAGCTCGCGTTACCTGGAAAGCCGCGCCCGTCTCTACCGCAACGACGACGGCAGCCCGCTGCGCATGGCCGGCACCTTGCTCGACATCACCGACCAGGTGGAGCGCGAACAGAGCCTGGCGGCTTCGGAAGAAAAATTCGCCACGTTGTTCCAGGTCAGCCCCGATCCGATTTGCCTTACCCACCAGGACGACGGCACGTTCCTGGAAATAAACTCCAGTTTTACCCAGACATTCGGTTGGGCAGCCAATGATGTGCTGGGCCGCAGCGCCGACGAGATCGGCCTCTGGGAAGCCTCGGGCAGCAGCCTGCAGCGCATCGAACGGGTCATCCGCGAGCAGTCGCTGAGCAATGTCGCCATCGTCGTCCACCACAAGAACGGCCAGCCGCTGACCTGCGTGATCTCCAGCCGGCAGATCAGCGTCGGCAACCAGCCCTGCATCGTCACCACCCTGCGGGACATCACCCAGCAACAACGCTCCGAAGCGGCGCTGAAGGCCAGCGAGGAAAAATTCGCCAAGGCATTCCACTCCAGCCCCGACGCGATCACCATTACCGAATGCGAAAGCGGCCGCTACCTTGAGGTCAACGATGGTTTCTGTCGCCTGACCGGTTATCGCGCCGACGAAGTCATCGGCCATACCGTCTACGAGGTCGGCATCTGGGCCGAAGAAAAGCAACGGACGGCGCTGCTCGCCGAATTGCAGCTCAAGGGCCGCGTCCTTCACCAGGAAATGCTCGGGCGCAACAAGCGCGGGGAAATCCTCACGGTGGAAGTATCGGTCGAGCCCATCACGCTCAACGAAACCGCATGCCTGCTGCTGACGGCCCGTGACGTGAGCCTGCTGCGCAACGCCGAGGCGCAGATCCGTCACCTCGCCTATCACGACCCGCTGACCAACCTGCCCAACCGCGCGCTGCTGCTGGACCGGCTCAGCCAGCAGATCGCCTTGCTCAAGCGCCATAACCTGCGCGGGGCCTTGCTGTTCCTCGACCTTGACCATTTCAAGCACATCAATGATTCGCTCGGCCATCCGGTTGGTGACACGGTGCTGAAGATCATCACCGCGCGCCTCGAAGCCAGCGTGCGCCTCGAAGACACCGTGGCGCGCCTGGGTGGCGATGAATTCGTCGTGCTGCTCAGCGGCCTGGAAGGCACGCGTGGCGTGGTCAGCCAGCAGGTGCAGACCCTGGCCGACACCCTTCGCGAATTGCTTTCCGAGCCGATGTTCCTCGATGGGCAACGACTGCAAGTCACCCCCAGCATCGGCATGGCGCTGATACCGGACCACGGCTCCACGCCCACTGACCTGCTCAAGCGTGCCGATATCGCCCTGTACCGCGCCAAGGATTCGGGACGCAATACCTCGCAGATGTTCCACGCCACCATGCAGAAAGCCGCCAGCGAACGGCTGCGCATGGAAACCGACCTGCGCCAGGCCCTGGCTCGCAACGAGTTCAGCGTGCATTTCCAGCCACAGGTCGATGCCCGGGACAACCGCATCGTCGGCGCCGAGGCCCTGGTGCGCTGGCATCATCCGGACCTGGGCGCGCAATCACCCAATGAGTTCATCAAGGTGCTGGAGGACAGCGGCCTGATCCTGGAAGTCGGCACCTGGATCCTCGACGAAGCCTGCGACGGCTTCAAGCAACTGATCGCCAAGGGCAAGGTCGACCCCCGACGGTTCAAGCTGTGCGTGAATATCAGCCCCCGGCAGTTCCGCCAGAGCGACTTCGTCGAGCGCATCGAAACCAGCCTCGCCAGCCATGGCCTGCCCTATTCCCTGTTGAAGCTGGAGATCACCGAAGGCATCGTGATCCACAACCTGGACGACACCATCGGCAAGATGCGCCGCCTCAAGAAATTGGGGGTGAGCTTTGCCATGGACGACTTCGGTACCGGTTATTCATCGCTGACCTACCTCAAGCGCCTGCCGGTGGATACGCTGAAAATCGACCAGTCGTTCGTACGCGACGCCACCAGTGACCCCAACGACGCCGAGATCATCCGCGCCATCGTCGCCATGGCCCGCAGCCTGAACCTGGAAATGATTGCCGAAGGCGTCGAGACGCTGGAGCAGTTGAAGTTCCTGCAGGGGCTCGATTGTCATTTGTACCAGGGTTACCTGCACAGCCGGCCGTTGCCGCTGGAGGCGTTCGAGCGGTTGTTGCCTTAGCGGTTGCCAAGGAGCTTGCTGTGGCGAGGGGATTTATCCCCGCTGGGCTGCGACGCAGCCCTAAAAACCGTCGCCTCGGCATGTCAGGCTAAACAGCGTCGCCTGTTTTGTTGGGGCTGCTTCGCAACCCAGCGGGGATAAATCCCCTCGCCACAACTTTGTCTTCTACTGATACTCAAAATGAAAAAGGGCGCCTTTCGGCGCCCTTCTTCAACTGCGATGCATCAATTTTCCAGCGCGGCTTGCTGTTGCGCACCGTTGATCGGGATGCGCTTGGCTTTCGCCTCTTCCGGCACCACACGCAACAGGTCGATGCTCAACAGACCGTTGCTCAGGCCGGCGGACTTGATCTCGATATGATCCGCCAACCGGAAGGACAGCTTGAACGCACGCTGGGCGATGCCCTGGTGCAGGTAGGTCACGCTGTCGTTGCTGGCCTCGCGCTTGCCGCCGCTGATGGTCAGCACACCTTTTTCCACTTGCAGATCCAGGTCCTCTTCGCGGAACCCGGCGGCGGCGATTACGATGCGGTATTCGTCATCGCCATGTTTTTCCACGTTGTAGGGTGGATAGCTGCTGCCCGGTTCGTTACGCAGGGCGGTTTCGAACAGGTCGTTGAAACGGTCGAAGCCCACCGAGGAACGGAACAGAGGGGCCAGCGAAAATGCAGTACTCATGATTCAAATCTCCTGAAAGTTCAGCAAGGTTTTTGTCTCCGCGACCCGAATTCGGCATCGCGTACTCCCTATCTAGGGACCACCAAATACTTTTCAAGAGCTTTTTCGGAAATTTTTTCAGGCCGCTTCCGTGCGCTGCACACCCAGCAAACGACCCACTGCGTCCAGGTCGGTTTCCCGGCGCAGGGCACTGAACAGCTCGACCGCCTCGGGGTAGTTGCGGGTCAACATCGCCAGCCACTGTTTCAACCGACCGGGCGCCTGGCGTGGCGTCAGTTGGTCGACCACTTGCACCCAGAAGTCCTGGAGCATCGGTTGCAGTTCGGCCCAGGACATCTCGACCACCTCCTCGCCGGCCCGGGCGGCGGCGATCTGCCGGGCCAGGTCAGGGCGGGAAACCAGGCCGCGGCCGAGCATGATATCTTCGACGCCGCTGATTTCCCGGCAACGACGCCAGTCTTCGACGCTCCAGATATCGCCGTTGGCAAACACCGGCACCTTGACCACGTCCTGGACCCGGGGAATCCATTCCCAGTGGGCCGGCGGCTTGTAGCCATCGACCTTGGTCCGCGCATGCACGACGATGTGCGCCGCGCCGCCCTCGGCCAGGGCCGTGGCGCAGACCAGCGCGCCGTCCGGACTGTCGAAGCCCAGGCGCATCTTGGCGGTGACGGGGATGTGTTTCGGCACCGCGCGACGGACATGCTCGACGATCTGGTTGAGCAGTTCCGGCTCCTTGAGCAACACCGCCCCGCCCCGGGATTTGTTCACCGTCTTGGCCGGGCAACCAAAATTCAGGTCGATGACTGCCGAGCCCAGCTCACAGGCCAGCGCGGCGTTCTCCGCCAGGCACACCGGATCGGAACCCAACAATTGCACCCGCAACGGCACGCCGGCAGCCGTCCGGGCACCGGTCAGCAGTTCAGGACCGAGCTTATGAAAATAGGCCGGCGTGAGCAGACGGTCGTTGACGCGGATGAATTCGGTGACACACCAGTCGATACCGCCAACACGGGTCAGGACGTCCCGCAGGATGTTGTCGACCAACCCCTCCATGGGCGCCAGGGCAATTTGCATGGAAAACACACTCAACGAAAAAACGTGCGGCAGTTTAGCGGATTTTGCTCACCTATCCGGCATTCACCATAAAACCTGTGGGAGCGAGCCTGCTCGCGAAAGCGGTGGGTCAGCTTGCAAAGCTGTTGGATGTACCGCCGCCTTCGCGAGCAGGCTCGCTCCCACAAGGGTTCAGCGCCACTGCGTAGCCCTCGATAAACTCCGGCGGCATGCGCTTGGGCCTGCCGGTGGACAGTTCGATGCAGACGAAGGTGGTCTGGGCGCGCAGCAATGTGGCGTTATCACTGGGGCGAACCAGTTGAAAATGCCGGGTCATTTTCAGCCGCTGATCCCAGTCGACGATCCAGGTCGCCAACTGCAATTCGTCGCCTTCATAGGCTGCCGCCAGGTAATCGATTTCATGCCGTACCACCGCCATGGCCCGGTCAAGCCGGCGGTACTCCACCAGGTCCAGGCCCAGGCGCTGGGAATGGCGCCACGCGCAACGTTCCAGCCAGGTGACGTACACCGCGTTATTGGCGTGGCCCAGCCCGTCGATGTCTTCGGCATTCACCTGAAGCTCAATGATGAACGGCGTTGCCCGATCCCAGCCCATGCCCGTCTCCTGGTCGAATTTGGATGGGCGCAGTGTACCGGAAGCTCAGGCCGATTGCCGCGCCTGCAGGCTGCGTCCGGCCAACAGTGATAACACACCATCAATGACCCGGGGATCGGCCAGTACCCGTTGATGCCCGCCCTGACCCAGGCGCAGCAAGCGGCTGTCGAACCAGGCTTCATGGATCAGTTGCGATTCCTTGACCGATACCGACGTATCGTCCTCGGCGTGGACAATCAAGCCCGGAATATCCAGCTGGTATTGCGCGACATCCATCTTCGAAGCCTGCATACCGACGTCCTGCTCCACCTGGCGAATAAAGGCCGAACGCGCCCTGGGTGGCAAACCCACCATCCGGGCGAAGCCACGCAGGACGCCGAGGATACGCGCCGGCGCGGCGATGCTGACCAGTGTCTCGGTCCGCAACCCAAGCTGAACCGCCAGCATGGCACTGGCGCCGCCCATCGAGTGGCCGATCACCGCTTGCAACGGCGGCAACTCGGCTGCCGCTTCGAGCATCGCCCTGGCGAACAGCAGCACATTGGCCTCGCGACCCGGCGAGCGACCATGGGCCGGCCCATCCAGCGCCACCACCGTATAACCGGCGTCCACCAGCGCATTGATCAGTGCCGCGAACTGCGTCGGGCGCCCTTCCCAGCCGTGCATCAGCAGCACCGCCGGGCCTTTGCCCCAGCGCAACGCAGACAGGCCGAAGCGCAAAGTGATGCGCTCGGACGAGGCCAGTAATGGCAGCTCCCAGTCCCGCGGCGGCAGGGCCCGAGGACTCATGAACACCCTGCGCATCTGTTTCGCTACCAGGCGCGGGGCTATCCGGCCAAGCGTGCCATTGACACCACGAATCCAGCTCAACCTATCCATGCTCATCTCCAGGGCTTGCGCCTTAGCTCAGCGCACCGCCGACTTGGCGGCGCGCAGCAAACGATCCGATAACTCGCCCGGGCCCAACGCTCGGGCCAGGGCCAGGCCGCCGACCATCAAGGCGATGTCGGCCAGGGCTTTGTCCGCATCCTCGGGGCTGGCGGCCAACTGCGCGACCATCAGCTCGATATGCTCACTGAGAACCTCACGAAACGCGTCCGGCAGTCGTCCGAGCTCGCCGACCGAGGCCGGGATCGGGCACGCCTGCTCGGTGGAATCACGATGCTTGCGCGACAGGTAGAACGCCGCGACCAACGCGCGCCGCTCTTCGCCTGTCAGCTCGGCATCCATGTCGGCGATCAAGCCACGGCGGCGATTGAGCAGTTGCTTGAACGCCTCCAGCATCAAGGCGTCCTTGCTTTCGAAGTGGGCATAAAAACCGCCCACCGTCAGCCCGGCCGCACCCATCACCTCGCCCACGCTCGGCTCGGCCGGCCCGCGCTGGATCAGCGCATCGCTGGCGGCCTTGAGAATGCGTTCTCGGGTTTGTGCTTTTTTATCGCTCATCGTTGCCTCCGAATATTACGATTGAAATATTATTCCCATAATAAATTTCCGCAAGCGAAATCTTCACCGCTGGTCGGAAGGATTCATCGAGGATAGGGGAATTGGCTGAACGCCAGACAAACAAAAGGGCCATTCAAGAATTGAATGACCCTTATAAAATCCCGCAGAGCGGGTAATCGTGGCGTCCCCTAGGGGACTCGAACCCCTGTTACCGCCGTGAAAGGGCGGTGTCCTAGGCCACTAGACGAAGGGGACACAAACCTTCTGAACATGATCAGTGCTGAGAACTGATCGCTTCAAGACCGGTGTGGCCAGGCCTCGAAGTGTAAATTGGTGGAGCTAGACGGGATCGAACCGTCGACCTCTTGCATGCCATGCAAGCGCTCTCCCAGCTGAGCTATAGCCCCGGATTTTTCGCCTCGCGGCGGAGCGACATCCTGTTGCAACATCGCTTCTGTAAAACTGGCGTCCCCTAGGGGACTCGAACCCCTGTTACCGCCGTGAAAGGGCGGTGTCCTAGGCCACTAGACGAAGGGGACGCAAACCCTTCTAACATCTGATCAACACCGAGTGTTGATCGCTTCAAGACCAGTGCGGCCAGGCCTTGAAGTGTAAATTGGTGGAGCTAGACGGGATCGAACCGTCGACCTCTTGCATGCCATGCAAGCGCTCTCCCAGCTGAGCTATAGCCCCTCATCGCTGAGGACGGGGCGAATCTTAAGGGCGTATCCGAGGGCTGTCAAATTTATTTTCAACAAAATTGAAAATTTTTTGCCGGGATAACAATCACTTACCGACAAACCCCGGAAAACCGGGGGATGCCTTGTTCCATCGACCGCTCAGGCAATCGCGCCCAGCAGTTTTTCCCACTCCTTGTTCTCCTTCTTCGACACGCCACCGAGCAGATCAATGGCCTGGCGCAGACGGAAACGGGTCAGGTCCGGCCCGAGGATTTCCATCGCATCGAGCACCGACACCGAGCTCGCCTGGCCGGTGATGGCGGCGAACATCAGCGGCATCGCATCGCGCAATTTCAGTTCCAGGTGTTCAACCACCGCCTGGATGGTCGCGGTAATGCTGTCCTTTTCCCACTGGCGCAGGCTTTCCAGTTTCCACAGGATCAATTGCATCAACTGCCGCACCTGATCGCCGGAGAGTTTCTTCGATTCGAACAGCTTCACATCCGGGGTCACGCCGCTGGCAAAAAAGAACCCGGCCAATGGCGCGATCTGGCTGAAGGTTTCTACCCTGCCCTGCACGTGCGGGGCGATCTTCATCATGTACTCGGGGTTGAACGCCCACTTCTGCACCCGCGCGGCAAACTCTTCCACCGGCAGGTCGCGCAGCCACTGGCCGTTGAGCCAGGACAGCTTCTCGACGTCGAAGATCGGCCCGCCCAGGGAGACGCGGGACAGGTCGAAGTGCTCGACCATCTCCTCCAGCGAGAACTTCTCGCGCTCGTCCGGCATCGACCAGCCCATGCGGCCCAGGTAGTTGAGCATCGCCTCGGGCATGAAGCCCATGCGCTCGTAGAAGGTCACCGAGGTCGGGTTCTTGCGCTTGGACAGCTTGCTCTTGTCCGGGTTACGCAGCAGCGGCATGTAGCACAACTGCGGTTGCTCCCAGCCGAAGTATTCGTAGAGCAGGATCAGTTTCGGTGCCGAGGGCAGCCATTCTTCGCCGCGCAGCACATGGGTGATGCCCATCAGATGGTCGTCGACCACGTTGGCGAGGAAGTACGTCGGCAGGCCGTCGGTCTTCATCAGCACTTGCATGTCCATCCGATCCCACGGGATCTCGACGTCGCCACGCAACATGTCCGGCACCACGCAGACGCCCTCGCTCGGCACCTTCATGCGGATCACATGAGGCTCGCCCGCGGCCAGGCGACGGTCGACTTCTTCTTTCGACAGCAGCAGCGCACGGCCGTCGTAGCGCGGCGTCTCGCCCCGGGCGATCTGCTCGGCGCGCATCTGGTCCAGTTCTTCGGCGGTGCAGAAGCAAGGAAACGCGTGGCCCATGTCCACCAGTTGCTGGCAGTACTGCTTGTAGATCTCGCCACGCTCGCTCTGGCGGTACGGACCGTGTGGCCCGCCGACGTCAGGACCTTCGCTCCAGTCGATACCGAGCCAGCGCAGGGCGTCGAAGATCTGCTGTTCCGACTCGCGGGTCGAACGCAGCTGATCGGTGTCCTCGATCCGCAGGATGAACTCACCGCCGTGCTGCTTGGCAAAGCAATAGTTGAACAAGGCGATGTAAGCGGTGCCGACATGGGGATCGCCAGTAGGCGAAGGCGCGATGCGGGTACGGACGGTGGTCATGGCATGTCTCGGAAAGAATATAAAAGCGAAGATGAAACAGGGGGCGAATGGTAACAGGCGATGGTGGGCGGGCTCCAGTGAGAGGGGGATTTGTGTGGCCGGTCGTCAGACCGAGTTGAGCCATTCGCGAGCAGGCTCGCTCCCACACTGAACCGCATCCAGTTCGGACGACTCGGTTTACTGTGGGAGCGAGCCTGCTCCGGGCGGCGTTCCGACGAAGAGGCCCTGGAGCCCTGCAAAACCTCAGACAGTCAGCAACCGCTCACGCAGCTTGCCAATCTCGTCACGCAACTGCGCGGCCGCCTCGAACTCCAGGTCCCGGGCGAGCTGGTACATCTTCTCTTCCAACTGCCGGATACGCTTGGCGATTTCGCTCGGTGAGCGCAGTTCGGCCTCGTAGCGGGCGCTCTCTTCGGCGGCCTTGGCCATGCCCTTGCGCTTCTTGCTGCGCGAACCGGGCACGGTGGCGCCTTCCATGATGTCGGCGACATCCTTGAACACGCCCTTGGGCGTGATGCCATTGGCCAGGTTGAAAGCGATCTGCTTGTCGCGACGGCGTTCGGTCTCGCCGATGGCGCGCTCCATCGAGCCGGTGATGCGATCGGCATACAGGATCGCCCGGCCGTTGAGGTTACGCGCGGCGCGACCGATGGTCTGGATCAACGAGCGCTCGGAGCGCAGGAAACCTTCCTTGTCCGCGTCGAGAATCGCCACCAGCGATACCTCGGGCATGTCCAGGCCTTCGCGCAGCAGGTTGATCCCCACCAGCACATCGAAGGTGCCCAGGCGCAGGTCGCGGATGATCTCGACCCGCTCCACCGTGTCGATGTCCGAGTGCAGGTAACGCACCCGCACGCCGTGGTCGGCGAGGTAGTCGGTGAGGTCTTCGGCCATGCGCTTGGTCAGCGTGGTCACCAGCACCCGCTCCTCCACCGCCACGCGCTTGGTGATCTCCGAGAGCAGGTCATCGACCTGAGTCAGCGCCGGGCGCACCTCCACCTGCGGGTCCACCAGCCCGGTCGGCCGCACCACTTGCTCGACCACCCGCCCGGCATGCTCGGCTTCGTAGTTGCCGGGCGTGGCCGAGACGAAAATCGTCTGCGGGCTCACGCTTTCCCATTCGTCGAAGCGCATCGGCCGGTTATCCAGCGCCGAGGGCAGGCGGAAGCCATATTCCACCAGGGTTTCCTTGCGCGAACGGTCGCCTTTGTACATGGCGCCGACCTGAGGCACGCTGACGTGGGATTCGTCGATCACCAGCAGGGCATCGGCCGGCAAATAGTCATACAACGTGGGCGGCGGTGCACCCGCCGGACGGCCCGACAGGTAGCGCGAGTAGTTCTCGATGCCGTTGCAGTAGCCCAGCTCCAGGATCATTTCCAGATCGAACCGGGTCCGCTGCTCCAGACGTTGGGCTTCCACCAGTTTGTTGTTCGAACGCAGGTATTCCAGGCGTTCCTGCAACTCGGCCTTGATGCCCTCGATGGCGCCCAGCAGGGTTTCCCGTGGTGTCACATAGTGGCTCTTGGGATAAAAGGTGAAGCGTGGCAGCTTGCGGATCACCTCGCCGGTCAGTGGATCGAACGCCGAGATGCTCTCCACTTCGTCATCGAACAGCTCGATACGAATCGCTTCCAGGTCCGATTCGGCCGGATAGATGTCGATCACGTCGCCGCGCACCCGGAACGTGGCCCGGGCGAAGTCCATATCGTTGCGGGTGTATTGCAAGTCCGCCAGGCGCCGGAGCAAGGCGCGCTGGTCGAGTTTGTCGCCACGGTCCACGTGCAGGACCATTTTCAGATAGGTTTCCGGGCTGCCCAGACCGTAGATGCACGACACCGTGGTGACAATGATCGCGTCCTTGCGCTCGAGCAACGCCTTGGTCGCCGACAGCCGCATCTGTTCGATGTGGTCGTTGATCGAGGCGTCCTTCTCGATGAAGGTGTCCGACGAAGGCACATAAGCCTCGGGCTGGTAATAGTCGTAGTAGGAGACGAAATACTCGACGGCGTTGTTCGGGAAAAACGCCTTGAACTCGCCATACAACTGCGCCGCCAGGGTCTTGTTCGGCGCCAGCACCAGGGTCGGCCGCTGCACCTGGGCAATCACGTTGGCGATACTGAAGGTCTTGCCCGAGCCGGTCACACCGAGCAAGGTCTGGTGCGCCAGCCCGGCCTCGATGCCTTCCACCATCAGGCGGATGGCTTCCGGCTGGTCGCCGGCGGGCTGGAAGCGAGTGACTAGCTGGAATTCAGACATGACATAACCCCTGGGTTCACCCCCGTCGGCCAGGCGACAGGAACGAGAAAGACCGAAACGACTGACGTCGCCCGAGGAAAAAGCTGGAATGCACACAATGTGGAGGTGATTGCCTTCGCTTTCAAGACGAACGTCCTACACGCCTTGCAGACTTTGACGCTGCGAAGGGACTAACGGTCGAAAAAAATCGAAAATACTTACGCTAAACGCCGAATAGCCTGTCGCCCTGTCCGGTGATGGCCTCTATACTAGCTCCCCGTTTGTGCACCGCTCTAGTGCATTCGGCTGGAGCGCGACACGTCCTCTCACCCTCCATTCAGAGCCGCGCAATAATGAGCCTGTTTTCCGCTGTCGAATTGGCACCACGCGACCCCATCCTGGGCCTCAACGAAGCTTTCAATGCCGACCCCCGTACCAATAAGGTCAACCTGGGCGTGGGTGTTTACTGCAACGAGGAAGGGCGCATTCCGTTGCTGCGCGCCGTGGTCGAAGCCGAGACGATTCGCGTGGCTCAGCACGTTTCCCGCGGTTACCTGCCGATCGACGGCATTGCCGCCTATGACCAGGCAGTCCAGACCCTGCTGTTCGGCAAGGACTCCCCGCTGATCGCATCGGGCCGCGTCATCACCACCCAGGCCGTGGGCGGCACGGGCGCACTGAAGATCGGTGCCGACTTCCTCAAGCAATTGCTGCCGGACGCGGTCGTGGCCATCAGCGACCCAAGCTGGGAAAACCACCGCGCGCTGTTCGAAACCGCCGGCTTCCCGGTGCAGAACTATCGTTACTACGACGCCGCTACCCACGACGTGAACCGCAGCGGCCTGCTGGAAGACCTCAACGCCCTGCCCGACCGTTCGATCGTCGTGCTGCATGCCTGCTGCCACAACCCGACCGGCGTGGACCTGAGCCCGGAAGACTGGAAAAACGTCCTGGCGGTGGTCAAGGCCAAGAACCATGTGCCGTTCCTGGACATGGCCTACCAGGGCTTCGGCAAAGGCATCGACGAAGACGCGGCGGCCGTGCGCCTGTTCGCCGAGTCGGGCCTGACCTTCTTCGCCTCCAGCTCGTTCTCCAAGTCGTTCTCCCTGTACGGAGAGCGTGTCGGCGCGCTGTCGATCGTCAGCGAGTCGAAGGAAGAAAGCACCCGCGTGCTGTCCCAGGTCAAGCGCGTGATCCGCACCAACTACTCCAACCCGCCGACCCACGGCGCCAGTATCGTCGCCGCCGTGCTCAACAGCCCTGAGCTGCGCGCGCAGTGGGAAGAAGAGCTGGCCGAAATGCGCCTGCGCATTCGTGGCATGCGCGAGCAGATGGTCGACATGCTGGCCAAGGCCGCGCCGCATCACGACTTCAGCTTCGTCGCCCGCCAGAGCGGGATGTTCTCCTACTCCGGCCTCACCGTTGAACAAGTGACCCGCCTGCGCAACGAGTTCGGCATCTATGCCCTGGACACCGGCCGCATCTGCGTGGCCGCGTTGAACCAGAACAACATCGATGCGGTGACCAAGGCCATCGTCCAGGTGATCTGACGCTCGATGAAATGAAAAACGGGAAGCCTTCGAGCTTCCCGTTTTTTTTCGGTTGAATCCGCCCCCCGTGGCGAGGGAGCTTGCTCCCGCTGGGCTGCAGAGCAGCCCCAAAATCAGCCGCCGCGGGATATCAGCCTGGTTGGTTGGAACAGCCTGGGGCTGCTTCGCAACCCAGCGGGAGCAAGCTCCCTCGCCACACAAGCGGACCACAAAGCAGCGAACGCAATGCTCGTCGAGCCTACAGCTCCGTCGCCCGCTGGCTCGCCGCATCGTCGTAGATGACATACAACGACTCGGCGACCTGGCTCTTGATCGCCTTGGTACTTTCGAGCCCCAGGACAAAACCCTCGGCCTTGCCACCGGCGCGGTTCAGTTCTTCGGGGGTGCTGGCCTGGGTGATGGCGTCGTACAGTTTTTCAGCGTGAGGGCCCACGCCCTTGGGCAGACTGATCTGGGCGGTGCTCATAGGAACACCTTGGCGCAATCGATTGTGTGAAGTGGTAACAGATGGTTCATGGCGCGTCCCTTGATCTCGGCGAATGGCCGGCAGCGCGTCCTGCCACTTCCGGGCGTCCATGGTAGCCCTCTCTCGCCGTCGCGGTAACTGCCAATCGTTGATTGCTCACCGCTGGGCTTCAGGCCGCTCCGTGCGCAATAGATGCTTGACTTCTCTTTTCCAATCAGTAACATACGCGCCATTCCGCGATAGCTCAGTTGGTAGAGCAAGTGACTGTTAATCACTGGGTCCCTGGTTCGAGTCCAGGTCGTGGAGCCAGACAGCAATAATCAAAGCCCCTGAATCTAAAGATCCAGGGGCTTTTTTGTGGGCGTTTTTCAGCCAAACGGCGACTGATCGCCGCATACCGCCTGGCTGAGGTCGCTACCGGAACAATAATCTGGCGCCAACCAGGCACTATGGTCTGAATCCTGCTTTATTTTTCGACGACTCAAGCTGTCACGAGCGTGTCATGGCAGTGCCGCAAACTGTCAACGTCCGCCGCCGCAGCTCATAACAACAAGGACGAAGCCATGCCCACACAAAATCCCCACCGCATCGTCGGCCTGTGCACTTCCAGCAAGGTCTACAACGTACTGACCGAGCTCAAGCACCTGGAAGGCCACCGCAGCGCCAAGTTCCTTTCCCTGCTCGCGGAAAACCTGGTTCGCAAGGGCCTGCTCAACGAACAGGAAGTGGTGCACATGCTCGACCTGGTGGTCGATTGAGCAGCATCGATTCCTACTATTGAAGCGGTTGATTTTTCCCCATCCCGCATGAGCCGTAAGGTAACCCCATCGACTGATGGAGGTTTCCCATGCCCAAGGTTCAAATCATGTCTGTCATTGGCAGCGCCGTCCCCGCCCCACTTCGGGAGCGCGGACTGTTGGCTTGCTGGTATCTGGTGCAGGACGGCGTTACTGTCAGCGGTCCGCTGACTTCATTGCCCGCCGCCCAGGCCCTGTCACAACGTATCGGTCCGTACCTGTTGAGCGCCTAGGGCAACTGTACCCGCGGCTTGCCCTCGACGAACAGCGCCCAGCAGGACATGAACAGCGCGGCGATCAGCGGCCCGATGACAAAACCATTGAGGCCAAATACGGCCAACCCGCCGAGCGTCGAAATCAGGACCATGTAGTCGGGCATCTTGGTGTCCTTGCCGACGAGGATCGGGCGCAGGAAGTTGTCCACCAGGCCGATCACGAAGACCCCGAACAGCGCCAGCACCACGCCCTGCCAGATCGCCCCCGACAGCAGGAAATACACCGCCACCGGCACCCAGACAATGCCCGCCCCCACCGCCGGCAGCAGCGACAGGAACGCCATCAGCACCGCCCACGGCAGCACCGTCGGGATACCCAGGATCCAGAAAATCAGGCCGCCCAAGGCGCCCTGGGTGATCGCCACCAACAGGTTGCCCTTCACCGTCGCCCGCACCACCCGGTTGAACTTCAATTGCAGGCGGCGCTTCTGGTGCTCGGCCAGCGGAACGGCCGAGCGCACCTTGCGGACCAGCTCCGCGCCGTCACGCAGGAAAAAGAACAACAGGTAGAGCATCACGAAGAAGCTCACCAGGAACTGGAACGTACCCTGGCCGAAACTGAACGCCTGGGTGGCGAAAAATTCGCTGCCCTGCATGGCGCTCTTGACGATCTTGTCTCGCAAGCCACTCAGGTTGCCCAGGCCGAAGCGGTCGAGCAGGTGCTGGAAGAACGGCGGCAACGCCTCCTTGAAACGGGCCAGGTAATCGGCGACGTCCAGCTCGCCACTTTCCAGGCTCTTGTACAGCGCCGCCCCTTCCTGGACGAGCAAGGTACTGATGACGATCACCGGCAAAATGGCGATCACCACGCAGATACTCAGGGTGAACAGTGCCGTGACATTGCGCGGCCAGCCGAACTTGAACTGCAAGCGACGTTGCAGCGGCGCAAAGACGATGCCCAGGATGACGGCCCAGAATACCGCCCCATAAAACGGCAGCAGAATCCAGACGAAGGCAATGCTGACCAGGATCAGCAACAGCATCTGCGACTTGTTTTGGAGGTTCTTTCGGTTCATGTGCTTTCCATGTCATTGGCAGATAGACGTTAGTCCGCCAGGACTCGCCGGAGTGCCGTCGCGTCTGCCATATGCCGGCATTCGAGCACGAGTCGGGGGATGGGCATGTGGTTCGGGCTGTTGATGCGCGATGCGCGCGAGCTGCCTGCCTGATTACTGTGGCGAGGGGATTTATCCCCGCTGGGCTGCGAAGCAGCCCCTAAGACAGACTGCGCGGAACATCAGGCAAGTCGTATTGGCTTTTTTTGGGGCCGCTTCGCAGCCCAACGGGGATAAATCCCCTCGCCACAACAGTGCATGACATGAATCGACGGAACGATTTGCCCGGCAGAAACTGCCGAAGGCTGCGATCCTCCGCTTCCGATAGGGCCTGGTAGCCCAGGCGAAAACATCTGGATCGAAAGCGAAAGATCGCAGCCTTCGGCAGCTCCTGCTGCGCTCGGATCAGATCCGGAACTGCCCCACCAGTTTGCCCAGGCGCTGACCCAGATCAGCCAGGCTGCGGGAAGTCTGGGCGCTGAGCTGGGTTTCGTCGGCGACAGTGTCCACCGCCACGGCGATCTGATGCACGCTACGGTTGAT
The DNA here is from genome assembly GCF_030687895.1 of Pseudomonas sp. FP198. Classification (NCBI taxonomy): domain Bacteria; kingdom Pseudomonadati; phylum Pseudomonadota; class Gammaproteobacteria; order Pseudomonadales; family Pseudomonadaceae; genus Pseudomonas; species Pseudomonas sp. FP198. The sequence continues at coordinate 3,913,995 of NZ_CP117452.1, forward strand.
TTCTTCAGCCACCGCGGTCTGCTCTTCGGCGGCGCTGGCGATCTGGGCGTTCATCGAGTTGATGGTGCCGATCAGTTGCGCCATGGTGTCCAGGGAAGCGCCCGCCTCGTTGGCCCGTTCCGAGGTGCCGTCACCGGCCTCGCTGGAACGGCGCATCGCTTCCACCGCGGCATGCGTACCCGATTGCAGGCGATCGATCATGCCCTGGATTTCCTGGGTGCTTTGCTGGGTCCGGCTGGCGAGGGCGCGGACTTCGTCGGCCACCACCGCAAACCCGCGGCCCGCCTCACCGGCACGCGCAGCCTCGATGGCCGCGTTGAGCGCCAGCAGGTTGGTCTGCTCGGCAATCGAACGGATCACACCGAGTACGCTGACAATCGAGGCCACGTCCTGTTGCAGGCTGTCCAGGGACACGCCGCTGCTGCGGATATCGTTCACCAGCGCATGAATCTGCTGGATGCTGCCGGCCACCACGCGCTTGGCGGACTGGCCTTCTTCATCGGTCTGCTGCGCCGCAACGGCTGCACCCTGGGCACTGCGGGCAACTTCCTGGGCGGCGGAGGACATTTCGTTGATCGCCGTGGCGACCTGATCGGTCTCGTGGCGCTGGCGCTCCATGGCCTGCTCGGAACGCTGGGCCTGCTCGGACACCTGCGTCACCAGGCCGGTCAGTTGCGAGGTCATGTCGGTGATCTGCCGCACCAGGCCGTGGATCTTGTCGACGAAGCGGTTGAAGGAACCGGCCAGTTGGCCCAGTTCGTCCTGGCTGGTAATCGCCAGGCGCCGGGTCAGGTCGCCCTCGCCCGCGGCGATGTCATCGAGGTTGTCCTTCATCAGGTGCAGAGGACGCAGGATGGTATTGGCGAGCACCAGGCCGACCACCGCGATCACCAGCAGCACCACGGCGGCGATCCCGACGATACTCAGGATCACGCCCTGCAGGCGATCGTGGACCTTGGCTTCCACCAGCGCCACCTGGCCTTCGATGCCGTCCAGGTTGACCGAGCTGCCGACCGCCAGGTCCCACTTGGCCAGGTATTCGGTGTAGCCGAGCTTGGGCACCAGGTCCTTGCTACCGGGCAGCGGTGAGCTGTATTCCAGATAATGCGTGCCGTCCTTGGCGACTTTCACCAGGTCGCGGTTGACGTAGACACCGTTCGGGTCGCGGTTGTCCTTGAAACTCTTGCCCACGCCGTCGGGGCTGTTGGCCTTGAACAGGCGAATGGTCTCGGAGTCGTAGCCGAAGAAGTAGCCGTCCTTGCCGTAGCTGATGTTCGACAGCAACTTGATTGCCTGGGCGCGCGCCTCGTTATCGCCAGGCGCGGCGGCATCGTAGAGCGGCTTGATGGCGGTAAGGCCGACCGCGACGTAATTCTGCAGCGTGGCCTTGGCTTCACTGAGCAGACGTTCGCGGGTTTGCTGGACTTCCTTGCTGGCCTGTTCCTTCAAGATGAACGCCGTGGTCAGGCTGATGATCACCGCGGACAGCAATACCGGCAGAATTGCCAGGGACAGGACTTTAGCCTTCAGACTCAGGCGCATGCTGTTCACTCTTGTTGGTTTTATGGCGTGGTTAGCTGGGTTAACGGCAGCGCACGATAAAACTGTAGGACAAGGTGGACAGCCGGTTGGCAGGGTCGCTGGATTCACGGGCCCCATCGCGAGCACGCTAGCTCCCACAGGGTTCGGTGGTGTCCACAACTGCTGTGTTCACACCGATCCGCTGTGGGAGCGAGCCTGCTCGCGAAGAAGACAACCCGGTCGCTGAAGCTACAACACCATCGCCGCCACCCAACCAAACGCCAGCAATGGCAGGTTGTAGTGGAGGAAGGTCGGGACCACGGTGTCCCAGATGTGGTGATGCTGGCCGTCGATGTTCAGGCCGGAGGTCGGGCCGAGGGTCGAATCCGAGGCAGGCGAGCCGGCATCGCCCAGGGCGCCAGCGGTGCCGACGATGCAGACGATCGCCAGCGGGCTGAAACCCAGTTGCAGGCACAGCGGCACAAAAATGGTCGCCAGGATCGGCACCGTGGAAAACGACGAGCCGATCCCCATCGTCACCAGCAGCCCGACCAGCAACATCAACAGCGCACCGATGCCCTTGTTGTGGCCGATCCAGGCCGCCGAGGTTTCCACCAGGCTTTGCACCTCACCGGTGGCCTTCATCACTTCGGCGAAGCCCGAGGCGGCGATCATGATGAAGCCGATCATCGCCATCATCTTCATGCCTTCGGTGAACAGGTCGTCCGTCTCGCGCCAGCGCACCACGCCCGACACCGAGAAAATCAGGAAACCGGCCAGGGCGCCGATGATCATCGAATCGAGCAAGAGCTGGATGGCGAATGCCGCCGCGATTGCCAACCCGGCCACCAGCAGGCTCAACGGGTTGTAGCGCACGGCCACCTGCTCGGCCTTGGCGATCTTTTTCAGGTCGTAGACGCGTTTCTTCCGGTAGCTGATAAACGACAGCAGCAGCCCGAAGACCATGCCCAGCGCCGGGATGCCCATGGCATGGGTGACGTTGATGCCACTGACATCGACCCCGCTGCGGGCGATGTTGGCGAGCAGGATTTCGTTGAGGAAGATGTTGCCGAAGCCCACCGGCAGGAACATGTAGGGGGTGATCAGGCCGAAAGTCATGACACAGGCGATCAGCCGACGGTCGAGTTGCAGCTTGGTCAGCACATAAAGCAGTGGCGGCACCAGCAGCGGAATGAAGGCAATATGGATCGGCAGGATATTCTGCGAGGCCACCGCGACCGTACCCAGCAGGCCGATCAACAGCCATTTGACGCTGGTGCCGCCAGCCGCGTCCTGGCGGTCGACCATGGCCAGGACCTTGTCGGCCAAGGCATGGGCCATGCCGGACTTGGCAATCGCCACCGCAAAGGCGCCCAGCAGAGCGTAGGACAACGCCACCGTCGCGCCGCCGCCAAGGCCCGCGTTGAAGGCCTTGAGTGTTGCCTCGATCCCCAGGCCGCCTACCAGGCCACCCACCAGCGCGCCGATAATCAGCGCGATCACCACATGCACGCGGGACAGGCTGAGCACCAGCATGACGCCAACCGCGGCAATTACTGCATTTATCATCGTTACCTCAAAGCACAGCGATGGAAAGCCACCGGACAAAAAGGTCGCGACTTTGCAGCAAGCGGCGGCAAGCTGCAAGGGTCATGCGGCGGGTTTTGCAATCACTCGCAGCGTTTGAATCCACCACATTGCCCCTGTGGGAGCGAGCTTGCTCGCGATGGCGTCGGGTCAGTTACAAAAGTATCGACTGACAAGCCGCTATCGCGAGCAAGCTCGCTCCCACAGGAGATGCGGCCATGATTTCAGCGCTTGGGCAGCTCAATCATTACTTGCAACCCGCCCCACTCGCTGTCGCCCAACGCCAATGTCCCACCCCAGGTGTCGACGATGTCGCGCACGATGCCCAGCCCCAGGCCATGGCCGTCGGTCTGCTCATCCAGGCGCGTACCGCGGCTGAAGACCTGGTCGCGGCGATCCGGCGGGATGCCGGGGCCATCGTCTTCCACTGCCAGGTGGAAACCCACGAGCGTCTCGCTCACGGTCAGGCGCACTTCGGCATCAGCCCATTTGCAGGCGTTGTCCAGCAGGTTGCCCAGCAGTTCCAGCAGGTCTTCCCGATCCCAGGGCAGGTGCAAGCCGGGCGGCGCGACATAAGCCAGATGCAGATGCTCGCCGTGGATCATGTTCAACGTCGCGAGCAATCCCGGCAGTTCGGCGTCGCAATCCAAATGCGCGCCGGGCAAGGCATCGCCGGACAGGCGGGCACGGTTGAGTTCGCGGTTCAGGCGCTGGCGAACCTGCTCGAGTTGATCCAGCAGCAACTTGCGCAGCTCCGGATAAGGGTCGAGCTTCTCGTTCGACGCCAGGCTCTGCAGCACCGCCAGAGGTGTCTTCAAGGCATGGCCAAGGTTACCCAGGGCGTTGCGCGAACGCTTGAGGCTGTCTTCGGTATGGGCCAGCAAATGGTTGATCTGCGCCACCAGCGGCTCCAGTTCCCTGGGCACTTGTTCGTCGAGTTGTGAACGCTGGCCCCGTTGCAGTTGGGCAATCTGCTCCCGGGCCCTCTCCAACGGCCGCAAGGCGCGCTGCACCGTGAGCCGCTGCAACAGCAGGATCAGCAGCAACCCCGCCAAGCCGAGGCCGAGGCCGACCTGCTGCATCCGCAGGAAGCTGTCACGCACAGGCGTGTAGTCCTGCGCTACGCTGATGGAAATCGCCTGGCCCAGGCGCCGGTAGTCAGTGCGCAGCACCAGCAGTTTCTGGCCTTCGGGACCCAGTTGCAGGTTGCTGTGCAGCCCCGGATGGTCGAGCCGCGGCAGTTCCTGGTCCCAGAGGGAACGGGAGCGCCAATGCTCGTCGGCAAAATCGATGCGGAAATAATGCCCGGAAAACGGCCGCAGGTAAGCCGGCGACAAGCGTCGCTCGTCCAGTTGCAACCCTTGCGGGCCACGGACCAGGGCCACCAGCAGGTTCTCGCTGTCATTGCGCAACCCGGCTTCGAGGTAGCGCTGCAAACCCAACTCGAACAGCCACAAACTGGTCTGCGCGAGCACCAGGCCGACCACCACCATCACCCCGATCAGGCCCAGGCTCAGGCGCCGCTGGATGGATCTCACTGCGCCTGCCCGCCGAACAGGTAGCCCTGGCCGCGACGGGTTTCGATCACGCTGCGTCCGAGCTTGCGGCGCAGGTGATTGACGTGGACTTCCAGCACATTCGAATCGCGCTCGGTTTCACCGTCATAAAGATGCTCGGCGAGGTGGCTCTTGGAAAGGATCTGCTCGGGGTGGAGCATGAAATAGCGCAGCAGCCTGAATTCGGCGGCGGTCAGCTGGATCTCGGCGCCGTCGCGAATCACGCATTGCCGGCCTTCGTCCAGGTGCAACCCCGCTGCTTGCAGCGTCGGCTGGTTGACCTGGCCATGGGAGCGACGCAGTAGTGCCTGGATGCGCAGGTGCAGCTCTTCGGGGTGAAAGGGTTTGGTCAGGTAATCATCGGCGCCGGCCTTGAGCCCTTCGATGCGCTCGGCCCAGGAGCCTCGCGCGGTGAGGATCAGTACCGGGGTGGTCAAGCCGCCAGCGCGCCATTGCGCCAGCACCTCGAGCCCCGGCACCCCTGGCAGCCCAAGGTCGAGAATGATCAGGTCGTAGGGCTCGCTGCTGCCCTGATACACCGCGTCGCGCCCGTCGGCGAGCCAATCGACCGCGTAGCCCTGCCGGGCGAGCCCGGCCATCAGTTCGTCGGCCAGGGGAACATGGTCTTCCACCAGTAGCAGGCGCATCAGTCTTCCTTATCTTTGAGTAAACGGCCGGTCGCGGCCTCCAGGTCCAGTTCGCGCACGACGCCGTCGGTGTCCAGCAGCTCGACTTCGTAGATGTAGATGCCGTGCTTTTCTTCCAGCTCGGCTTCCAGCAACTTGGCGCCAGGGTGGAGGTCCAGCGCCTGTTGCAGCAGATGCTCCAAGGGCAGGATCACGCCCTGCTGGCGCAGTTGCAGGGCTTCGTCCTGGTCCAGGTCGCGGGCCACGGCCACCGAACAACACACCAGCAGCGCCAGCGCCCAACGGTTGCGGGCGCGCAGATTAAGCTTCATTACGTATCCTGATGATTCTTCAGCACCTCGCCAGTGACGGCGTCGAGTTCCAGATCCCACTCGATGCCCTTGGCATCACGCAGATCCACTTTGTACCGGTACTTGCCGTATTCCTCTTCCAGCTCGGTATCGGTCACCGTGGCGCCAGTGTGTTTGGCCAGGGCAGCGGCGTTGAGCTGATCAAAAGGCAGGATGGTACCAGCGTCCAGCAGTTTTTGGGCCTCAGTGGCACTGAGGTCCCGGGCTTGGGCCAGACCCGTACCGATGACCATGAGCGTCGCGATGCAAAAGGCAGTGAGGCGGTTCACGGGTTATCTCCTTTTTATAATCTTCAGCGGGGAACTGTATCGGGACGAACTTAACTGAAACTGAATTGCCATCATTGAATCCAGGTCAATTTTGCTCGCGCCAGCGTCAGGTCAGTCATCAAAACTGACAACTGACACAGCGTCATCGCGAGCAAGCTCGCTCCCACGGGTTTTTGTGTCGCTATAATCAGCCGCTTGCACGTATTCGAGACCGGTATGACCGCCATTCACATCAAGTTCCCCGCACTGACTCTGAAGGCCGGCCCTCGCGCCTTCAAGCGCATCCGCCAGGCAGGCCTTCAGGCCGCCGATGTCGGCATCCTGCCGGGCGCCGCCGGAGGGCCGAAGGCCTTGGGTATCCAGGGGCTGGACCTGGCGCTGTTCGGTGAATGGCTGCCCGCCGCGCCGCGGGAGCGCTCTCTGATCGGTGCATCGGTCGGCTCCTGGCGCTTCGCCAGCGCCTGTCTGCCGGACGCCGCCGAGGGCATCCGCCGCCTGGGCATCCTGTACAACGAGCAGAGCTTCGCCAAAGGCGTGACCATGGCCGGGGTCAGCCAGAGCTCGCAGCGCATGCTCGACGACCTGCTTGAAGGTCGCGACCTGACGATCCTCGACAATCCGCATTACCGGCTCAACATCATGGTAGTCAAGAGTCATGGCCTGTTGGCGCAGGACCATCGCGGCCGGCTGGGCCTGGGGCTGTCCTCGGTGATCGCCGACAACCTGCGCGGCCGGGCGCGGCTGTCGCGGCATTTTGAAAGGCTGATCATCCACGACCCGCGCCTGGCTCCCCCGCTCCATCCGCTGACGGATTTCCCCTCGCGCTTCGTGCCGCTGGAGGCCGGCAACCTGCGCCAGGCACTGCTGGCGTCGGGCTCGATCCCGATGATCATGGAAGGCGTGCGCGACCTGCCCGGCGCCGGCGCGGGCACCTACCGCGATGGCGGCCTGCTGGACTACCACCTTGACCTGCCCTATAGCGGCGAGGACATCGTGCTCTATCCGCACTTCACCGATCGGGTCATTCCCGGCTGGTTCGACAAAGGCCTGCCATGGCGCCGAGGCGATACCTCGCGCTTGCAGGATGTACTGCTGCTGGCGCCGTCCCGCGAATACCTGGCTCGCCTGCCCTTCGGCAAACTGCCGGACCGCAACGACTTCAAGCGCTTCATGGGCGATGACCCGGGCCGCCGCAAATACTGGCGCACCGCAATGGACGAAAGCCGCCGCCTCGGCGACGAGTTCCTCGAACTGACCGCCAACGGTGGGCTGGGCGAGCGTTTGCTGACCCTTTAGTCAGCACGCTCGCGCAACGCGGGGATCAAACTGATAAACTGCGCCGCCTGCCTCGCGACCGTCCATTTAAAGAGCCAAATTTGTGGAAATTTTCAAAGAGTTCACCTTCGAATCCGCCCACCGCCTGCCCCACGTGCCGGAAGGCCACAAGTGCGGACGCCTGCATGGTCATTCGTTCAAGGTGGCGATCCACCTCAGCGGCGACATCGACCCGCACACCGGCTGGATTCGCGACTTCTCGGAAATCAAGGCGATTTTCAAGCCGCTCTACGAGCGCCTGGACCACAACTACCTCAACGACATCCCCGGTCTGGAAAACCCCACCAGCGAAGTCCTGGCCAAGTGGATCTGGAACGAGTTGAAGCCGCTGCTGCCGGAACTCAGCGCCATTCGCATCCACGAGACCTGCACCAGCGGCTGCATCTACCACGGCGAATGAACCTGGCGGCCTTTGTGTCTATCCTCCTTGGTTCGGATATACCAAGAGGACACCATCATGACCGACTGGCCGCTGGATCAGGAATACGACTTCAACGGGCACCCCATCCGCTACGCCATCCACGGCGACGGCCCGCCGTTGGTGTTTGTCCATGGCACGCCGTTCTCCTCTTATGTATGGCACCGGATCGCCCCGCTGTTTTTCGCCACGCACAAGGTTCATTACTTCGACCTGTTGGGTTATGGCCAATCCGCGCAACCCGATGCAGACGTGTCCCTCGGCGTTCAGAACCAGCTGCTTGCCCGACTGCTGGAGCATTGGAAGCTGGATTGCCCGGACGTCATCGCCCATGACTTTGGCGGCGCGACGGTCCTGCGCACCCATCTGCTCGATGGCAAGGATTACCGCAGCCTGACCCTGATCGACCCGGTAGCCTTGTCGCCGTGGGGCTCTGCGTTCGTGCAACACGTACGCCAGCACGAAGCGGCGTTCAGCGGCCTGCCCGACTACATCCAGCGGGCCATCGTGCCGACCTATATCCGTGGCGCGATCAAGCGCTGCATTACCGATGAAGAACTCGCCCCGTACGTCCAGCCCTGGCTCGGCGAAACCGGCCAGGCTGCGCTCTACCGGCAGATTGCGCAGATGGACGAGCGTTACACCGACGAGGTCCAGGGCCTGTATCCGAAGGTGCGCTGCCCGACGCAGATCCTTTGGGGCGAGGATGACCAGTGGATCCCCATCGAGCGCGGCCGGGCGCTGCACAAAATGATCCCGGGGGCGCTGTTCCATCCTGTGCCGAATGCCGGGCATCTGGTCCAGGAGGACGCGCCGGAAGCGATCGTCGCGGCGGTGATGCGGTTTTTGCCGCTGCACTCGCCCACCTGAGGGCCCCCTGCAACCTTTGTAGGAGCGAGCCTGCTCGCGAAAGCGTCCGATCAGTCACATAGCCATCGACTGATGCAGCGCATTCGTGAGCAGGCTCGCCCCCACAAGGTACTTCTGAGTAACACGATCCGTGTTCCAACTTGAACCACCCCTGCACCGCTTTTGCTCCTCGAAGCCCACCCGATATCCACCCATTGGCTATAAATAACCGGCGATCACTCGTTTGGCACGGCCGCTGCACGCTTGCGACATTCCCTCCTCCGCAAGGACCGCCACATGACTCAGAACGATCCCGGTAACGACTATCCCTTGAGCGAAGTCCCGATGCATGCCCGCAAGGGCCTAGCCTCCACCGCCATGGTGCTGCTGGGTTTCACTTTTTTCACCGCGACCATGTTTGCCGGCGGCAAGTTGGGCGTGGCATTCGGTTTCGCCGAGATGCTCGGCGTGATTGTCATCGGCAACCTGCTGCTGGGGCTGTACGCGGCGAGCCTGGGTTACATCGCTTTCAAGAGCGGGCTCAATTCGGTGTTGATGGGCCGCTTCTGTTTTGGCGAGGTGGGCAGCAAGCTCAGCGACTTGATCCTGGGCTTCACTCAGATCGGCTGGTACGCCTGGGGCACGGCCACCGCGGCGGTGGTGCTGGGCAAGTATTTCGAATTGAGCCAGGGCACCGTCCTGGGGTTGATGGTGCTGTTCGGGCTGGGCTTCTGCGCCACGGCCTACATCGGCTATCGCGGACTGGAAATCCTCTCGTACGTCGCCGTGCCGGCGATGATGCTGTTGCTGATCCTCTCGATGTGGGTCGCCACGCAGCAGGTCGGTGGCCTCGATGGTCTGCTCGCGGTTGTGCCCACCGGCAGCCTGGACTGGTCCACCGCGATCACGCTGGTGTTCGGCACGTTCGTCAGCGGCGCCACCCAGGCGACCAACTGGACGCGCTTTTCCCGTTCGGCAAAGGTCGCGGTGCTGGCCAGCCTGATCGGTTTTTTTCTCGGCAATGGCCTGATGGTGCTGATCGGCGCCTACGGAGCCATCGTCTACCAGCAGCCCGATGTGGTCGAAGTCTTGCTGCTGCAAGGTTTCGCCATGGCGGCGATGGCGATGCTTCTGCTCAACATCTGGAGCACCCAGGACAACACGATCTACAACTTTGCCGTGGCCGGCTGCAACCTGCTGCGCACCCGCCGACGCAAGACCGTCACACTGGCCGGCGCGGTGATCGGCACGCTGCTGGCGCTGCTGGGCATGTACGATTTGCTGGTGCCGTACCTGATCCTGCTCGGCACCGTGATCCCGCCGATTGGCGGGGTGATCATGGCCGACTTCTTCTTCCGCTGGCGTGGCCGCTATCCGCGCCTGGCCGCGGCGCAACTGCCGGCCTTCAACTGGCCCGGGCTGTGTGCCTACGGCGTCGGCACGGTGGCCGCCTTCAATTCACCATGGGTTGCGCCGCTGGTAGGAATCGCCACCGGCGCGCTAACGTATGTGCTATTGATCGGCGTGATGGGTATTCGCACCGCTGACGCGCCCCTACAAGACCTATAAAGGACTCGCTTGATGCACATCATCAACGCCCGCCTGCGCAACCGCGAAGGCTTGCATGAACTGCACCTGGAAAACGGCCTGATCGCCAGCATCGCCCGCCAGACCGAGGCCCCCAGCCTGGGCCCCGAAGACCTCGACGCCGGCGGCAACCTGGTGGTGCCGCCCTTCGTCGAGCCGCACATTCACCTGGACGCCACCCTGACTGCCGGCGAACCGCGCTGGAACATGAGCGGTACGCTGTTCGAAGGCATCGAGTGCTGGGGCGAACGCAAGGCCACCATCACCCACGAAGACACCAGGATCCGCGCCAGGAAAACGCTCCAGGCCCTCGCCGCCCATGGCATCCAGCATGTGCGCACCCACGTCGACGTGACCGACCCGACGCTCACCGCGCTCAAGGCAATGCTGGAAGTGCGCGAGGAAAGCCGTCATCTGGTCGACATGCAGATCGTCGCGTTTCCCCAGGAGGGCATCGAGTCCTACCGCAGCGGTCGCGAACTGATGGAAGAAGCCATCCGCATGGGCGCCGACGTGGTAGGCGGCATTCCGCATTTCGAGTACACCCGCGACCAGGGCGTCAGCTCGGTGAAGTTCCTCATGGACCTGGCCGAGCGCACCGGTTGCCTGGTGGATGTGCACTGCGACGAAACCGACGACCCGCACTCGCGTTTTCTGGAAGTGCTCGCCGAAGAGGCCCGCAGCCGCGACATGGGCGCCCGGGTCACCGCCAGCCACACCACGGCCATGGGCTCCTACGACAACGCCTACTGCGCCAAGCTGTTCCGCCTGCTCGGGCACTCGGGCATCAGCTTTGTATCGTGCCCCACCGAAAGCATTCACCTGCAAGGGCGCTTCGACAACTTCCCCAAACGCCGCGGCGTCACCCGGGTCAACGAATTGCTCGAAGCCGGGATGAACGTCTGCTTCGGCCAGGACTCGATCGTCGACCCATGGTATCCGTTGGGCAACGGCAACATCCTGCGCGTGCTCGAAGCCGGGCTGCACATCTGCCATATGCTCGGCTACCGCAACCTGCAAAGCGCTTTGGACCTGGTCACTGACAACAGCGCCAAGGCCATGGCCCTGGGCGAACGTTACGGACTGGAACCCGGACGCCCGGCGAACCTGCTGATCCTCTCGGCCGACAGCGACTACGAAGTGATCCGCAGCCAGGGCCTGCCGCTTTACTCGATTCGCAATGGTGAAGTGTTGATGAAGCGGCAGATGCCGGTGGTGGAGTTTGGGCCGCAACGGGGTTGATTCCTGCTCGCAATAGCAGCGGTTCGGTTACAGCAAGGTTGGACTTGCCACCGTCTTCGCGAGCAAGCTCGCTCCCACAGGGTTCTGTGCCGTACACAAATTTCGTGGCCGTAGCCGATCAAACTGTAAGAGCGAACTTGCTCGCGATGGCGGAAATCGCCGCGCCGCACAACATCCGAAAGCCCCTACGGGACAAGCCGCGCCGTGCCAAACAGGCTGACCCGTACCAACTCACCCTCCCGCTCTTGCAACAGGATTGGCGCAGTCCCGCCGGGCATCATGACGCTCACCGTCCCGGCCTGCACCCAGCCCACCCGCCACGCGGCACACGCGACGGCGCTGGCGCTGGTGCCGGAGGACGCGGTTGGGCCTTCGCCCCGCTCGAACACCCGGGCGGCGATCTGTCCGTCGGCGGCGCGCCAGGCCCATTGCAGGTTGACCCCCGCTGGACAAGGAATCCCCGCCCCGCCAGGCGCTGCGTAGGCAATGCCGGTCAGGCTTTGCGACAGCGCCTCGGCGCGCATTTGCGCAAGACCTGGCAACGCCTCCACGTCATCCACCAGCGTTACGCAATGAGGATTGCCGATGCGTACGAATTGGCTGTTGCCCCACGCCGGGTTCAAGCCATGCAGCGCGGGCACCCGGCTTACCGCGCATTGGTTGAAGGTCACCGCTGCTACACCTTGAGCGCCCACGGCAGCGGGCCCGAACAGCGGTGTCCCCAGGTCCAGCCAGAAGCCTGGGACGCCGCCCAACTCAGCGGCGCGAACCGATGTCCGCAGCGGTGAGATACCGTCGGGTTTGTCGTGGTGAACCTGCAGTACGCAATCGTCATCGCCCACCAGCAACCCTCGCTCTTGCAGCGCCAGGGAAAAAATCGTCAGGCCATTGCCGCTACGCTCGGCCAGCGTCCCGTCGGTATTGACGATCAGCAGGTCGAAGGGCGGCGTGTCCTGGAACGGGCCGACCAGCAGCCCATCACTGCGATGAGCCTTGGCATCCGGCGGCGCCTCCCCCGGCGCCCAGGCGCAGAAGGCCTGCACGGCGGCGCTGGCCCAGGATTGGCGTAACGAGGCCGCCTCGGCGGCGGACGACGGCAGGCCGATGCCCAGGGCACGCACCTGCTGCGGTGAAACGACTCCGTAGAGGTTGCCGCGTGCGTTGTAGAACTGCGTCATGGAATCAAATCCGAAGCAAGCGAGAAGGCGTCGATACTCTAGACGCTGACGCTATAAAACACACTCAGGCAAGGTCTATCGTGTTTGTTCCATGCCCCCCATTTAATCGGCCGGCGCCGGGCCCTCTTCCAAAGCCAGCCAGATCTGCCGATGAAAATGCTGCAGCGCCGGTTCATGACGGCCAAACGTGAGGTGCTCCTGAGCGCCCGAACGCAAGCCGCACTGGATACGCTTGCTGATTTCGAAATCTTCGCCGTCCACCGTTTCAAGCAAAAGCGCCATGTTTTTGTCCCAGTATTTACACTCGCGAGCCGATGTCGCGGCCTGCGGCGTATAAAGCGACACCTGTGCCATGCACCGCTCAGGACGTTCCTGGTCGGGAAAGACCTGCCAGGTTTCCAGATGATCGCCCTGCCAGAGCAGGAGGGTATTGGGAAACAGCCAATAGATCACCAGCGAATGTTTGAGCAGATTCCATTGATCAACAGGTTCGTCGCGCATCTGCAGGATCGAGCGACGGGGCATGATCAAACGCCCGTGGCGACCGAATGCCTCGAACAGGCTGAGTGAAGGCAGGAAAATTGGCAGCACCGTTCTGCGATGCACGAACGGGAAATGCCAGTTCTCCAGGAACGTCTCTATGACCATCTTCCAGTTGAAGGATTTATCGAGCTGGACTTGTCGATAAAGGGCGAAGTTCTCGAAATGGTAGCTGGCGATTTCCTCCGCCAGCGAGCCCATCGGGGCCACCGGCTCAAGCGCGGGTCCTGACATCGGAGTGGCCCAGATTAGCCCGTGCAGCTCGTGCGTGACCAGTCGCGTCAGGTTGCGCTCGGCACACGTCAGGCCTTGGAAATCCTCGGCGGGCCCCAGTGTTTTCAGGTGGCCAGCCAGATCGTAGACCCAACCGTGATAGGGACAAACCATCGAGCCCGCCAACGTCCCCCGATCCTCCAGAACACGCGCGCCGCGATGGCGGCAAACATTGATGAATGCACTGAGCCCGCCATCCGCAAGCCGGACGACAGCGATAGGCACGCCGCACCGATCATCGGTCAGGTAATCCCCAAAGCAGGGTAACTCGCTGGACAGGCCGACCATCATCGGAACAGCGCGAAAGAGCCGGGCCTGCTCGCGCGCAAGATGGGCCACGCACGTGTAGTGGGTCACCGGGTTGAGAGCAAATGACTCGGCTTGACTGGTTCCATTGCAGTCAATGAGGTTGAAGAGTTCCCGAGCCAGCCTGAGTTGAGTCTGACGATCCACCTTCGCCTCCTGCCCGCCCCTGAGCCCAAAGCCCACGGGTTTCAATGGTAAGAAAACCGTTGCGCATTGATAGGCACAAAGTAGCGAGCCGTAAACTGTCAGGTTCGACAGGTGCGAATGGAATCGACCGTATGCATGAAGAAGGTGTCGGCACCTTGGGGTCGCGGTGCGGTCAGTGGATATGCAAGCATAGGCCCCTGCCTGCATCACCGCACCGCACCAAAGCCAAGGACGTTTCATGACTGCCATCACGCCCCCACCCACTTTTGTTCCCGGACGCCTGGAACAGATGTCCACCCGCATCGCCTATCTCATTGCCGGAATCGGTATTGCCGCCTGGGCGCCGCTGGTGCCTTATGCCAAGGCGCGGGCGAACCTGGATGAAGGGACCCTCGGCTTGCTGCTGTTATGCCTTGGGGTCGGGTCGATTCTGGCGATGCCGATTTCCGGTGCGCTGGCGACGCGGTTCGGCTGCCGTCGGGTACTCAGTGGCGGCACGATCCTGATCTGCCTGGCGCTGCCGCTGCTGGCGTCGATGAGTTCATTGCCCTGGTTAGTGGCGGCATTGTTCGTGTTTGGCGCCGGGCTCGGCACCGTCGATTCGACCGTGAACCTGCAAGCGGTGATCGTCGAGCGCGCCAGCGGCAAGACCATGATGTCGGGTTTTCACGGCATGTTCAGCCTCGGCGGAATCATCGGCGCGGCCGGCGTGAGCGCCCTGCTCGGCCTCGGGCTTTCACCGCTGGCGGCAACCCTGGTGGTCAACGCGGTCCTGCTGGTGGCGTTGTTCAAGGCCGCACCGCACCTGTTGCCCTACGGCAGTGAAAGCTCGGGACCGGCGTTTGCCATTCCGCATGGCGTGGTGCTGTTCATCGGCATCCTGTGCTTTATCGTGTTCCTGGCCGAAGGCGCGGTACTGGACTGGAGCGCGGTGTTCCTGACCACCGAGCGCGCGGTGGATACCGCCTACGCCGGGTTGGGTTATGCCGCGTTTGCGCTGACCATGACCGTCGGCCGGTTGACAGGCGATTCGGTGGTGCATCGCCTGGGTGCCAAGCGCGTGATCATCTACGGCGGCTCGATCGCGGCAGCGGGGTTCTTCCTGGCGACCCTCGCACCGATGTGGCAAGCGGCGCTGTTGGGGTATGCGCTGGTCGGCGCCGGGTGTTCGAACATCGTGCCAGTGCTGTACACCGCCGTCGGCAAACAGACCCTGATGCCCGAAGCCATCGCCGTGCCGGCCATCACCACGATCGGTTATGCCGGCATCCTCGCGGGGCCGGCACTGATCGGCTTTGTCGCCCATGGCAGCAGCCTGGCCATTGCGTTCGGATTGATTGCGCTGTCATTGGTGGCGGTGGCGGGCAGTGGGAAGGTGTTGAAGGTCTAAGCCCTGCAGATTCCCCGTGGCGAGGGAGCTTGCTCCCGCTCGGCTGCGAAGCAGTCGCAACCTGTCGGACGCGGAGTACCTGATGCTCCGCGTTCGACAGGTTTTGGGGCCGCTTCGCGACCCAGCGGGAGCAAGCTCCCTTGCCACGGGAATGGATCTGAACGTTGGGACTGTGTTTCAGGCCACAGAAGACTGAATCAAAACCCCACACTCGCCTGCACGAAAAACGTACGCGGCGCGCCGACGTAGATACCCGAGTTGTTGTCGCTGGAACGCGTGTAGTACTGATGATCGAACAGGTTCTTCACCCCCGCGCCGAGTTTCAGGTTCGACAGCTGCGAGCCGAAATCATAGCCGCCCCGAACGTTCCAGAGCATATAGCCAGGCATGTCGCCGTACTGCCCATCGGCGGTGCCGTCGGTGATGTAGTTGTCGCCGAAGCTGCCATCGGGGTTCACGCTGTTGCCCGGTGAACGTTGCCCGGACTGGGCAAAACCATCGAGGTTGTAAGTCCAGCGATTGACTTCGTAGCGCAAGCCCACGGTAGCAATCTGGCGCGAATAGAACGGCAGGTCACGGCCCTTGAAGCTCGGGATGTCCCCTTCATAGGTGGCGCGGGTGTAGGTGAAACCGGCGCTGGCGGTCAGGCCATCGAGACGCGGGTCCAACGCGGCCATGTCGTAATGCACCGACGCTTCCAGCCCCTGATGCTTGGTGGCGCCCATGTTGGTCCAGCCCACATCGTTGCTGATGTATTGCAACTCGTCGTCGAAGTCGATGTAGAACAGCGTCACTTCCCCGCCCCACACGTCATCGTTGTAGCGCGTACCGATCTCGTAGGTCTTGGCCTTTTCCGGGCTCAGGCCATTGGCGGTGTTGTTGCCGTCGCCGCCCTGGCCGAGTTGAAAATACTGCAGGCTGCCGAACGAGGTCTCGTAGTTGGCGAACAGCTTCCAGGCGTCGGACAGGTGGTACATCACGCTCAAGGCCGGCAACGGTTCGTTGCTGTCGATGCTGCGGCGCTTTTCCTGCACCGGGCGGCCGGCGGTGTCGAGCACCGGGCGGTCGTGCCATTCGGTGCTGATGCTTTCGAAACGGATGCCCGGAGTGATGGTCCACTTGCCCACGTCGATCTTGTCGTCGATGTAGACCGCATGGGCTTCGGTACCACCGGTCCGGTCCTGATAGACGTGACCGTCGGCCCCCGGACGCACCACCGGCTCGTTGTTGCGCAGCGCCAGGCGGCTGGCCTCCTCGTGCATGCCTTCCTTGAGGTAGCGATAACCGACGCTGGCCTCCTGGGTGGTCGGCCCCAGGTCGAACACATGGGACACCCGCGGCTCGATGCCAAAGGTGTAATAGCTACGCGGGTAGGACACCAGGTTACGCTGGTCCCGCGAGGCGATGGTGCTGCCGCGGAAGCTGTCGGAGTAATAGGTCAGCACTTCGGCCTGGGTGCGCTCGCCGATTTCGCGGATCCACTTGAACGACACGTCCTTGCGGCGGCCGCTGAAACTGTCCCAGTCGCGATCGGACTGGTACGGGTCGGCGTCGTACTGTGCCTGGGTCAGGCCGCCGGGCATGTCGGCCTCGGCGTCGTAGTAGTGAAAGTTCAGCGAGAAATCGTCGACGTCGGTCGGCGCCCAGTGGGTCTTGAGGATCACGTCGTCGATGTCGTTATCGTTGTTGCTCTTGCGATATCCGTTGCCGTTGACACCCGAATACAGCAGCGCCACGCCCAGCCCGTTATCGGCGGTACCGCCCAGGAACGCCGTGTCGATGTGCTTCCAGCCGCCGTGCTGGGAGGTCTCCAGGGTGCTGCCGATTTCCCCGGTGGCTTTTTCCGGGATGGCACGGGTCACGAAGTTGATCACGCCGCCGACGTTCTGCGGGCCGTAGCGCACCGAGCCGGCACCGCGTACCACGTCGATGCTGTCCAGGTTGCCCGATGAGATCGGCGCCATGGACAGTTGCGGCTGGCCGTACGGCGCGAAGGCCGCCGGTACGCCGTCGATCAATACCGTGGAGCGCGGCGACAGGCGCGAGGTCAGGCCACGCACGCCGACGTTCAGGGCGATGTCGCTGCCGCCGGTACCGTTGGCGTCTTGCACCTGCACGCCCGGGACCCGCCGCAATACATCGCCAACGTTCATGGCACCCTGCTCGACCATCGCTTCGCGGCGGATCACCGTCCGCGCGCCGGCGTGGTTCTGCACCACTTCGGCATTGGCGTCGCCAAGCCAGTCGCCGACCACCTGGATCTCGGTGGCGCCCAGTTCCAGCGGGCCATCGGTAGACGCCGAAGGAGCCGGCAACACCGTCACCGAGCCCTGATCAATCTGGTATTGCAAACCGCTGCCCTCAAGCAATTGCCCCAGGGCCGCCTCGGGAGACAGGTTGCCCTGCACCGCCGGGGCTTGCTTGCCGGCCACCAGGTCCGGGCTGAAGAACACCTGCAATGAGGTCTGCTGGCCAAGCTGGCTCAGCGCCTGGCCCAGAGGTTGCGCCTGAATGTGAATTGCGTTGGCGGTCTGGTCGGCAAAAGCCTCGGGCAACCCGGCGCTGACCGCCAGGGTCAGGGCCAGCGGTAGCCAACGGGTGGAGGTACGTTTGTTGTTCTTGGCGGAAGTTTTCACGTCGAACCTTGTCCTGTCGAATCGCAAGAATACGCGTCTGTTAATGCAAACCAGTTGCAGTTGGACAAGAAGACGAAGAACTCGAAAAAAACCTGAATCTATTTCGCAATTATTTCCTGGCTGCCGTCGTCGAGTGTGCGCACGGCCACCGGCAGGATGTTCGGCAAGGCCTTGAGCAGCGCCTCGGGATTGTCCGAACGAAACACACTGGTCAAGCGCAGGTTGCCCACCGCGGCACTGGCGACCCGCAGGGGCTTGGCACGATAACGGGAAACCTCCTCGGCGACTTCACTCAACGGCGCGTTGTTGAACACCAGCTTGCCATTGCGCCACGCGGTGAGTTCATCGGCGTTGATCGGGTACGGTGAGGCGACCTTGCCTTGAGCATCGATCCGGATACCCAGCCCGGCCGTGAGACTGATCGGGAAATCACGCCCCTGAACCTTGACGCTACCCTCCTCCACGGCCACCCGGGTGCTGCCGGCATCGCGGCGCACGTCGAAGCGCGTCCCGGTCACCGTCACCTGGCCGTTGCCCGCGTCAACGGTGAACGGGCGCTCGGCATCATGCTCGACCCTGAACAGCGCCTCCCCCTCGACCAGCTCTACCCGACGTTGGCGATGTTCGAAGACAACGCGCACATGGCTGCGGCTGTTGAGGTCGATCAGCGAGCCATCCGGCAGCGCGACATGCCGACGCTCACCGAGGGCGGTGGCGAATTCGCTGCGGTAATCGCTCGACGCACCCAGGCCGCTGAACAACCCCAGCCCGACCGCCACCGCCACCAATCCGGCGGCCACCGCATAGCGCAGCAAAGGCCTGCGTCTCGGGCGTCCGGCGGGCCGCTCGCACAGCGCTTGCAAGCGCTCCATGGACAGCAGGTCCGTTGCGCTCCAGATCCCTTGCAGTAGTTGAATTTCATCGCGGTGGTTGGGGTGTTCGCCCAGCCAGGCCTCGAAGCGCTGACGCTCGTCGAGGCTCATGACCGGGTCCTGCAGACGCACGAACCATTGCGCCGCCTCGTCGCGAACCCTGCTCTGCCCGCAGGGGCAGTCACGGCTATCCATCATGGAAGGGTCCTGTGGCTCGGGTGGAAAAGGACGACCGCTCATTGATCCGGTCCGTCGAGGCGATCACGCAAATGGCGCAGGGTGCGGATCATATACTTTTCCACCATGTTTTTTGACAGGCCCAGGCGCTCGGCGATTTCCGCCTGGGTCAGGCCTTCGATCTTCTGCCAGACAAACACCGTGCGGCAATGGGCCGGCAGCTCGGCAAGCGCCCGTTCGATGGAGTCCGCCAGCTGGATCGCGTGCATGTAGTGCTCCGGGTCGCCCGCAAACGAATAACCAGGGTCAAGCGCCGCTTCCTCCATGGCGCCCCGTCGATCTTCACGCCGATAGCCGTCCACTGCAATATTGCGTGCGGTCTGGTGCAAATAGGCCCGTGGCTGCTCGACCTGCGCCGAATCGGACTCGAGCACGCGCACGAAGGTGTCATGGGCCAGGTCCTCGGCCTGATCGCGATTGCGCAGGCGGCGGGTCCAGGTGCCGATCAACTCTTCGTAATGCTCGAAAAAGCCGGGTCTGCGAGGCAGCTTGGGGATCATCGCGGCGTGCTTGGGGGACGGGGCACGAATAGTAATCGTTCTTATTAATAGGAAGCAAACGCCGTCCGACCACCTGGGTGCAAAAAGACAGCGTGGGAGCGAGCTTGCTCGCGATGGCGGTGTATCAGTCAACATTTATGTTGAAGGTCAGTCCGCTATCGCGAGCAAGCTCCCACAGGGTTCGACACTGCGTCTGGGGTTGCCTAGAACCGGCACACCGCCGCCGCCCCCGTATCGGTCGGCATGACATGCTCAGGCGGCACGACGACGACTTCGCCGCCCTGCCGGGTCACGGCCAGGATCAATTCGTCCAGCACGTCAGGCGCCTGTTCATCGCCGGTCTCGTCAATGAGCAAGCGGCCCTTGTCCGCGTCGAGCTGGCCGGGCACCTGGCGCTCCGCCTCCACCAGCAACAGCGCAATGCGGCTTTCCCAGGCGGCCTTGGCTATCTCGGCGAGATTGTCCAGCGCCCGTCCCTGGCCGACCGCGACGCCATAACGATTGAGGCTGTCGACGACCCTATCCGAATGGCTGTGGGCCATGACCTTGGAGCACTGGACGCGTAACTCCTCCACGCCCAACCTCGAAGGGTCCCCATCGATGCCCTGGGCCAACAACTGCGAGTTATGGCTGACCGCGCGAAACACCGCCTGGTTTTCCGGCAGCGCCACGAGGATCATCGGCAAGCCCGAGGGCTGCGAATGGTGTTCCAGGATAGCTTTGTCCACGGCGCGAAAAAACCGCTCGCGGTCGAGGTTGATTTCGTCCTGCTTACCGCCGCCGGCGGACTCATGCATCATCGGATCGCCGCGCTCGCTGCTGCGGCTGAAGCCGTTGGGAAAACCCTGCTGGTCACCTGAAGTCAGCTCATTGCCGAGCGCCTCGTTCTGGTTGCGCGGCACCTCGTCGGCCAGCTCGATCTTTTCCAGTTGTTGGGAGGAGCCCTCGTACAACCACACCTCGTTACGAGTCAGGCACAGCACCTGATAACGTTCGGTCGACTGGACCAGACGCAACAATGGTTTCAGATAAGGGTGGCTATTGGCGAATGCGCATTGCGGCAGGCGCTGGTTCACCGCGATGACCTTGAAGTAGTCACGGGCGCCGAATACCGCGATGCCGTCCCGATTGGAGTTCCAGAACTCCTGATCGTCCACCAGTGCATGGAAAGGCTCAAGCAATGGCGCGCAATCGACGCCCGGATGCTGTTGTTCCAGTTGCGTCTGCAGCTCGCGCACCAGGTTCTTGTAGCGGATCGGGTCCTGGCTGCGTTCAGGGAATGTACGGTGGGTGGGCATATACAACGAAAGGCTCGGCTGTTCGTCGAACGCCAGAAGCTCGGCCAATACCTGCCGGCTGAAGGGTTGATGAGCGGTCATGATCGTCTCCTTTTATTCTTTGCCACGAGCCTCTTGGTTTGCGAGGAAGTCTTCCTCCAGCATGGCGTCCACCATTTCCGGTGGTGCTTCATCCACCGGGGCGGTCACGCGTCCCATGGATTCGACGGCGGGGTTGAGCTTGCCGACCTGATGATCGAGCGCATGCAGCATTTTCTCGGCGGCGCCCTCGACCGCCAGCTCCAGGCTTTCGGCCTTGTGGCTCACGGAAATGGCCGCAACGCCTTGCAGACGCGCCTCGATCTGGCAGCGTTTATCCGCGGCGCCACCCTTCTGGGCGTTCTCGTCGCTGACGTGGATTTCAACCCGGGCCAACTGGTCTTCGAAACGCTGTAGCGCGTCCACCACCGTACTGCCGACCCACTCCTGCAATCGGACACTGCCTTCGATATGGTTGCTGTTGACTTGAACTTGCATGATCGACTCCTCTGACAAAGGCGGCTTTGGGCCGCCTATTGTGGGTAGAAGAAAAGTGATCGGGCTTAGTTCCCGGCACGGGATGACTGGCGTTTGGCACGCAGCAACTGGCGCAGCGTCAAGCCCACCGCCAGCGTGCCGCAAAGGATCAAGGTCCAGCCCAGCGCCTGGAACCAGGCGGCGAGCATCAACGCACCGCCGATCAGCACGTAGTAGAACAGGCCGAACAGCGCGCCAGCGGTGCCCAGGCAATCCTTGTAATGTACGAGCGCCGCACCCAGGACGTTGGGGATCGCCATGCCGAACGCCAGCACTACCAGCAACATCGGTGCGACAAAGGTGCCGCTGTCGAGCAGGCCTTGCACGCCCAAACCGCCCACCAGCAGGACAAGCGCCGCCAGAGCCGACAATTGATTGCCGTCGAATCCGCGTGCCAGCAGGCGCTTGTTGAGCCAGGCGCCCAAGCCTGAACCCAACGCCAGAACCACCCCACTGTAACCGAACATGGCGGGACTCAAGCCGAGTCGTTCGAACTGGAACGGTGCGAGGTTGTAGTAGCTGAACAGTGCAACGTTGAACGCAGCCACCAGCCATGCCGAACGCCAGATCGCCGGGTCCGCCAGCATGCGCCAGAGGGTTTTCAACAGCGGCGGTGGAGGCAGTCGGACCGGCAAGGTTTCGGGTAAGGCACACACGCACCACAGCAGCAGGGTCAACGACAGCAGCAGGAGTGCGCCGAGTACGCCTTGATAGCCCAAAAGCCCCACAAGGCCCGCGCCGCTGAACAGACCGATAGCCGGACTGGCCGCCAATGCGATGCCGATGATCGAGAAGACCTGGCCCAGTTCGGCGCCTTGGAAGCGGTCACGCAAAACCGTTTGGGTCACCACCGAACCGACTGCGGCGCCGAACGCGGCCAAGGCCTGAAAGGCCAGCAACGCGTCAAAGCTGGAGGCGTTCAAACCGAGCACGGTCGCAGCCCCGTACAACGCGAGGCCGGCCAGCATGACGGGCCGACGGCCGGCGCGATCGCAAAGGCGCCCCCATACAACCACGCCGAGGGCGAACCCCAGGAAAAACACCGAAAGCGTCTGCGCCGCCATTTGGGCGCTGACGGCAAAGGCCTGACTGATGTCTGCCAATGCAGGGCTGTAAAGGGTCTGGGCGATCTGGGGAAACATGACCAGGGCGATCGCCAGATGAAGCAGAGGACGGGATGTCATGGAAAGTGCTCGCTGAAAGAATGGCGAGCAGTCTATAAACGCTATGGCTGTCGTATTATCCGAGGCCTGACAATAAATCGCTGAAATCGGACAAACTCATGGCTTGGCTCGACGCTCACGCCCGCTTCGACCCCGACCGCCATCACGCGCCGGTCGTTGGCGTCGCTGCAACGCTGGGTCATCACGATTCCGGCTTGCACGCCCACCGGCGTGGACAATTGCTGTTCACCTTCCAGGGCTGCACGCGCATCACCCTGCAACGGCAGCTTTGCCTGCTGCCCCCCTCACGAGCGGCCTGGATTCCACCGGGCACGCCGCATCGCGCGGTGATGCAACAGAGCGTGGAGTATCGATCGATCTACCTGACGCCGGCCCTGTGCGCCGATTTGCCTGCGCAAGTGCGCATCATCGAGGTTTCGCCACTGCTGCGCGCCGTACTTGAACCGATCGCCGATGCTGCGTTTGACAGCGACTGGACGCAAGGCCGCAACGCGCATCTGCTGGGCCTGTGCCTGGAGGAAATCCGCCAGGCGGCACCGCAACCGATGCTGCTGCCTCTACCTCAAGACAAGCGCCTGGCGCCGCTGCTCAGGACACTGGAACAATTGCCACCGGCGCTGGCTGTGCTGGAGCAGCAGATCGGCGCCAGTGGCCGGACCATCGGGCGGATCCTGCAACGCGAAACCGGCATGGGCTATCAGCAGTGGCGTCAGCAATGGCGTTTGATGCGCGCCATTGAGCTGCTCGCCACCGGTCGCAGCCTGAGCTATTGCGCTTTCGAACTGGGCTTTGCCAGCGACAGTGCCTTCATCGCTTTCTTCAAGCTCATGACCGGACTCACGCCCAAGAACTACCTGAGGTGAGCAGGGCTTGAATCAAGCCTCGGGCATTTTCCGGAAGCCCACCGCCAGCCGGTTCCAGCCGTTGATGGTGTTGATCGCCACGGTCAGGTCGACCATCTCCTTGGGCGTGAAATGCTCGCTCAGCAGCGCGTAGTCCGCGTCCGGCGCATGGGTCTCGCTCAGGCGA